>CAVAIA010000036.1:0-6486 GCA_963588595.1 bacterium | reverse complement strand
GAAAAGGGTTATGTTATCGCGATTTGCGCTATCGATAATTTGATTAAAGGAGCTGCGGGTCAAGCGGTCCAATGCGCTAACATCGTTTTCGATTTGCCTGAGGATGCTGGTCTAAATTCAATGGCGTTGCCCATTTAACAAAAGTGATAAGACCCCTTGTGATAATATAAATTAGTAAAAATTATGCTTTTAACCTAGGAGATTTCATGTTAGATCTAAAATTTGTTCGTGAAAACGTCGATGCTGTTTCAACAGCTATGAAAAATAGGAAAGCTGAATTTGATGCCAAAAGGTTTCTCGAGCTTGACTCCAAGAGGCGCGAGCTTATAGGAGAAGAAGAGAAAATGCAAGCCGAGAGAAATGCTAATTCAAAAAAAATTGGCGAATTGATGAAGAACGGCAAGGCGGATGAGGCTGAGAGCATGAAAGAGTCCGTTCGATTGATAAACGAAAAACTCGAAGGTTTAACAAAGAAGCGCGAGGAAGTGGACGATGATATCGTTGACCTTTTGATGCATGTGCCAAATATGCCAGCTGAAGATGTCCCTGTTGGGGAAGACGAAAACGACAACGTTGAAGTCAGGAGATGGGGAACTCCTCGTGAGTTTGACTTCGAAGATAAGCCGCATTGGGATCTTGGGACTGACCTTGACATTATCGACTTCGATAGAGGTGTCAAAATTTCTGGAAGCCGCTTTTATGTTCTAGGGGGAGCAGGCGCGCGCCTTGAAAGAGCGTTAATCGCGTTTATGCTCGACACTCACGTTTCAAGGGGATATAAAGAGTGGTGGGTTCCAGCGCTTGCCAACAAAACAACTTTAACTGGGACAGCGCAATTGCCTAAGTTTGAGGACGACCTCTACAAAACTACGACTGAAGGGATGTATCTTATCCCAACTGCTGAGGTTCAATTGACAAACTTGCATGCTCAAGAAACTCTTTTAGTCGATCAATTACCTAAGAAATATTGCGCTTTCACCCCTTGCTTTAGGGAGGAAGCGGGCAGCGCTGGCAGAGACACTCGAGGAATCATTCGCGTTCATCAATTTAGCAAGGTTGAAATGGTGAAAGTGACAACCCCAGAAGATGGATTTGACGAACTTGAGAAAATGACTGCAGATGCAGAAAACATTTTGCAATTGCTAAAGTTGCCTTATAGAGTGATAACGCTATGCACGGGCGACATCGGCTTTTCAGCTGCAAAAACTTATGACGTTGAAGTTTGGATGCCAAGCTACAAAAATTACAAAGAAATTTCAAGTTGCTCTTGTTGCACAGATTTTCAAGCCCGTAGAGCTGGAATTCGCTATAAGGATCCTGACAAGTTTAAAGGTAGTCGTCTTTGCTACACTTTAAATGGAAGCGGACTTGCGGTTGGTCGAACGATGGCAGCCATCCTAGAAAATTATCAAAACGAAGATGGAAGTGTTAACGTTCCTGAGGTTTTAGTCCCTTACATGGGTGGCTTAGAAAAAATCGAGAGGCTAGATTAGCTTCATCTTAATCTTTTAGATTGTCTAAAGTAAAAAAGATAATTGGCTCAATTGCGGTTATAATCGCTCTTCTAATAATTGCATTTTGCATTGTCGTATGCGCTCAAAGATGGTGGTTCGTCGATGACTCTTCAGACATAGTTGGGAAATGGCAAAAAGAAGGGTCAAGCTCGGTTGTTGAGGTAACAAGCGAGAAAATTAAGCTGACAGACGACATAATTTGTGCATATACTTTGGATGATTCTAAGAAGTCGCTCGATCTTAAATTAGATTCAAAGACAGGATCTTCTCACTACGTTTTTTCACAAGACAGAACAGAGCTTTTAATAATTGATGAGAACTTGGACTTTTTCTCTTCCTTTTCTCTTGATATGGATGACTTTTTTAAGTCTTTATTTAATGGAAAATTAAGCTCTTCTAGTGCAGGCTTTTTGGATTCTAGCCTCCCAATTGATAAAATTGTTAGGCTTAAAAAAGTTGCATAGAGCTTCACCTTTTAGAAATTGGCGATAAGCTTAAAAATAGACAAAATTAATTTTTCTCGTGAACGTTGTTTAATCCTTCTTAAAGTTGAAGGTGACCAAGCGTTTCTTGATAGAGATCGATTTTGCGATTTGATATTGCAAAGTTATCCAGGAATAGAAAAGCAAAAGTGCATTAATTCTCACGGAAAGTTATTTGGTGATTGCATAAAAACGACTTCGTTGCCTCATATTTTTGAGCATTGCATTTTAAGCGAGGTTTCCCTTTCAAAGCGAGGATTAAACGATATAGATAAAGAGATAAAATTTCTTGCGACGACCCAAAATTTAAGCGGCAACCTTGCAAGAATAGAACTTAACTATTATGATGATATCGAAACACTTAGAGCTATAAAACAAGCTTTATGCGTCTTTAATGAAAGTTTGGCGAGCTCACTAAATTGAATGGAGCAAGGAATAAATGGAGCAAACATTTTTTGATATTTTTCATTTTGTGTTCGAGACATTCGAGGGAGTTGCCATCCTCATTGGAGTGGCAATTTTGGTCAGCATTATTGCTTGCGCGATAATGGAGAGAAAAGCAAAGAAAGCTCTTAAAGCTAAGCAAGCTGCCCTTGCTGAAAAAGAGGCTCAAGAATTTGACGAGGAACAAGATGATGAATGAAATAACTAACAAGTCGATATACACCCGTGATGATGACTACATCCCGAGAGTGTGCGCAATCCATGATTTATGTGGTTATGGAAAGTGTTCTTTGGGAGTTGCAATTCCAGTTTTAAGCGCCGCTGGGTGTGACGTTTGCCCTGTTCCAACGGGAATCTTCTCATCTCACACTGCATATCCAGGATGGTATATGTATGACACAACCGAAGCGCTCGATCCCTATCTTCATGCGTGGGATGGTATTGACATCGAGATTGATGCGATTTACTCAGGGTTTTTAGGCGATGCAAAACAAGTTGAAATAATTAAGAGCGTTTATAAAAAGTTCCCGGCTGCAATAAAGTTTGTTGACCCTGTTATGGCCGATCATGGAAAAGTTTATCCAACGTATACTCCTGAACTTTGCGAGGCGATGATCGATTTAGCAACGAAAGCTGATGTTTTAACTCCTAATTTGACTGAGGCTGCGATAATTTTGGGAGAGCCGATCGAAGATGAATGGCAAGGGACAGATATAAGTGATGGTGAAGCTCATAAAAAAGTTGAAGCGCTCTTAGAGCTCGGAGCCAAAAATGTTGTTTTAAAAGGCGTCAAGAGGGCAGGCGATAACAAAATAAGAAACTTCGTTGGAGGCCAAAGCGTTGATGGCATAGTGGAGCTTAACAATGAATATGTGGACTACATGCTCCATGGCACAGGTGATGTTTATGCATCTTGCGTTCTTGGCGGCATAATGAAAGGCAAAAGTCTTGCTAATAGCGTTTCGTTTGCGGGTGACTTCGTTCATGACGCAATGATAGTAAGCTCAAAGCAGCCTCATTTTAAAGAGCGAGGGGTGAGCTTCGAGACTCTAATTCATAAAATTTGTGAATTCTAAAAAATTCTTTAACTAAAGAAGCTAAGCAGCTTTTTCTTTAGATATTAGATATTTAATGACTTCAATGAATTTGCTTCTCATTTGCTCGCTTTCAATCATTCCGCCATCGCTATTCATTCTTTTGCGCAATATTTCATGAAAGTAACTTAGCATTAGCTCGTTTATCATGTCGAGATTTTCTGCCTTTATCATTCCGCTAGCAGCTAAAGGTTTAAGGACATCCAAATTCCTTTGTTCAAGGCTTCCTTGGTAGAGCATGTCCTTGACGTTTTGCCCAACAGTTTCAAGTTGCGCTGGAAAGAGGCGGTAATATTCCTTAATCATGTTCTCAAGAGGAACTTTGTGTTCGCAGAAAAATATTTGGTTAAAGATTTCTGGATTATTAAGCGTGTAAACAGTAAAGACTTCCCATGTGTGCATGAAAATGTCATAGTCGTTATCAAGTTTTTTAAGGTCGGCAACGAGAGTTTTTGTGTATTTCTCAAGATAGCTCATAGATGCCATGGTTATAAGCTCATCAACGTCGTTGAAATAAAAATAGAGCAAAGAGGAGTTGCATCCAGCAAGATCAGCAACTTTTCTAACGGTTATGCCGTTAAGACCCTCAGTTTCAACAATTTCGCGCGCAGCAGAAATGAACATAACAACAATTTTGTCTCGCTCTGCTGGTGTGTATTTTGTTCTTCCCAATTTGCTTGCTCCTTTTGACAAATATTATGACTAATATATTTTATAAGAACTCTTGTTTAAAAAATTAACTTTTCAATTTTATTTCGATCTTTGTTTTTGCATGTAGAACGTTAATTGAACTTAAATTAAGCGTGGTTAGAAAATAAAGATCGAAATTTAATCAATAAATTTTAAATCAAAATAAAAGCCCCCGATTAAGAGGGCTTTTATATTTGAATGCTTCAAGGATAGGCTCTTCCTTAGATCTTAACCTTAAAGACCGTTTGCTCCTCACATTCTGTTGCAAGAGCATCCAAAGCAGTTCCAACGCGAGAATAACGCAATTTATATTGCTCCTCGACTGGCGTCTCTGGATCTCCAAGAGGGTAAGGAATTGAGATTGTTGGAACGATTCTGTTTGCTCCAACAGTCATAGCAACAGGAACTAAGTTGCACATATGAACGACAGGATAACCTGCTTTTTCATACTCTTTAACCATCGTTGCACCGCAACGAGTGCAAGTGCCTCAAGTGGAGGTCATAATTATGCCGTCGACGCCCTCTTCCTCAAAGTATGGAAGCATTTCTTGCGCCATGCGTGCTGCCTCAGACTCTGTCGTGCCAGTTCCAACAGTTGTGTAGAACCAATCATCAAGCTTTCCAATCTTTCCTTCTTTTTCATATTGACGAAGTGCGTCGATTGGTGTGCAAACGTCAGGGCAAGCATCCGCTGCTGCTGGGTCATATCCAGCGTGAATCGTTTTGTAGCCGTTTTCTGCACGGTTTGGAAGTTTGTCGAGACCAGCGACGTTATAGCGTCCCCAACGAGTAGCAGAAGCTGATTGAATTCTGTCAGGGTTGTCAACTGGAACGATTCCGCCTGTTGTGCAAAGGACGATTGTTGCTTCAGAAAGATCTTTGATTGCAGGAGCGATCGGAACGAGATCCTTCTTAGGAATGACGAGCTCTGTTTGATAATCTTCACCCTTAATTTTCTTGATAAGCATATCAACGCCACGGTAAGCTGCCGTGTTCTCATAGACATCCTCAAGATAAACTTCATGACGGCATCCTCTTGGGAAATATCCCTCAATCTCGCAACCGCGAGTTGGCTCTCCAGCCAAAAGACGATTTGCAAAGTTTGTCATTGCAGGAACGTCTTTTCTCATTTGAGCAGCTGCGTTGTGACCGTCCATGATGTAGCAATCTGCTTTGAACATGTCAACGCCTGGATTTTCCACGTGCATTGAAGTGATGCAAGGAACGCCGAACTTTTCGCCAACAAGTTTGCAAACATTTCCGCAAGCAACGCCATAACGACCAGCTTGGAATGCAGGACCTGCTAAAAGCATGTCAAACTCGATGCCTTTAAGCATTTCTTCGATGCGAGCAAGAGCTTCATCGGTGTTCGAACCCATAAAGTTATCGCCACAAATTAGAGTGTGAGTGACTTCTGCGTCTTGCAATTGTGCATTCATAGCCATCGAAGGTCCAACTGTGCCCTCTAGTAGTTCTGGCTCATAATCTGCGGTGTCTTCTCCACCTTTTCCGCCAAAGAATTGGTTAAGGTAAACAACTACTTTCTTAGTCATGACTTACCTCCTAAACTTCTTTCATGGTTTTGACACAGAAGCCAGAGATATGGTCTCCGCAAAACCAATTGTTGTCTTCCATAATGATGGAGCCATCATCGCGTGCTGACTTGCCTAAAATCTCGTCGTAGCCCCAAGAACCGCTCATGCCATCTCTGTTCATTGCCTCTAAGTTGCCAATGACAATTTTGCATGCTGGAAGTTCTGTTAGCTCACCAACGTTTCCTGTTGAGACGTTAGCGTTCATTTTTTCATCGAGGGTGACAAGTGGCTGACCGAAGCCGTCACGACCAACAGACTCGTTAGAAACGCCAACAACAGGAATGCCTGCGTCTTCCAAAATAACTTGGCAACGGACATAGTCAGCATCTGGGTTTCCATACCCTTCCTCAGTAACTAGACCATAATCAGCACCAAGATTTAGCGCCATGTTGCGAACCATGATCGCGCTTCTTTCTTTTTGCTCAAGAGCAACGTTTAGGTTGGACATAATAACGCCAACAAAGTTGAACTCTTTGCCATCGTGTTTCATGAGCTCTTTAAGAGTTGGGAAGTTTTGCATTTCGTATGTTGACCATTTCGATGATGCAGGCATAAATGATCCCGAAATCATAGCTCCGTCAAAAACTTCTGTTGGACTCACGTAAGAAGGCAGATATTTATTCATATCCCATCCATACCAAAGGTCGTTGTAGCCCAAAGCCTCCAT
>CAVAIA010000035.1:0-5521 GCA_963588595.1 bacterium | reverse complement strand
GTCAGCTCAATTGCGTGCACAGGGCAAACTTCATGACATCTTCCGCAAAAAATGCAACGACCATAGCATATGTCCCAAACTATATTCTCAGAATTCTCGTCGAGTTCCATTGTTATAGCGTTCGGCGGACATGCAATTGCGCAAGCACCGCAAGCAATACAAGCAGACTCGTTGTGCTCAGGCTTGCCACGATAGCCATCAGGCAAATCCAGCGGCTCAGCAGGATAGGCAATTGTAGAGTTACCTGCTCTTCGAATTTCTTTGAATAAATTCCTAAAACTCATCTTTTCACCGCCCTCTTTTCCTAATCTTTTAATGGCGAATGCTTACGATTAACAGCATAATCTTTGAGCTGTTGCGTTGAAATTGTCTTTTCTTTATGCGTTTTGATATCGCACACAGTAACGCGGTCTGTGCAAGAATAGCAAGGATCCATCGAACCGATGATAACTGCTGCGTCAGAAACAGTGTTTCCTTGAAGCGCATATCTCAAAACTGGCCAATTTGAATAAGTTGCCGCTTTAGCTCTCCATCTATAAACCTTTTGATTATTGCCAGTCATCGACCAATGCATATCCTCTCCTCTTGGAGCCTCAGTAAATCCCATCGCATACTTTTGAGGAACATACTTAAAATCTGATGTCAGGATCGGTCCCGTTGGAAGATTGTTAATCCATTGCTCAATCATGGTGATAGAGTCTAAAAATTCTGCAATTCTCACTTGTGTTCTTCCCATTACGTCGCATGTTTGCGCACTTTGAGCACTCAAGCCCTCAAGGTATTTGTATCCTGCATATGGATGATCAAAACGAACGTCTCTCGCAAAGCCAGAACCGCGAACCATTGGTCCTACTGGAGAATAATCGCGACAAACTTTTCTGTCTAGATGACCAACGCCTTTAGTTCTTGAAACAAAATTTCGAGTCGAAGTCAACATATCAACAAGGCGGGTAACATCCTCGCGAAGTTCTGAAACTAAGCGCAACGTCTCCTTCCTATGTTCATCAAGTATATCTCTTCTAACTCCACCTATAAGGTTCATCCCATAAGTCTTTCTTGTTCCAGTCAAAAGTTGAGCTAGATCCATCGCTTTTTCTCTGACCCTAAAGAAATGCATAAAGCCTGTGTCAAAGCCGCAATAGTGGCAAACTAAACCAAGATTGAGCAAGTGAGAATGCAAACGCTCAACCTCCAAGAAGATACCTCTTAAATATTCAGCACGCTTTGGAATTTGAATACCAAGTGCGTTTTCTATCGTTTGAACATAGGCGACAGAATGAGCAAAACCGCAAATTCCGCAAATACGATCAGACAAGAAAGGAATTTGATCATAAGTTAGGCGAGATTCTGCAACTTTTTCCATCCCGCGGTGCACATAGAAAAGACGATAGTCTGCATCAACTATGTCCTCGCCTTCGCAAAAGAGTCTAAAGTGACCTGGTTCATCTGAAGTTATATGTAAAGGACCCATTGGAATTTCCGTTGGATCATGAACTCCAGACTCGTCTAAAAATTCATAATTTTCAACATCTGTTGCTATCTCTGGTCTGTGGCGGTAATCCATAGAATCCTTAAGGAGAGGGAAAAGTCCGTCTGGCCAATCGTCTGGCAAAACCAATCTTCTTGCATCAGGAAGACCGACAGCTTTTAGCCCCATCATGTCATAGGCTTCTCTCTCAGACCAAACACAAGCTGGAACTTTTGGCGTCACAGAAGGAAATTCTTTAGTGACAGGATCGACTTTTGTGCGAACTGTTAAGTAGCACTTATCTTCCTCTTCCATGCTCATTAGATAATAGAGCTTAAAAGATCCGTCAATGTGGCGCTCATCAGCCACAACCATGTCAGGAATCCATCCACCGCGCTCATAATACATAAATTCAACACACTCAGGAAGCTTCTGCGTTGGGACATCAACTGTCACTTGATCCTCAGTTTGCCAAGAATAATCAAGAACAGACCCCTCTATAGCAGAAGACAAAGCCTTTATGTGGGACTCCCCACGTCTTAGCTGACCGTCTTTATTAAGTTCTGCCATTTATTTCACCTCCGGTCTTCTTATAGACGAGTTCGGAGCAACAATCGCCTCAGTAACGAGAGATTCTGCTTTCATCTTACGTGTCTTCTTTGCAGATTGTTCAAAAGGAGTTTCATACTTCAAAGCCATAGTTGGGCAAACTCGAACGCAACGAGGTCCATTTTCGTCGTATTCACAAAGATCGCACTTAACTGCAACTGTTGGGACACCGATTTCCCACTTAAGCATCGATGAAGTCGACTCAGGCATGTTTGGCGTGAATTGCGCCATGCCTGAAACACCGTCGATGTTAGTTCCCGATGGATGAATCGCGCCAAAAGGACAAACGCAAGCGCAAAGCTTACACCCTATGCAAGCTTGCTCATCGACAGAAATTCTATCACCCTTATGCTCGATTGCATTGACTGGGCAAACAGCCAAGCATGGAGCTGCCTCACAATGATGGCATGTGATAGAAGCCGTGACCTCTTTTGTAAAAACAACAGAGAGCCTTGGTTGAGCTTGTTCGCCAACACCTGCATGCCCAGCAGAACATGCCGCTTGGCACGTTCCACATCCAATGCATCTGTCTGGATTAATCGATATGAATGAATTCATAACCAATTCCTCACTCTTAAAATCTTACAAAACTTATATAAACAATTTTACTCGCACTTCAAACCCATCCAAAACACTTTTACGCTAAACGGCGACATTTTGTGGCTCCGCTAGCTTAGCAAGACGAGCTTTCATGTTCGAGTAAACCTCGTTTAAATGCCTTTCTGCCCACGCTTGATCTTCAATCGCCTCCAAATTAACTGCACAATATTTATCCTCAGGCGTATGTGAATTATCATCAACGTGATCAATAGTTAGATCGTTACATTTACCAATCCACCATTGATAAGTCATATAAACAGCCCCTGGAAAGACACGCTCATCAACGCTTGCACGTGTTATAACCTTTCCTCTGCGAGAAAATATATACATAAGCTCTTGATCCTTTATGCCATATTTCTCTGCGTCTTGAGGGCTAATTTGGCAATATCCTGGTTCATCAGCAAGAGCCGCTAAAACCTTGCAATTTCCTGTCATTGAGCGGCAAGAATAATGCCCAACCTCTCTTACAGTTGTGAGCACTATTGGATATTCCTCGTCAACTGGCTCTGTTGGTGGAACCCACTTGCAACTCATGAGTTGCGCCTTACCACTTGCAGTCGTAAACTTTCCGCCCAAGAAAAGGTCAGGAGTTCCCGGATGCTCTAGAGTTGGGCATGGCCATTGAGCATGACCCACGCCTTCCATCTTTTCATATGTTGCACCAGCAGCGCCTGCCCAAACAGCCCTGCACTCTTCATCCCAAATTTGTTGGGTGTTCTCGAAGTGCATTGGATATCCCATCCTAGTTGAAAGATCAGCAATAATATCCCAGTCATGCCTGCATTCTCCCTTAATTGGAACAGCAGTCGTGAAACGTTGGAAGGTTCTGTCGCATGCAGAGAAAACGCCTTCATGCTCGCCCCAACTTGTTGCTGGCAGTAAAACATCAGCTTCTGCAGCAGTTTGAGTCATAAATATATCTTGAACGATAAATATATCAAGTTCCTTTAGACGCTCTTTATAAACTTGAGCGTCAGGCTCTGTTTGAAGAGGATCTTCACCCATGATATAGTAGGCCTTTATCTTGCCCTCATGCATCAAGTGAGGAAGGTCTGTTACCTTATATCCTGGGTTAGCTGGGAGCGTTCCAGGCTCCAACCCCCAATGTTTTTCAAATTTAGCTCTTATTTCTGGATCAGTTACCTTTTGATATCCAGGGAACATATTAGGCAAAGCTCCCATATCACAAGCACCTTGAACGTTGTTTTGACCACGAACAGGGGCAACTCCTGAATTTGGTTTTCCAATTTGATGAGTGATGCAAGCGATAGCTGCGCACATTCTGACAGCTTCAACGTTTTGCAAATGTTGGCAAACACCCATCCCCCAACAAAGAATCGAAGAAGGCTCGGCTGTTGCGTACATGCGAGCTGCTGCATGAACATCCTCAGGATTGCAACCTGTGAGTTCGGCGGTGTTTTCAGGAGTGTATTCCTTAACGTTTTCCCACCAATCGTCCCAACCTTCAGTGTGTTCATCAACAAACTCTTTGTCAACCAATCCTTGAGTGACAATTGAGTTAGCAAAAGCGTTTAAGAAAGCGATATTAGTTCCAGCCTTGATTGGAAGATAAATATCAGCAATTCTTGAAGTTTCAATAACGCGAGGGTCAGCAACAATAATCTTTGCTCCCTTTTCCTTAGCGCGCAAAACTCTGCGAGCAACTAGTGGGTGGGAGGTGTTTGGGTTATATCCAAACAAGAACAAACAACCAGCATCCTCCATTCCTGGAACACCACAACTCATTGAACCAGCACCGAGTGTCTCCATAAGACCGAAGACAGTTGGCCCATGTCAAGTGCGTGCGCAATTGTCGATGTTATTTGTTCCAATGCAAGCACGAGCAAACTTTTGCATAACTAGGTTCGACTCGTTGCCTGTTCCTCTAGAAGACCCTGTTACATAAATTGAGTCAGGACCATATTTCTCTTTTGTCTCATTAAGTTTGGCTGCAACAAAGTCAAGCGCCTCATCCCAAGTTACACGCTTAAACTCGCCGCCGCGCTTTTCTCTAATCATTGGATGGAGAATTCTTGGAGTTAAAATTCCAGTGTCATTAATGAAATCATATCCATGCCATCCTTTAAGGCACAAAAAGCCATCGTTTGTCAAACCGTTTAGAGGCTCAGCACCAACAACTTGATCCCCTTCAACAATCAGGTTAAACTTACAACCAGTTCCACAATATGGACAAACCACCATGTGCTTCTCTGTCATATTCATCCCCTCTTTCCCTATTGACCACAAACTACTTTGTTTGCGAAAGATTTGTTTATGTCACATTTAAACCAAGACACAGCTTTTATCCCTCTTTCGAAACTATGCCACTTAGCTCTCTTGCAAACTCAACAACTTGCTGCCTTCCGTCATCTGCAAGTTTTGCAAACTTATTAATCAAGTAATTGATGTTTGCAGATACTGGAAACGCATCTTTGCCTTGTTGACGAATCAAATCAATTGCTCCGCTGCCAACATCATCTTTATCTGCAAGTTCGCTCGCCCGCGCAACAAGACTTGATCTGGCTTCATCATTTAACTCAGCAAAGCAACGCACTAACTCAAAAATTCCAGCGTCTGCTATTGGAGCAGTGTTATTTAATTCCGCTCTTCTTTTCATAACCGTGTCTGCCTCGATCTCAACTTTGTCAACAAGTCGAAGAGCCTTCGTTGGGCAAGCCTCAACGCACGCAGGTCCATTAGGTCTGTCATAGCAAAGATCACATTTAATGAGGAACGACTTTTTAGTTCCTTCGACAGTTAACCCGCCAAGAGTTTCTGTTTTTTCTGTTGGAACAACTTCAACAGCTCCAAATGGGCAAGCTTGAACGCAATTGCGACATCCAA
>CAVAIA010000034.1:0-25698 GCA_963588595.1 bacterium | reverse complement strand
TCAATATTAGGAATGCTTTACGTCGGTGGATATTTTGAGGGTGTTGAATTTTCTGAGGCGCTAGGGGAAAGCCCAACCGATGGTCTTTGCATCGGCGCGTTTGTTGCCCTGATCGTTGCGTTAATAATGTTTTTGCCTAGAAAATTGATGAGCCTAGACATATTCGTTCAAGGTGTCAGCGAAGGCGTGCGTTCAATGGTGGGCGCCATAATGATTCTCGTTTTGGCATGGAGCCTCGGCGGATGTTGTCGATATATGCTTGGAACGGGCGAATTTGTTGCCACTTTCTTAAACAACATTGGAGCCAGCCTAGAATTGTTGCCTATTTGTCTTTTCTTAGTGAGTTGCGCAATTGGATTTGCAATGGGAACTTCTTGGGGAACTATTGCTTTGATCGTTCCAATCGTTGTTGGAGTTTATGATGCAGCAGATCCGTTGTTCTTAGTTGCTGTTGGAGCAACTTTGGCTGGTGCTGTTTATGGAGACCACGTCTCGCCAATTTCTGACACAACGATCCTTTCTTCAACGGGCGCGCAATGTAATCACTTGCGCCACGTTGCAACGCAAATCCCATATGCAACGACGGTAGCTGGCACGTGCGTTGTTAGTTATTTGGTGGCAGGATTGACGAAGAACCCATGGCTTGCTTTGGGAGTTGGCGTTGTGATAATTGTTGTTGCTGTTTTGTGTTTTAACAAAATTAGCGGAATAAGAAAAGTGACACAAAACGCAGCTAAAGCGGCCTAAAAATTTTGAGTCGAGCCTAAATTGAAAACGAAACTAGATTTTCCAACCCTTTTAAGACATGACAAAGACGGGGTCGTTTATTTTACAGATGACTCGCTTTTTGCGCAAAACGGCGTCAAGATCGCTTTCGTTGGAAAGTTAGGCGGCTTTAGCGAAAAAGAATTTTCGTCACTAAATCTTGGGAACAGGGTCGGAGACGACGCTCAGCGTGTAGAAAAAAACAGAGAAAAGTTTGTTAGCGTTTTAAGTGAAGAGAGCGCAAAGTTTAATAGTCACCCGATAATTATTAATCCAAAACAAGTGCACAAAGATGACTTAATTGTCATTAAAACTAGGCAGGATGCTTTTGACATTAAGGATAAAGAGATTGAGGCTGATGGGGTTGTTTGCGATTGCAAAGTAAAACAAGTTTGCCCCCTGCTTTGTTTTGCAGATTGTGTTCCTGTTATCATGGTAACTTCATCGGGAGCTTTTGCGGTTGTGCACGCAGGTTGGAGGGGCGTTGTTAATAAAATTACGCAAAAGGCTTATTCGCAATTGCTAGAGCAAACTAATGAAGACGCTTCAGAGATTAATGTTTATATTGGCCCTCACATTAGAAGTTGTTGTTTTGAAGTTGGAAGCGAAGTTAAAGGTGATTTTGTCAGTGAGTTTGGAGAAGAGGTAGTTGACACGCCTTGCGATGAGAAGAATGATAAGGCTCATATATCAATGGTGAAGGCTTTATATAACCAGCTTTTCGAAGTTGGAGCACAAAGAGAACGAATTTGCGACCTTGGCATTTGCACATGCTGTTCGAACGAGAAGGACGATTTGTTTTATAGTTATAGAAAAACGGATGGAAAATGTGGACGTCATGGTGCATTGGCATTTGGAGTCTAGTGAATGCAAGTAAATTTCAAAAAGATAAAGGAAGAGGTTGAAGGTCAAGCTAAGGCATCTAAGAGAGACCCGAATGACGTGAGATTGGTTGCAGTCTCTAAAACTGTTGGAGTTGAAGAGGTTAAGGAAGCATTTGATCAAGGCGCGCGTGATTTTGGAGAAAATAGACCAGAAGAGCTTGTCAAGAAAGCAACATATTTTCAAGAGCTGCGGGAAATAAACGAACCTATAAGGTGGCACTTTATAGGCAACATTCAATCTCGTCAAATTAAGAACATCGTTTCAAACGCTTACTTAATTCATTCACTCGAAAAATTTGAGCATGCCCGAAAGATTGATCGTGTTGCCCGTGAGATCGGGAAAGTTCAAAAGGTGCTCGTTGAAGTTAATGTTTCAAAAGAGACGTCCAAGGGCGGAATTTATGCAAATGATTTGCCTTCATTTCTTGATTCAATTAAAGAATTGAAAAATTTAGAAGTTGTTGGAATTATGACGATGGCGCCAATTCAAGATGAACAACACGCAGATTTGCCTTTCCCAGCTAAAGTTTTTAGTGATGCGAGAAAACTTCTTGATGACAATGAGCAAAAGTTTTCAAAGGGAGAGGAAGGAAAGCTTGTCCTTTCGGCGGGCATGACTAACGATTGGAAAGATGCAATTTCGGCGGGTAGCACATGCGTGAGGATTGGCAGAGCTATCTTTAGCGCATAGCCAAATATAGCATTTTTTGGTAGAATAATTTTTAAGTTTTGAACCACTACTCTTATAAAAGAGGAGGCTAAATTTAAATGGCTGGAATTCGAGAAGTATATGAAAACGCTAAGCAAAAATTTGCTAATAGGGAAACAAGCGCGATGGATCCTGTGGATGTTGAAAGAGAAGTAGCAAATGATCAACAACAACATGAGCAAAGTGACAAGGAGCAAGCGATCCCAGAACAAAATCCAGCTATAAACTATAAAAGCAATCTTGGCGACGCGCCCTCTGTTGATAATAAGCTAAGTAGCAATCAAGAGGGTCGTGATGGACAAAGCAAGAAAGAGAGGCGCCATTCCCACGGGCTTGATTCTCTTTTTACTTCAACTGAAAAAAAACCAGAAAGAGTTTTGGAGCAAGTTGAGGACCCGCAAGGTTCGCCTTCAATAAGCCAAGAAATCCCAACTATTGATTTTGATGGAAGGACGCAAAGCAGAATTTCTGTTGGAAATGCGCACGAAATCACTACAGCTGAAATTAGAGAAAATATGAAAAAAGAGGCTGGACAACAAAGAGAAGAAATGGATGCTAGGACTTTCTCTCAAAAACCTAGACAGGTTGTTGTTATTGATCCAGATAACATGGAGGAAGCTAAAATCGTCACAGATTCTTTAAAAAAGGGTGATGTTGTTATCATTGATCTTAGGAAAACCGACGGCACGCTAGCCAGCAGATTTTTAGATTTTTCATTTGGCGCAACGAGTGCTCTTGGAGGAGCAGTTGATGCAATCGAAAATAAGGTCTATTCGATAACTGTCGGAGATGCGATAACAGACATCGAGTTAAAGCAAGTTAGAGCAGACGGGTTGTTATAAGGCGGGGGCGTAAGCCATTTATGATAACTATGATTATCACAAAATTGATCGATCTCTACACAATTGTTATTGTGGTCTATGTTTTGATGTCTTGGATTCCACAAATGAATGGGTGGGTCGCTGATTTATATTCGATTTTAGAGAAGATATGCGAACCTTATCTAAATGTGTTTAGAAAATTGATCCCTCCAGTTGGGCGCATTGACTTTAGTCCGATAGTCGCAGTGATAGCTCTTCAAGTTATTATTATGCTCATTAGGATTTTGATTTAGATGGCGTTTGTTCATCTCCACAATCATTCCGAATATTCCCTTCTAGATGGCATAACTCACATACACGACATGGTGAGTCGAGCGGCGGAGCTTGACATGCCCGCCATAGCTTTGACTGATCATGGTGTTATGAGCGGGTGCGTGGAGCTTTGTGATGCTTGCGAAAAGGTTGAGAAAGAGACTGGGAAAAAGGTTAAACCAATTTATGGTTGCGAAGTTTATATGGTTGCAGAAGACGAGGTTAACAGAAGTCCTTCGCAAAAACGCTACCATTTAATTCTCCTTGCGAAGACAACTGAGGGTTATCACAATTTATTAAAACTAGTTAGTGAGTCTCATGTTGATAACTTTTACTATAAGCCTTTAGTCACTCAAAAAATGTTGAGCAAATATCACGAAGGCTTGATTTGTTCTTCTGCATGTATGGCGGGTATAATTCCAAGATTGCTTGATGAAGGACAATTTGATCAAGCATGTCTTTGGGCAAAGAAATTGGCTAGTTATTTTGAGCCTGGCGATTTTTATATAGAGCTTCAAGATGCTGGTTATAAGTTAAAGAGCGGCAAAACGCAAAAGTGGCTTAATGGGGAGCTTTTGCGAGTTGCTAAAGAGTGTGGGTTTAAAACTATTGCGACTAATGACTTTCATTTCTTGAAAAGGGAAGATGCTAGAGCTCAAGATTTGATGCGTTGCATTGGTCAAAATAAAAAAATTAGCGACACTGATCGCATGGTTTACTCTCGTGAGTCTTACATGAAAACGGAAGAGGAGATGAGACTTGCTCTTGCGGGCTTTGAGGAGGCTTGTGACAACACTGTTGAGGTTGCTGAAAAGTGCAACGTTGAAATTGAGCGCGAGTCGATCTTGCCAATTTTTCCAGTCCCGGAAGGGTTTGACACGGAAAGCTATTTTAGACATCAAATTGAGAGCGGGCTCGTTAGAAGATATGGAAAAGACGTTCCAAAAGAAGTTCAAGATAGATATGAGTACGAAGCGGGCATCATCATTCAACAAGGTTTTCCTGCTTACTTTTTAATCGTCCAAGAATATATATCTTGGGCGCGAGAGCATGGAATTGTTGTTGGACCTGGGAGAGGAAGTGCTGCGGGGTCTTTAGTTTCTTATGCGATGGGAATAACCGATCTCGACCCATTGAAAAACGGGTTGTTGTTCGAGCGTTTTTTGAGCCCTGAGCGCGTTGAGATGCCAGATATTGACGTTGACTTCGACGATGAGAGGCGCTCAGAGGTTATCGAACATATAAAGCAAGTTTATGGCGAGGATCATGTTAGCGGAGTTATAACTTTTAACCGTCTAGCTGCGAAAAATGCCGTTAGGGACTCAGCCCGCGTATTGGGATTTACTTATGCTGTTGGAGATCAAATTGCAAAGTTAATCGGAGACGAGATTGGTATAACAATTGATGAAGCTCTCTCTCAAAACGTAGACTTACGATCTTTATATGAGACAGATGAGCAAGCGAAAATCACGATCGACGCTGCAAAAAGCATTGAAGGGATCATCAGGGGTGAAGGCGTGCACGCTTGTGCAACGATTATTTGCAGAGACCCGATGAGTGACCATGTTCCAATGAAAAGGGACACAAAAGAAGGAGCAATCATCACTCAATATGACGGTCACTACACTCCTGAACTGGGACTTTTAAAGATGGATTTTTTGGGTCTTCGCACCCTTGGAGTTTTGGCTAGAGCTTGCAAGAATGTTAGAGAAAGAACAGGGGAGGTCATTAACCCCGAGGAAATTCCCATAGATGACGAGAGAAGTTTTGAGTTCTTAAGAACGGGAAATCTTGATGGAATCTTTCAAGTTGAGAGCGCTTTATATGTCAAGTTGTTTAGAAGATTGCCGCCAAGGAGGTTTTCTGACATTGTTGCCGCGATCGCGCTTAACAGACCAGGGCCTCTTGAAAGTGGAATGGTTGACGATTATGTTGACGTTGCGAGCGGGAAGGTTCAAGCGCACTATTACGACGATAGGTTAAGACCGGTTCTAGAAGAGACTTATGGAACGATTGTCTATCAAGAGCAAATTATGCAAATATCAATGCTTATGTGTGGCTTTTCAGCTGGGAAGGCTGATAAGCTCAGAAAGGCGATGGGCAAGAAAAAACTTGATGTTATGAAGGAGCTTCAAGAAGATTGGAATAGTGGAGCTGTTGACAACGGATTTTCGCTTGAAGTTGCAAAACAAATTTGGGATGATGCAGAAAAATTTGCTAAGTATGCTTTTAATAAATCTCACAGCGCTGCCTACGCTGTTCTTGTTATGAGAACCGCATGGCTAAAGGCTCTTTATCCTAATGACTACATGGCAGCAGTTTTAAGCTCCTACATGGGCAAAACTGACAAATTGACGAAGTATATTTCCTCATGTAATCACAGTAACATTTCTGTTCTGCCTCCAGACGTTAACTCTTCAAACGTTGAATTCACACCGATCGACGATGGAATTCGTTTTGGACTCATGGGGGTTAAAGGAGTTGGGCGAGCTGTTGCCGATGGAATCATTTGCGAGCGCAAAGAGAATGGAGATTTCACTTCACTTCAAGACCTGCTCTCTCGCGTTGACGCTAAGTTGTGGAACAAAAAGCCGATAGAGGCTTTAATTAAGGGCGGTGCTTTTGACTCGACTGGCTATTCTAGAAAAGAGATGAACGACCTTATCTATAACACCAACATTCTTGATGAAGAGACCCAAAGACAAAAAGAGCGCGATAGAGGGCAAATGTCAATTTTCGATGCTTTTGGACTTGAGGGTGAAAAGGAAAAGGAAGTCCCTCCTCCAACTGGAGAAGAGTGGCCTCGCACTATCAAGAATAACTTTGAGCGCGAAGTTATGGGGATGTATGTCTCCGATCACCCAATGAGGAGCGTCGAAAATCTAATTTCAGACATAACGCCTTATAGGATTGGCGATCTCTCAGAAAGAAAAGATGGAATAAAAAGCGGCGTGTTCGTTGGTCTTGTCACAGATTTAAAACCTAGGTTCTACAAATCAAAGAAGACAGGCAACGACGAGAGGATGTGCAATTTTCATTTGGAGGACACTTCAGGAAGCGTTGAGTGCGTTTGTTTCAATTATGCAAAATTTGCAAATTGCATTTTAGATGATGAAATTATCCAGGTTAAGGGGAAGTTTGATAAAGGAGAGCAAAGCGATCAAATTGTCGTTTATGAGGCGCAACCTTTAACTATAAGCGAAAATAGTGGGGAAAGAGTAACGGAGGAAGAGTCT
This sequence comes from bacterium, assembly GCA_963588595.1. Classification (GTDB taxonomy): domain Bacteria; phylum Actinomycetota; class Coriobacteriia; order Coriobacteriales; family Eggerthellaceae; genus Phoenicibacter. Next base: position 18,971 of record CAVAIA010000034.1, on the reverse strand, counting down.
CAAAGCGAAGAGGTTATCGAACAAAATGTTTGTCTCAAACTGAAAGAGGGAGAGTTTACTAAGAGCACGTGCGACTCACTCGTTAGAATCGTTTCCGACTACCCTGGAAAGAGCAAAGTTTTAATTAACCTAACAACTGACTCAGGCAAAGAGCTTGAGACTTATCTCCCTATTTTGGCGGATGCAAGAAACGAAACGCTGAAAGTTCAATTGAACGAGCTTTTTGGAAGAAGCGTTGTCTAACTTAAGAAGAGCTGATGACTAACGTTTGCTTAAAATTGTCCTATGACGGAGCTCCATTCAATGGATTTGCGCGCCAACCAGAACAATTGACAGTTCAAGGAGATGTGGAGGAGGCGCTCTCTAAAATTTATAGAAGAGACGTTACCACAGTTTGCGCTGGGAGAACAGATTCAGGGGTTCACGCGAGGGAACAAGTTGTAAATTTTCTTCTTGAGGAAAATGAAGACGAGACGGAGCCTTTTAATGAAAGGAGCCTTTTGAGATCTCTAAACGCATTGACCCATGATGCAATTTCAGTTAAGGAAGCGCATCTAGTCGAAGAAAGTTTTTCTGCAAGATTTAGCGCAAAGCAAAGAATTTATAAATATTTTATTTTTAATAAGACTTGCCCTTCGATTTTTTCTAAAAACTTTTCTTGGCATGTTCCAGCGGTTTTAGATATGGATGCGATGAAAGAAGCAGCGACCTTTCTTATAGGAGAGCAGGATTTCAAAAGTTTTTGTCTTGCTGCGAGCGCAGAAGGAAAGACGACTATGAGAAATGTTTCAGAAGTGAGTTTTAACGAGGAATGTTTTTTTGGGGAAAACCTTATTTCAATCACGATTTCAGGCAATGCATTCTTGCATAGCATGGTTCGCGCTATCGTTGGAAGTCTCGTTTTGGTGGGAAAAGGGAAAAGACAACCTGGATGGATTAAGGATGTTATCTACGCAAAAGATCGCAGGGCTGCAGGAGAAAATGCACCAGCGTGCGGGCTAATTCTTTGGGATGTTTTATATTAGGGGGATTAAAAAAATGGTGGTCGGAGGGGGACTTGAACCCTCGGCACGCGGATTTTCAGTCCGCTGCTCTACCAACTGAGCTATCCGACCAGCGCTTAATTATTTTATCATATAAATGAAAGTTAGAGCTTTTAATTTGCTCTTAGTCTTCCCAAGCTTTTTTGATGCAATCAAGAAGTTCTGCGTAAGTTTCGCAAGTTGGGATATTTGGATATTCTTGTTTTATTTCATCGGTTGTGTTGAAAAGAAAACCATGTTTCGATGCTTGAATCATTCCGATGTCGTTATATGAATCTCCTGAGCAAATCGTCTCAATTCCAACACTCATGAAAGCTTTGACGGTTGAAAGTTTTGTTTGATCGCATCTCATTTTCCAACCAACAATCATGTCGTTGTCATCGACCTCGAGGTCGTTGCATATTATTGTCGGCCACCCAAGTTTCTCCCGCAACGGTGCGGCAAATTGAGTGAATGTGTCGCTTAAAATAACGAATTGCGCAAATTGCTTTAAGTCGCTTAAAAACTCCACGGCGCCGGGCATTGGTTCCATTTTCTCAACAACTTCGATGACGCGCGAAAGAGTTATATTGTTTTTCTTTAAGTATTTTGAACGCATTGCGTAGAGTTCATTTGTGTCTTTATAATCCCTGGTCGTTTTTGCTAATTCTGGAACGTTTACGTCCTTTGCAACTTCCGGCCAAATTTCAGGCCAAAGCACATTTTCCATGTCGAGACAAACAAGCTTCATTTTTTAACACTTCTCCTTTATTTGTTAATTAGAGCATGTTTAGTCTATCATATAAGAAGGTTATTTTGCATAAATGACCTGTTAGTAGTAATAAAGAGAGGAAGAATGAAGAAGGCGCTTTTAATTGTTTTGGGAATCGTTGCAATTTGCTTTGCAATCGCTAACAGCGATTTTCTGAGCAATTTTCTTGACACGATGGCGACAGGATCGCTCATCCCTCTCATCATCTCTGTTATTTTGATGCTCGCTCGCCATTTCACTCAAGCTCTTTCTTATGATGCAGCCTTTGATGCTGTTGGTCATAGAACGGGCATTTGGCACAACATCGTTTTGATTTTTTCACTCGTTTTCATTAACACCTTTTGTTTGTTTTCAGGGGCAACTGGGGTGGCATTTATCATAGACGATGCCCATAGGGAGGGGCTCGATGCGGGACAATCAACGGGAGGTGCAATCCTTTCGCAAATTGGATATTTCGCAGCTGTTTTTGTTATATCAGTCCTCGGCTTTTTGACGATGCTAGCATCAGGTCACACCAACACCCTTTTTGTCGCCGGCGGACTTATTCTCGCTCTCGTTTTAGTCGGTCTTTCAAGCTTGTTTTTCTTTGGACACTATAAACCAAAAGTACTTTTCAGAATATTTTTCACGATCGAAAAAATTGTTAACAAAGTTTTAGGGATTTTCAAGAAATCGCTAAAGCCAACGTGGGGCAGAGATATGGCGCATTCCTTCGCGTCAACGAGTGATTTGTTGGCGAAAAACCCAAAGGGAACTGCAATAACAGTTGCCTATGCTTCTCTTTCGGCAATTTTGAATATGGCATGCTTAGTTGCGATTGGATACGCTTTTGGTTTCGAGCATGTTGAAGGTCTGGTTGCTGCTTTTTCGGTGTCGGCAATCTCTGTGCTATTGAGCCCAACGCCTCAAGGTGTTGGAGTTGTTGAGGCTGCGATCATAGCAATTTTGACGATGTATGGATGTCCCGTTGGAGCTTCAACTGCAATATCTTTAGTTTACAGGGGAGTTATGTTTTGGATTCCATTTGCGATAGGCGCTGTTTTGCTTTCGCAAAGTGGCTTTTTTCACACAGAAAAGTCGGCGACAGAGGAACAAAAGAGCAGAGACTTGGCTTGGATTGCCGGTACATTAGTCTTTATCGTTGGAGCCACCAACATCGTTATGACTTTCTTCCCTCAATTGTTTATGCCATTTACGATGTTAACAAGTTGGATTGACATGTCGTCGTTCGTTGTTGGAGTGCCGCTTGTTTTAGTTTCTCTTCTTTTGGTGCTCGGCGCAATTGGGCTCGTTATGAGATTTAGAACCGCATGGGCTATAACTATGACATTGCTGATGTTGGTTGGCGGATGTCTATTTTTATTCACGGGAACTTGGCAAGTTGGGTTTGTCTCCCTTTTCTTAGCTGGGTTTTTATTCTGGCAAAGAGAAGTTTTCGATCGCCCGTTCGATGATTTGAAGGTTAAGAAAACAGAATCTTTAGAGTGGCAATCTCAAGCTGATAGCGGAATGGCGATTGCAGATGAATTTATAAAGGAGAACGAAGATAAATGACGCAACATTTAACGAAAGCGGATGTTAAGAGGATTTCAGAATATACAAGGATCGGCATCGATGATGGCGAGCTGGAAAATCTAACGGCAGAGTTAAATTCAATTATCGATGAACTTGACCCTATTTTGAAATATGACTTAGAAGGAGTTGAACCAACGTTTCATCCGATCGGGTCTTTGAGCAACGTTGTTAGAGACGATGTTCCCGCAAATGGGTTTACACAAGAAGAAGCGCTTTCAAATGCGCCAAAAACTAAGGATGGCAACTTCTTGATACCTTCTATTCTTGGAGAGGAGGCAAGCGCATAATGGCAAACATTGAAAATATGAGCGCTACTGAAATAATCTCAAGCCTCAAAAACAAGGAGTTTAGCGCGCTTGAGCTAGCCGAAGAGACATTTAAAAACATAGACAAGGAAGATAAAGTTTTAAATTGTTTCACAGAAACTTCAAAAGCGTTGGCGAGAGAAGCTGCGAAAGAAACAGATAAAAGGATAAATGAGGATGGTTTTAATAAAGGTGAGTTTTTGCTTGACGGGATCCCTGTAGGTTTTAAGGACAATATGAACTTGGAAGGAACTTACACAACTTGTTCCTCCAAAATGTTGAAGAACTACAAAAGCACCTACACTGCCACCTGCGTTAAAAATATGCTTGATGCAGGGGCTTTGCCGATAGGAAAGCTCAACATGGACGAATTTGCATTTGGCTCTTCAACGGAAACAAGCGTTTTTGGTCCATCGAAAAACCCGCATGATATTGAAAGGGTGCCAGGAGGTTCTTCGGGAGGAAGTGCTGCAGCAGTTGCAAGCGGGATGCTTCCTATAACTCTCGGGTCTGACACCGGGGGATCAATTAGGCAACCAGCAAGTCTTTGTGGAGTCATCGGCATAAAACCTACCTATGGGCTTGTTTCAAGATATGGAGTTGTTGCATTTGGAAGCTCCCTTGATCAAGTTGGCCCATTCGCAAGAACGATGCAAGACGCAGCTCTTGCAATGAACGCCCTTTGCAAGAAAGACGTTAAAGATTGCACAAGCCAAGGATGCTCGACAGATTTCACTAAGGTGATCGACGGAGACGTCAAGGGAATGAAGATTGGCATTGTTAAATCGTTTTTGGAAGCTGAAGGTTTAACAAGCGAGGTAAAACACAAAATCGAAGAGGTCGCTGAAAAGTTTAAGGAGGCAGGGGCTCAAATCGTTGAAGTTGAACTCCCTAACGCTAAGGCTGCTATCAGTGCATATTATGTTTTGGGACCTTGCGAAGCTTTTTCTAATCTTGCACGCTTTGATTCTGTTAGATATGGATATTGCGCAGAAGGACATGAGTCACTTGCAGGTCAATACGAAGAGAGCAGAAAAGTTGGTTTTGGTGAGGAGGCAAGAAGAAGAATTTTCTTAGGATCTTATCTTTTGAGCGCAGGAGTCTACGAGAAATATTATTATCCTGCTCAAAAAGTTAGAACTCTAATAACGAGAGATTACGAACAAGCTTTTGAAAACGTTGATGTTATTTTATCTCCTGCTAGTCCAAGAACTGCATTTAAGTTTGGAGAGATAACAGACCCAGCTCAAATGTATCTTTCCGATATGTTCACAATATCTATCAATATTGCTGGAAATGGAGGAATGAGTTTTCCGGTTGGAAATGGAGAGGACTCGGGACTTCCTATAGGAGCTCAGCTTATCGCGCCTGCTTTTAAGGATGAAAATATGTTGCGCGCAGCGTCTTCGCTTGAGAAAGTTTATGGCTCGGCGCAAATTGCCAAATAAAATTTTTAAGGTAAAAAAAGAGAGAAGAGATACTTAATGAAAACGCTAGAAGAAGTTTTAGAAACTTGGGAACCAGTTATAGGTCTTGAGGTTCACGCAGAGCTAACGACGTTAAAGACAAAGATGTTTTGTGGATGCGAGCTTTCATTTGGAGATGAGCCAAACACACACACATGCCCTATTTGCCTTGGCATGCCTGGAGCATTGCCAGTCCCGAACAAGGCGGCGATTGAATCGATAGTTTTGGCAGGGCTTGCGACGAATTGTGAAATAAAGAAAAGGTCTATGTTTTATCGCAAGAATTATGTTTACCCTGATATGGCAAAAAATTTCCAAACGACGCAAGGCCCTATTGCGTTTTGTATGGACGGACATTTAACTCTTGACATCGACGGAAAAGGCGCGGTTGAACGTTATGGAGTTGAAGGGATAAAAGAAGGCGAAAGAAAAGAGAACATAACTAAAAACGAGAGTGGTTATAGCGCCAACATTGGAATCACTCGCATCCATATGGAGGAAGATGCTGGCAAAATGATCCATGTTGGCGGGGATGAGGGAAGGATCGCGGGCGCGAAAAGTTCGCTCGTTGATTACAACAGAGCGGGCACTCCCCTCATTGAACTTGTAACCGAACCTGATTTAAGGACGCCAGAAGAAGCAAGACGGTTCATGCAAAAGCTAAGACAAATCTATCTCGCTATAGGAATCTCTGATTGCTCAATGGAAAAAGGTTCGCTTAGATGCGATGGAAACATTTCATTGCGCAAGCGCGGCAGCGAAAAGCTGGGGACTAAAACGGAACTTAAAAATATTAACTCGTTCAAGAGTTTGCATGACGGTCTTATGTACGAGATTTTAAGACAAGCAAGTGCTTTGGAGGCAGGGGAAACGATAGCCCAAGAAACGAGACATTGGGATCCAAGCGCTAAAAGAACGATAGTCATGAGAGTCAAAGAAACAGCTGATGACTATCGCCTATTCCCAGAACCAGATCTTGCTCCTTTTGATTTGAGCGATGAGTTTATCGAGAATGTTAGAAAAAGATTGCCTGAGCTTCCAGATGAAAAAGCAAACAGGTTCGAAAAGGATTTTAATTTGAGCAAGTATGATGCAAGTCTTTTGATAGAAAACATAGAGGTTTGTGAATTCTTTGAAAAAACTTGTGAAGAAAAAGGTGACGTTGATCAAGAATTTGCAAAAAATTTGGCGAATCTTATGATCAACGATCTCTCGGGATGGCTAAATGAGAGCCAAGAAAACTCGATTGATAACTCTGCGTTAACTCGTAAAAGAATTTGCGAACTTGTTAATTTAACTTGCGATGGTAAGATTTCAAAGAATCAACAAAAGAAGGTTTTTGAGTTTATTATCGAAGAGGACAAAGATCCATCCACGATAGTTAAGGAAAAAGGACTTGAGCAGGTAAGCGACACAGGCGCAATAGAAAAAGTTGTTGATAAAGTTTTGAGCGAAAACTCAGATAAGGTTAATCAATATAGGGATGGAAAAACAGGACTCTTAGGTTTTTTCGTTGGTCAAGCCATGAAAGAAATGCAAGGAAAAGGCGACCCAAAAGCGATTAACGAGCTTTTATCTAAAAAACTTAATCAATAATCGATTGCGTTATTTATAAATTTCTGGTTTTAGAATGCCAATGTAGGGCAAGTTGCGATATTTTTGGGCATAATCGAGACCGTAGCCAACGATAAACTCATTCGGGCAAGAAAACGCAAGATAATCTATGTCGAAAGGAAGTTGCTCTTCAACATCTTTGCGTAAAAGAACCGCTGTTGCAATCGATTTAGGATTCTTTGTTTTCAAGAAGTTGATAAGGTAGTGCATGGAGTTTCCTGTGTCGTAGATGTCTTCTATAACGAGAACATGTTTGTTAGTAATTGAAGACGAGACGTCTTTTTTAATTTGGACTGAGCCCGACGACTTCGCTTCATTTCCATAGCTTGACAGTTGCATAAAGTCTTCTTCCATAGGAAGGTCGATGCAACGGCAAAGATCCGTCGAAAATGTTATCGCTCCTCTAAGGACTGTTATAGCAACGATTCCTTCTTTTACTTTGCTTTCAAAATCTTTAGTAATTTGAAAACCAAGCTCTTCGACCCGCGCAGCAATTTTCTTTTCGGTGTAGACAACCCTTGTTAAATCATCTCGCATGCTTGACATTTTTTATCATTCCTTTTAATTGATTGACGACATTATCGTTTTTAGATAACAAGGGAAGCTATTCGAAGGACGAAGATAACTGCTGCAACCCATAAAACCCAATGGACTTTGTTTGCTTGTCCTTGGAGAATTCGAAGGATAACAAAAGCGAGCATTCCGAACATTATGCCATTTGCAATTGAGTAGGTAAAAGGCATTATGATTAGCGCGAGATAGCCACCCATTGCTCCTGCGATGTCTTCCGAAAAATCCATTTTCTTAACGTTAGAGACCATCAAAAGCCCAACGAAAACAAGAGCTGGGGTTGTGGCAAATGAAGGAATTGCTAGAAATATTGGACTTAAAACTAGAGCAATCAAAAACAAAATTGCGGTGGTAAAAGAGGTTAGCCCCGTCCTTCCTCCAGCGGCGACGCCAGCGGAACTTTCAACATAAGAAGTGACAGTTGAAGTTCCAAGGCAAGCTCCTGCAACAGTTCCAACTGCGTCTGCCATAAGAGCTTGTTTTGCTTTTGGCAAGTTTCCTTTCTCGTCAAGGAGGTCTGCTTTGCCTGCAACAGCGATGAGAGTGCCTGCAGTGTCAAAGAGATCAACAAATAGGAAAGAGAAAACTATAACAACAAACTCGATGAAGTGGGTCAAAACATAATCGAAGTTAAACGCAAACATGTGAGGGGCTGCAATTGAAAAGCCGCTCGAAAAATCAGGATAAAGAGAAGAGTTGCCTGAAGCTGCGTCAACTTGATACCAACCTGTGAGTTGCGCGATCATGCCAAGCCCCCAAGTGATTAGGATTGCCCAAAGGATGTAGCCTGGAACTTTATAGTGATACATAACGCATGTGATTATGATTCCGATCAATGCCAACGTGACTTGAGGGGTGCTAAAATCGCCAAGGGCGACAATAGTGCTTGAATCTGCTATGACAACTCCCGCGCTTTTAAGACCGACTATTGCGATAAAAAGACCAATTCCAGCGGAGATTCCTAGTTTTAAGTTTTCTGGAACGTCGTTAACAAGCGCCTCCCTAAATTTGCAAAGGGTTAACATTATAAAAATTATACCTTCGCAAAGAACAGCAGCCAGCGCAACTTGCCATGGATCCTGAATTCCTGCTTGGGCCATCGGAACGCAAACGGAGTAAACAAAGTAGGCATTTAGTCCCATGCCTGCCGCCAAAGCAACGGGATAGTTTGCATAAAAAGCCATCACTAGAGTTGCAAAACATGCGGACACCGCCGTTGCCGTAAAAATGCTTGCTGCGTTCATTCCGCTTTGGCTTAAGATTGATGGGTTGATCGCAAGGATGTAGGCCATTGAAAGAAATGTGACACAACCTGCTAGAATTTCAGTTTTTACGTTTGTACCATGTTTCTCTAGCTCAAAGAATTTTGAGATACGCTCCATTAGAATTCGCCTTTCGTTTTTAAGAGAAAATTAATAAGAAAACCACAAATTATTATAACCATGAGAAATGATAATTATTATCTTATTTAGTGTGAAATTGGTGTTAGGTTAAAATTTTACAATATTAAAATAATTTGAAAAAAGGAAGAATATGCCATCAACTATAACTCATGACACTTTTGGTAGAGAAATCTACGATCAACTTTTAGAAGAGATAGGACAGTCGGAAGACGAAAAGCAAGCGTTTTTGCTTGGATGTCAAGGACCAGATCCGCTATTTTATGGGGTCATTAACCCTATGATCCCCTCCTCCAATTCGTTTGCAAAAAAGATGCATAGATATAATTGCACTGACTTTTTGACTGCTTTGGCGCTCGGCGTCCCAAGATTAAAAGAGCTTAACATTGCGCGGGCTTATTCGTTAGGTTACCTTATGCATTTTGAGCTTGATTCTAAGGTTCATCCATTTGTCTTCTCTCAACAATTTGCATATTGCGATGCTGGAGTTGAGGGACTTGACAGAAATGATCAATCCGAAGTCCATGTTGCTATAGAGTGCGAATTAGACGAATTGGTTTTAACGATTAAACGTGGGCAGACTATAGCAACGTTTGACCCAAGCTTTGAAACTTTAAGATGTGAAAATCAACCATTGGAAGTGATAAGCAAGTTAATTGAGTTTGCTGCAGAGGCAACTTTTAATTTAAAACCACAACAGAAAACTTTTTATTTAAGCGTTAAGGCTTATCGTCAAGTTTTGAGATGGTTGCATAGCGCTTATGGAGTTAAAAGGAACCTTTTCGGACGCCTCGAGCGCCTTTTTAGGAAACATTCCTATTTGCAAGCCATGATCCATAAAAACGAAAAGATTGAGCAATCTATTTTTGACAATCATGAACACTATGAATGGAAAGACCCTTGGGTGAAGGGTAAGGTTAGAGATGAATCATTTTGGGATCTATATAACGAAGCGCTAAAAGATGGCACAGATCACATTAAAATTTACGCAAAACTAATCGATGAAATTTGTAAAAAGGCGAACAAAAACGATTCCGAGAAAGAAGATGGTCGAGACAATGAGTTGAAAGAAGAAGCAAAAGCACAAGTTAAGGAGACTTTTTTGCAAGTTTTGAAAATAACGCAAAATCTTAATTTCTATGGATGTCCAGAAAGCATAGCAGACCCTAAGACGGGCAAGCCACGCAATTAATCTAGATTCTTAAATTTAGCGAAACGCTAAAACAATAACTTTTACGAATTGTAGTAGACAACTAGTTGCGCACGAGAATGGCATTTAGTTTTTTGCATAATGCGCGCGATGTGCGTTTTTGCAGTCGCAGGAGAAATAAAGAGCTTGTCTCCAATTTCTTGATTTGACAATCCTTGAGCAACAAGTTCTAAAATCTCTGCTTCGCGATTTGTTAAAGGATTCTTTAATTCTTTGCCTTTTTTGATCTCTCTAAACGATGTTGGGAAAGTGTTAGTTTTAACGAATTTGTTAACAAGCCTTTCCATAACGCTTGGCTGGATAAGCGCATTTCCGTCGGAAACAGTCCTTATTGCGTTAGCTATTTCATCTGGCTCCGCGTCTTTTAAGAGGAATCCGCCAGCTCCAGCGCGAAGAGCTTCATAAACATACTCATCGAGATCGAAAGTAGTCATAATGAGAACCCTAGTGTTTTGACATGTCGGATCATTGACGATGCTCTTAGTTGCTTCGATGCCATTCATCTTTGTCATGCGAATGTCCATAAGAACAATGTCAGGTTGGTGTTTTAAAGTCTCTTCAATCGCTTCTTCTCCATTTGTTGCCTCTGCGACGACCTCGATGTCATCGTATGCATTTAAAATAGCTTTGTAGCCGCTTCGAACTAACGATTGATCGTCAACGATAACAACTGTATATTTTTTCTTTTCATCACTCATAAAACACCCCTGTCGCTAAGATATTTCTTTAACTTTTCCTTATCCTCAAGAATGTCAAAACTTAACTTCTCTTCATCGTGAGTTTCCAAGAATTTGATGTTTGCACATCTTGCCTCCATCTCATCTTCTCCGATGATACATACTATTTTACTATTAAGTTTGTCAGAGAGACGGAGTTGAGATTTTAATGAGCCAAACGGCTTAGTCTCCTCTTTTGGTTGTAGGTTTAGCCTGTTCCTGAAATCTAAATCGACGCTCAATGGAGAAAAATGATCGAGCATAATCAGTTTATTTGCGAATTGCTTCGCGCTCTCACAAAGAGCGATTATAAAAACTCCATTCCTTTTCTTGTTTTGTTCTTGCGTTTTTGAAGATTGCTTTGCGAGAAGACACCTCTCGAAACCCACAGCAAAACCCAAACCAGGAACGTCTTTTCCCCCAAGTTCTTGCACGAGGTGGTCATACCTGCCTCCGCCTCCTATTGCATTTTGCGCTCCGAGCCCATCATCATAGGTGCATTCAAAAACAGTCCTTGTGTAGTAATCTAAACCTCTAACTAACGAGAGGTCGATTTCAAATTTTATGTTTGCAAGAAAGAGCAAATTTTTTACTTCCTCGAAATGAGCTTTACAATCTTGACAAAGGAATTCATCGATTTTAGGGGCATCCTTCATAATCTCTTTGCATTTTTCATTTTTACAATCGAATGCGCGAAGCGGATTTAAGGAAGCTCTCTCGTTGCATCTCTCGCAAATGTCATTTTTATGCGTTGTTAAGAAGGAAGCGACAGCATCCCTAAACGCAGGTCTGCACTTATCGCATCCCATTGAGTTTAAATGAAGTGTGCATTTATCCAAATCAATTCCAAAAGATTTAAAGAGTTGCATCATAAGAGAGATCGCTTGAGCGTCCAAGAGGGCATCTGAGCTGCCAAGGCACTCAAGACCAACTTGCATAAATTGGCGTTGTCTTCCTTTTTGAGGGCGTTCCGCCCTAAACATTTCCCCCGCATACCAAAGTCTTGTTGGCTGAGAGTCGGGCTCGATCAAATTGTTCTCTATTGCTGCGCGAACAACTCCTGCAGTCCCTTCCGGGCGCAACGCGAATTTTGAATTGGAGCTGATGTTTTGATTAGCTTTTAACTTCTCAAGATTGCCACCAGAGAGAACTGAAAACATCTCTTTGTTGACAACGTCAGTTGCTTGACCGATTCCTCGAACGAACAACTCCTCTTTTTCAAAAATTGGAGTCTCTATTCTTTTGTAGTTAGCTTTCTCAAAGATAGACGCAGCGCACTTTTGAAAAGAAGACCATTGACGTGAGTCTTCTTCGATTAAATCGTGTGTTCCTTCAGGTCTTTTTATGCTCATTTAAATCTAACCTTTAAAATGGTCGGGATGACAGGATTTGAACCTGCGACATCTGCGTCCCGAACGCAGCGCTCTACCAGACTGAGCCACATCCCGCCTTTAACTATTTTAGCGAAGATTGAAAGGCTTTACCATCTTAATTAGCCCGTTGCTTTCGTATTCTAACTTTGGCTCGCCTGCCATCAATGGTGTAAAGTAGGACTTTGCCTCATCTGTTATTCCGCCATAGTTTGGCTTTGCCCACTCAATCGGAAATTGTTTAACATAGTTGGCAAACTTGGATGCGTCATCAACAAAGATTTCTGATTGATAGCTCCCATCTTGTGAGTCAAGTCTTCTAACACCGACAACTTTAGCAGTAAAGTTATCTTCGCAAGCATGCATATGAGCCGAAAGTCCTAATTCGAAAGCTTCATCATAGTCGACTTTGCTCATTGCAAAATTTGATGATCTTGCAGCTCTTGACAAGTCTTGAACGACTCCGCGAGGCACAATCTTTTCATCGATTATCATTTGCTTTAACGAAAGTCCAGCTCCTCCAAGCACTGCGTGAGAAAAGCCGTCATTTGCGCTTTCTCCTGCGGAGACATAATCGCCATTTGCGTCTCGCGCACCTTCGGAGATAACGATGTAGCAATTATTTTTGTCGTCTAGGATTTTTTGTACTTGGTTGAGAAAGGAAGTTTTATCGAATGGAATTTCCGGCAAAACAACAAGGTCAACAACTTCAGAAGCGCAAACGCTCGCAGCTAGCCATCCTGCGTCCCTGCCCATTGTCTCAAGAATGAAGACTTCAGGGCGTGTGTAGGCAAAATAGTCATAAGCGGTTGCTTGGGCAACTAGATTCGCAAACTTTGCTGCACTTGGAAATCCAGGGCAATGATCTGGAGGAACAAGATCGTTGTCCACCGTTTTAGGAATTCCAACGAAGCGAGTGTTAGAACCATGAGACGCTGCCCACTCGGAGAGCGCGTCGACTGTGTCCATCGAGTCATTTCCGCCAACGTAAAACATAACCTCGATGTTGTTCTTTTGGAAAATTTCGTTAATTTTTTCGAAGTCTTCTTTTTGATCTCGCTTTAACTTATAACGGCAAGTTCCAAGAGCAGAAGAGGGGGTTTGGCGAAGTAGATTGACTTCTGAAGATGGCAAATCCGTTAAGTCAAAGAGTTTGTCTTGAAGAACTCCTTCGATTCCATGGATCCCCCCAAGAACCCGTGTGAATCGTTTATTCAATTGATTAGCGCGAATAACTCCCGCAAGACTTCCATTTATAACTGAGGTTGGACCTCCGCTTTGAGCTATTAAACAATTTCCCATCTTTTCTCCTTTAAACAAACTAGGTTCAAATTTTTTTAAGTTACTACTTAGTTGTTTTTTTATCTTTAGAAGATTCTTCCTTTTTCTTCTTCTCCTCTTTTTCTTTTTCCTTTGCTGCTTGCTTTGCTTCAGCTGCTTTAATTCTTGCAAGGCGATGTCTTCCTAAGAATGATTTGCTCATCCTTTCCTCAGCTTCTTTTCTTCTTTGCTCTGCAGCTGCTTTTTCTTCTTCTGCAATTTGTTTTTTCGATTTACCCTTGTTTTCTCTTTTCTCCTTTTCTACCATTTCTTCTTGCCATTTGCGGGTGATTTTCTTAATTTTTGCAGCATCAACCCAAAAAGCGAAAATGATAGCAGCGTAGGCAAAGCCTAGGACAACAAGGCTGATCCATTGTGGATCAACTTCGCGAAGAAGCCAAGATGAGAGGACGAAAAGAATCGCAGCGCCAAGACCTATCCACCAAATCCTTTTCCATTTATAAAACTCAGGGGTGTCTGGCGTTGAATATTTAGCTGCAATTTTTTGTTGTTCGCGGCGTGCTTCAGCCTCTTTTTGGCGTTTTTCCATCTTTTTTTCTTTAGGTGTCTTTTTAACAGGCTCAACGTTAACAGTTGATGCTGCATCCTTAGAAGGCTTCGCTGATGCGGCGCTTTTGCGACTAACTCCTTTTCTTGATTCGTTTAAATTTCTTTCATTCATCGGGTTTCTTTGAGTCATCTATCTCTCCTATAATTTTTAGTCAATCCAATGTTTTAACCTATTATAAGGCATGCGCTCCTTAAAAATGTATCACAGGAGCCCTTTTAAGATTGTGGTAATATAATGCTGTATGCGAAAACAAGATAATATTTCGAGCTTAAGAGAGGATATATGTCCTTTTTAGATAAATTGCCATCGTTTAATTTTGGACAGCCGGTCGACATGGCGATCGACCTTGGAACTGCTAACACCCTTGTCGCTGTTGGTGATCAAGGAATTGTTATAAATGAGCCGAGCGTTGTCGCAATAGAAAAGAGCACTCAAAGAGTTCTTGCTGTTGGGCACGAAGCGAAGAACATGATCAACCACACTCCGGACGCCTTTACTGCTGTTCACCCTCTAAAAGACGGAGTTATAGCTGACTACGACATAACGGAAGCTATGCTTTCAGCTTTTATCAATCGCGCTTTTGAGAGAAGTTCTTTTTTCCAGCAAAAACCAAGGATCGTCATTTGCATTCCTTGCGGCGCAACTTCAGTTGAAAAACGTGCAGTCTTTGAGGCTGCAATTCAAGCGGGGGCTCGCCAAGCGTTTTTGATTGAGGAACCGATGGCGGCAGCGATGGGTGCAGACTTGCCTGTGACGGAGCCAACCGGCTCGATGGTTGTGGACATCGGCGGTGGAACGACAGAGGTTGCAGTTATCTCGTTGGGCGGAATTGTTAGCTCAAGCTCATTGCGCCTTGCTGGCAATCGTCTTGACGAGGCGATCAGCATGCACTTTAGAGACCTCTTGGGAATTAAGATCGGTGCAAGAACTGCGGAGGTTATCAAAATCAAGATTGGAAACGTGACAGGTTTTCCAGATGGACATGAAAGAGACATGATTATTTCTGGACAGGATGTCTACACCGAACAACCGAAGGAAGTGACAATACAATCCGAGGATGTTAGAGCTGCGCTCATCCCGCAAATTGAGGAAATGATATTGCACATTAAAGACACTTTTAAGTCAACGAATCCTGATTTGGCTTCGGACATCATAGCGAATGGAATTTTGTTAACAGGCGGTGGCGGTCTTTTAACAGGGCTTGACTCTTATCTCGCAAGCGAACTCGACATTCCTGTTTTTTGCAGCGACACTGCGCTAACTAATGTGGTTACTGGGTGCTTGAAGGTTCTTCAATCTCCAACCGCGCTAAGACAAACTATGATGCGCACTCGTTAAAACAAGCTTTTTGTGCAAATTTTTCGTTTAAATTAAAGGTGGAGGCGCCAAACTTAGATGCAAAACAACATGCCAAAGGTATATCTAATCATTGTTGCGATCATTATTGTTTTGTCATTTGCGTCGATGTTTGTTTGGACGTTCGAGGGAGAATCAGGATTTCTTCATAATCTTCAAGCTAAGTGTTCTTCGGCGATTTCTTTAAATAGCGGTCTTGGGACAAATGTGCAAGTTAACTCAAATAGCTCTGACGACAACGCTTCACAAGAAACTCTTAGCGCTCTAAAGGAGCAAAATGAAAGCTTAACTGCTCAAGTTGCAAAGGGTGAGGAATATAGACAAGAGGCACAACGCTTGCAAGAGTTGTTGAATTTGAAAGACAAATACAACATAACAGGGATTTCTGCACATGTCATCGGCAAGTCCTCTGAGAGTTGGGATCAATCTTTCACTGTCGACATCGGTTCAAACGGTGGCTCATTTGTTGGCGCGACAGTTTGCGCTTCCTATGGAGTTGTCGGGCAAGTGACAAGCGTGACTGAAACAACTAGCAAGGTGAGACTTTTGACCGATTCGCAATCTGGAGTCTCTGCAATGGTTCAATCTTCGCGAGCAACATGCATTGTTAAAGGGTCTTTGGATGGATTGATAACAGCGGAAAACATTTCTCAAAATGTTGAGGTGAAAGAAGGGGACATAGTGATAACAAGCGGACTTGGTGGGTCGTTCGTTAAGGGAATAATAATTGGAACTGTCACGCGTGTTAGCGGGAACGCAAGTGATGGGACTCTAAAAGCAGTTTTAAAACAAAGTGACACAACTTCTTTTGAGGAAGTGATTATAGTAAGCGACGCGGCGGGAGAGACGGAGCAAAGCGACTAGGAACAAGAAGTGAGAATAGCGATAACAGATAGCAGAAAGAAAATTGTTTCGGGCTTAATCTATGTTTTAATTGTGGCTGCTCAATTGTTTTTAGTCCCAAGAGTTTCTTTTTTGGCTGGAAACATAAATTTGATGCTGGCGTGCGTTGTTGCCCTATCCTTTGCTTCCTCGAACAAAACACAATTTTCTCTTTGTCTAATTTTTGGTCTAATCTTCGATTTAACTCAACAAAAAGTTTTCGGTTTGGCTATGTTTCTATTCGTGTTGACAAATGTGGTTGCTGTTTTTTTTAAAGGAAGAATGGCGCAGCAAGGGACTTCAGCCGGTGCAATTTTGAGCGCGATAATCTCGATTTTTGTGACGTTAATCTATCTACTTGTTATCGCGATAACAACGCAGGGGGTCGGGGTTTTTGAGCTGATCGTTAATGGGGGGATTGCTCAAATTGTTCTAAACGCTCTGTTTACAGCATTGTTGTTTGTCGTTTTCTCTTTTATTCATAGGGATGAGGATTCTGGGTTTATGTATGCCCAATTTTAGGGATAGCAATTATTATTCAAGGATGATAAGATGCTCGAAGCCACTATAATTTCTGTCATAGTCGCAACGATTTTAGGATTGATCGCTATCTCCATCTTGCATTTAATTGACGCTCGCGAACAAAAGGGCAGAAAAGTTAAAAATGAAGTTAACGAACTTGGAGCTGGCGACGTCATTGACACGAAGGTCGAGCATAGAGACCTAAAAGTTCCAAGCAAAGAGAGATCTTCGAAGAAAGATGCAAGTTTCACTAAGCGTTTGATTGGATATGGAGTGGCTGCTGGCGGGATTTTTGTTTTGCTCGCCTCCAGAATCGCAAACATGCAATTGTTTAATCAAAGCTCCTACGAAAAGGCGGCAAACGACAACCAATTCACAACAGTTAACACTCCCTCTGCAAGAGGCTCAATTAGAGACAGAAATGGCAGAACGCTTGTTTACTCTGAGAATCATCAAGCTGTTGTCTTTGAGCCAGATGTGTCAAGCGACGAAGACACGATGAAAAAGGTTAGCACAGTTCTTGGAATTCCCTATGGAGTTGTTAGAAACCGAGCGTTGAGCACTTCTTCTGGAGCGCAAAGCAGGAGGGTCATCGCGAGCAAAACTAGGGATCGAGATGTTGCTTTTATTCTTGAGCACAAAGATGCATTTCCTGGAGTTTTTATAGAAACAAGACCTGAGAGAAAATATGTCTACGGCGCGCTTGCAGGGCATGTTTTGGGATATACAGGTTACCCAACTCAAGAAGAAGTTGACGCATCAACTTCTCGCCAACTCTATTTGGATGTTGTTAATGGAAAGAGCGGCATTGAAAAACAATACGATACTGTTTTGGCAGGAGAAGCAGGGCAAAGAGATGTTAGAGTTGATGCGGATGGAAACATTATCGAGATAAAGCGCGAGGTCGAGGCAGTTAAAGGCAACGACCTTATTTTGACGTTAGATGCTCATGCTCAATACGTTGCGGATAATTATTTGAGGGAAAAGTGCTTGGGGAAGCTTGCATCAACAGGCGCTGTTGTTTGCATGGACATCGAAACTGGAGGGATCGTTGCAATGGCTTCGTTTCCGACCTATGATCCCAACAATTTCACCGGGGGAATTCCGGAGGAGGTTTGGAATCTCTATTCTAAGGAAGAATCGAAAAGCCCGATGCTTAACAGGGCGATTTCTTCTGGATATGCGCCCGGGTCGACTATGAAAGCTTTTAGCTCAATGGCGGGACTCAATTATGGATATGCAACCACTAGCCAATATTTTTATTGCAAAGGAGAGTGGGATGGATTTGGAACAGGGGATGTGCAAAAATGCTGGAATGAAAACGGGCATGGGGGATTGAACTTAAGACAGGGAATTGTTTATTCCTGCGACGTTGTTTTTTACGAGATTGCTAAACAATTCTATCTACATGGACCTGAAGGTTCAAATGAGGTGAGCGCGACTGCTTTGCAAGAATATTACAACCTTTTTGGGCTTGGCAGCAAAATGGGAATTGATTTAGCAGATGAAGCTGAGGGGAGAATCCCGACCCCTGCATGGAAGGCGGAGAGGTGGAAAAACGTTCCTGCGAATGCTCAATGGTATGCAGGAGACTATTCGAACATGATAATTGGTCAAGGAGACGTTTTAGTCACTCCTCTTCAACTTGCATGCGCCTATGGATGCGTTGCTAGCGGGAAACTTATGAAACCTCATCTTGTTCAAGAGGTGAGAAATTCAAGCGGAGATGCGGTTTTAACTACCGAACCCGAAGTCATTTCAGAACCAAACTTGAATAAGAGCGATCTTGAATTTGTTCGGGAAGCCCTAAGAGGGATGATTAGAGAAAACCCTTCTGTTAAGAAAATTTTTGACGAGGTCGGACTCGATTGCGCTGGTAAAACCGGAACAGCTGAACATGCCAATGAGAAACCTGATGCTTTATTTGTCGGGTTTGGACCTTATGAGAGTCCGAAATATGTTTGCGCTTGCGTTTTGCAACATGGAAACGATGCACAAGCGGATGCCTCGCCAATCGTAGCACACGTTTTAAAGGCTGCGATTGATTCGCAAGATAATGGAAGTTTGGAAGCTAATTCTATTGCTGGGTATGCGGGAGAAGCGTTGATAAGTGGTTCAGATCCGGGGGCTTCTTTGGGATCTAGATCTAATTAAGGTGCAAGGACAGATAGCTAATATAATTTAAAAAATGGCAAAAGAGATAAAAGAGACAAAAGTTAGAAGCGCATTGCCAACCCTTAACACGATAGGGAATGTTGGAGCTGGAAGCGCCAATTTTCAGGATTTCAAATTTAGAATTG
>CAVAIA010000033.1:0-6790 GCA_963588595.1 bacterium | reverse complement strand
GTCTGGCACCGTTTTCCCAATTGCGCGAAAACGACAAAAACTTCCCTGGTACACAGAAGTCTGGCACCTATTTTCGATTGCACCAAAAACTTGGGTACAAGTATCGCTGCGCAACAAATTCGCTCTTGCGAGAAAAGTCTTTGAGCTTGCTTATTCAAACTTTGGAGTTTGACAAAAAGAACAAAAATCCCCAGGTAGTCTGGCACCGATTTTCGCCTCACTAAAAATCATGTCTGGCACGAATTTTCGTGAGAGAAAAAAAGAAGACTGGCACCAATTTTCTAACGGAAGCTAAACCTGTGCAAAAGTAACGCTTCGCGCTGTCGTTGCTTATGCGAGTCTAGTCTCAGAGCTCGCTTTTTTAAACTTCTAAGTTTGGCAAAACTAGGAAGAAACTCCCTGGTAAAAAGAAGTCTGGCACGAATTTTCCTTTCATAATTTTAAACACTCAAAAGTTTTAAGAAGCAAGCTTATTTATTGCACTTACATGAGCATCTTTGACGCGCAGCGATACTTGCGCTCGTTTTACTTGTTTCTGCAGGAAGTTACCAGGTCAATCAAAGTCTGGCATCAATTTACCAATTCACAAGGTACCAACCAAAAGTAGCGCTGCGCTATAAATTGGGACTCGTGAGTGAATTCCTCGAGCTTGCTATTTCAAACTTTGGAGTTTGGCAAACGAGCAAGAATCCCCAGGTAAATCAAGTCTGGCACCAATTTCCCCAACAGGCTATTATGTCAAGCGAGAAGCCTTTTGTAATATGGCTAAAAATTGCGATAAACATGGCTTGCGCTATGCACGTGTGCCAAGTGGTCGCGAAACGTGTGCCTTTTGTTTCATGCTCTGTTTTCGAGGTTTTGTGTATTGGACAGAAGAAGAGGCGGGCGGAGACGGTCATAAATACCACTCTAATTGTGATTGTATAATCGTCCCTGGGTTTCATAAGGACACTAGCATTGATGAAGACGTACAAATTGAAGGCTACCGCCCGTCAAAATTGCGAGAGCGTTATAAACAATGTTTAAAAACGATTCAAACACCTGAAGGCTTTTGGGATGTTGATTTATACAACAGGCAATTAAAAGCCAAAGAAACAACGGACGACTGGGAAAAATGGAAAACAAAGCAATTAGTTAAAGAGATTAATAAACGAGATACTCAATGGTTATGGACGGGGAGAATTCCAAAAGTTGGTTATCCCGACGAGAATTATGTAAACAAGATAATAAAAGAAAATAAGGAGCACGAATTGAGAACAGCTCAAAGAATTGCTTCTAATGGTTTTAAAATTGCGTTTGCTTATGATGAGAAGATTGATAAAACCTCTCCAAGGCACAAAACAATAGGATATGCAGATTTTACAAATGGTTACGAAATTAAAACACCAATGGAGGCAAGAAGTGCTCACAGTGCTGTTAAGAATGCTTATGAAAAAACGGTAGGAAAAACTGGAGTAAAACGCTTGATAATTGATAATTATGAAGCAAAATATCTTACATACAAAAATATGATAAAAGAAATTAGAGAGCAAAATGAAACTTTTAGCCAGTTTACTTGGGTTTCGATGATTAATAAGAATGGGACACTGATAGACGTTATTAAAAAGAATTAAAGCCGAGTGCATGGTGGTGTCCAAACAGTCGGCTTATTAGTTAATTTATACCCTAAATAGAGCAAAAAGTCAAGGTGCAAAAGGTGGTAAAATGAAAAGTATGGAAAGAGATTTAGACATCGTGCGTGACATTCTCTTACAGGTAGAAAAATCGGACGGCTATTTAACTATCAATGACTTATTCGACATTCGAGATAAGCAAAAAGATTGTAAATACACTGACAAAGAAATCGTTTATCACGTTGAACTTTTGTTTGCACAAGGCTTTATAGATGGCAATATAAGGCGCGACATGAACGGAGACATTACAGATAGTTCCATTGATGGCTTAACTTGGGACGGTGCCGATTATCTCGAAAGCATGAGAGACAATCGCGTTTGGAATAAAGCGAAAAGCACCATTAAAAAGGCGGTTGGTTCTACCACTTTTGATGTTGTCAAACAAACATGTACGCTTGTTGCAACGCAAATGATTAAAAGCAATCTGGGGATTTAATCAATACAATTAAATATCACTGTTGACTAGACCGCCCTCTGCAGGCGGTTTTTTCATATGTGAACTTTTAAGGGTTTTAACAGGTTCTCCTCGCCCTTAAAGGTGCTTTATTGACGTGGCGACGGTTCACGCACATTATCCATTTACTTAAAGCCTAAAAGGCGGAAAGGGGACGTATTATGTCCGATACTGCACAAGCAGGTGAAATCACCTCTAATGAGGGTGCTGAGAACCCAACAATTGAGGGTTCTGAGCGAACGTTCACTCAAGAAGAAGTGAACAGACTTGTAGGCAAAGCAAGAAAAGACGCTTCTCACAAGAATGAGAATTATGAGATGTATAAGCAAGCCTATGAGGAGCTTTGGTAAATCAAAGTCTGGCACTGATTTCTTAATTAATCAAAAATTTAAACAAAAGCAGAACTTTGCGACTAACGATCCCATGATAAATGAGGCTGAGAGCTCGTTTTTTACATTTTGTAATGTGAATATGACAGAAAGTTACCAGGTAAAGCAAAGTCTGGCACCGATTTTCTTTACTTTAGGCTTTGCAATTCACACGCTCCCAAAAGGATGCGTGAAGTGTTAGAAGTGGCAAAACCGAAAACCTTAGTCATTTACGGCGGGCAGTTTTGCGACTTTGATTATGGCAAAACAAAATTAATCGAATTAAAAGCAAATACATCGTTTGGAGGTTAAAATGGGCAGTAGAGGGCAAGTTTCGTACACAGGCGGTGGAGGTGGCGGTAGTTTTACTGATGACACGCCATTAAACGCGTACGCCGTTGCTTCACTAAACACAGGGGTAGCAAAAGGAACTACACCTAAACAGGCAATCGGTCGTTTTCGAGAGCAAATGATGGATAAAAAAGTCGAATATTCAGCATATATTGATGATTATGGTTATGTACATGCCCTAGGCTCAACTGGAAAAGAAGGTAGTACCAAGGCTGCGTCACTAGAAACAGTATCAAAGCAAAAAGGAGTTTCAACAATTATTCACAACCATCCTCACGGGGGCTCAGATGGCAGAAAGTGGGGAGGTACATTTTCAGAGGCTGACCTCTCATTTGTTGTTAGAGCGTTCAACAAAAGCGGAGGCAACATAAATAAAATTGTTGCGACAAGCAAAGAGGGAACATATAAAGCTACTGTTAAGAAAAAAGTAACAGAAAAGCAGGTCAAAAAGGCATATGCAAAGGCAGATAGTATAGCCAGAAAGAAAACATATACTAGTGAAAAGGCAATGTGGAAAGACGTAAATTCAACTCTAACAAAAGAATTTGGTAAAATAGGTATTGATATAAAATTCGATTCACAGCCAGTTAAAAAGAAGAAACTTACAACCCAAAAAATAGGTACATACAATACATAAGGAGGTAACAATGAAATACGAGGTAGACGAAAATTATCCATTTATCAGAGACGAGGAAGGTTTTCCATACCTACCAAAAAATCTAAAAGAAGATGGCAATCTTTATATCTTACCCAATGGAAAGTATTTGCCATGTGGTTGCTATGAGATGGAGGACGGGAGTACTCTCATCTATGAACCATCGCAACTCAGTATGGCTGGAAGATGGTTAAGAGAAAATGTCGTCCAATAAAACTTAGACACAGCAAATGTTCTCGCCACCCACAGGGTGGCTTTTTTATTGCAAAAAGGAGGCAAGCATGGCAAAAGATGACATGCACGTTGTAATTTACAAAATTCTCACTTATCTTTACCAGTGTTTGAAAGAGGGCGTTGAGCCAAATGTGTATGAGGCACAAAGAATTTGTGGAATTAACCCAGTTTACTGGAATGCCGTTGTTAATGACTGCATTGAGAAAGGTTACATTCGTGTTCCCTTCAAAAGTCCGTTTACGGGCATATGTGAGCGGTTAGAAGTTACTTCTGACGGCGTGGAATACCTAGAAGAAAACAAAATGATGAATAAGGTAAAAAACGTCATTGGTGAGGCGTTTGAGGTCGTTTTGAGAAGTGCGATTGAAATATCTAAATTGTGTTAGGAGGTGCAAGCAATGGCACTCACGAAACCTGCAAGCGTGGAAAATGACGCGTTTAAGAGTGCAAAATGGGATGAAATCACAGCTGGACGTGAGTTTCAGAAAAGCGACGCACCAACCTTAGCACTTTTCACACAATGGTATAAAATCGTGCAACAGGCTCAAGATGAGTTAGACAATTTTGGCTCTAATACTGCATACACCAACGAGATGGGCGACTTAAAAGCATTCCCACAAATTGCAACGCTTAAAACTGCAAGCGGTGAAATTCGGCAAATTAACAAACAACTTGGAATTTGCGATAGCGCGGAGGAAGAGCCAAAGAAGCGCGTCAATCCAACTCTTATTATGGTTCAAAATAACAGAATTAAACGCTCTAAAAATGAAGCTAAAAAGGCGGTCGGCGAATGAAACGAAAGTATGGTAGTCAAGAGCCACGAATACGCTATGAACAAAAGGGGTCATATACATTTGGAGATGATGCGTCTTCACTGTCTAAAGCCTATGGTCTAGACCCAGACCCGTGGCAAAAGCTTGTTTTGAATGCATGGCTTATGATGACTTCTGGTGGCAGATTAAGACACACAAAATGTGGCTTAAGCGTCCCTCGCCAAAATGGGAAAAATGCATTGCTTGAAATGCGCGAGCTTTACGGTTTGATTGTTTGTCATGAAAAGATTTTGCACACCGCACATCGTGTAGATACAGCTGTTAAAGCATTCAAGCGCTTAAAAGGATTTTTCACGAATGAAACTCTTTATCCCGACCTTGTGGACATGGTTGAGAAGATATCGCTTACAAATGGTAAAGAAGCGCTTTATTTAAAAGATGGCGTTGACGCCGACGGAAACTATTACGAGGGAGGATTTGTCGAATTTTTTGCGCGAACTCGCGGAGGCGCGCGTGGTGCGTCCTACGGGCTTGTTGTATTCGATGAGGCGCAAGAGCTCACCGATGAGCAAATCGAGGCGATAACTTCAACTCTATCGGCGAGTTCAGGTGATAGGCAAATGATATATACAGGGACACCGCCTGGTCTTAATGCTCCTGGCGACACGTTCGCTCGGACTCGTGAAGGCTGTATAAATGGGTGTGATAAACACGCTTGCTGGCATGAGTGGAGCGTTGAAGAAATTGGAGACGTTACAGATCATAAACGCTGGTTTGAGACAAACCCTGCAATGGGTTACAGATTAGACGAGAAGTTCACAGAAACTGAGTTAAACACACTTTCTCGCGAGGGTTTTGCTCGTGAGCGCAGGATTGCATAACCATTGGCACTCTCATTGTGATTGTAGGATTATTCCAGGATATGATGAAGTTGACCCCGATGAACAAGTAGAGGGTTATAAACCAAGCGAACTTCAAGACCGCTTTAGAGATTGTTATAACGCAGTTAAAATGCCAAATGGCAGTTTTGACACAGAACTTTTTGAGCGTGATGTCCAAGCGGGGAAATATGCACGTGAAGATTGGGAACGCTGGAAAACAAACAGAATAATGGCTGAACTTCGGTCGCGAGATAATGATTGGCTATGGAATGGAACTACTAGTTCTTACAGAAAAGAAGAAGGAGCGAAGCCACACAAGAAAAAAGAAAAGGTTTCTAAACTTTTAACACATCATGGTTTTAATGTTGTTGCAATTAGGGAAATAAACAAAACTGGTGTTAAAACGCCCGACTCATATATTCAAGGAGTGGAATTCGAGTATATAATACCTGAGGGTTGGAGCAAGAAAAATAACCAGAACGAACAGGGAGAAAAAACGGTTAGAAATGCTTTTTATCATGCTCAAGAAAAGAAATGTAAAAAGTTATTAATATCTAATATAGAGAATAACGTCAATTATAAGGAACTTGCAAATTTAACAAGGAAAGTTTTTTTAAAAGGAGATTTTGATGTTGAAGAAGTCTTAATTGTTGGAAAAGATGGAACTATAAATAGACTTAAAAAATAACGGTGACTTAGACACCACTGCACTTTTGCCGAGGTAAAGTCACCGCACCTATTTTATACTTTAAAAGAAGCAAAAAGTCAAGAGTAAGGATACTCAGAAAGAGGTTTCATAATGAGAAATTACGAAGCAATGAGAGAAATTCTTTTTAAAGTGTCAATGGAGCGAGAAGTCGCATTAATGGATATGAAAAGCCTTATTAAAAATGACTTAAATTCTCGTGAAGATATAGTCCAAGAAATCGAAAGATTAAAAGATGAAGGTTTAATTATTAGTGACATGCAATTTGACAACAGCGGTGCTTTAAACGCTGGCACAATCAAGGGACTTACGAATGAAGGGGTAGAGTTTTTACGCTTCATTGAAAACCCCGATGTATGGGAGATATGTGCAAAGACATTAAACGACGCAAAAGTTGACCTCTCTTATCCTTTTTTAAAAGAGGTATGTGAAGAAATTGTTAAGCGTTATGTAATGAGTAAAATACCTGATAGTTTCTAACGAATAATCGAGAATATATTTTGTTGATTTAACCACTCTTAGCAGGGTGGTTTTTTCATATTCGCGCTTTTAAGAGTTTAATTCTCCTTATGCTCTTAAAGGCGCTTTTTTACGTGGCGACGGTTCACGCACATTATTCATTTACTTTAAGCCTAAAGATAGGCGGAAAGGGGACGTATTATGTCCGATACTGCACAAGCAGGTGAAATCACCTC
>CAVAIA010000032.1:0-45686 GCA_963588595.1 bacterium | reverse complement strand
TTTTAAAAGAGTGCTTTTGCCCGCTCCATTTGGACCAACGAGTGCGATCTTATCGCCGCGCCACATAGTAAAATCGACGCCATCATAAACAACGTTATCTCCAAATTTTTTGCCAATGTTTCTCATCTTGACAACTTCATCAGCTGTTCTCTTTGGTTGAACAAACTTAAAGTGCACCTTTTGAGGCTCTGGAGGGATAACAATCCTTTGCTCTTTAATTTTCTCTAGCTTTTTTAAGCGATCTTGAGCTTGTTTAGCTTTCGTCACTTTTGAACGAAATTTCCTAACAAAATCTTCAAGGTGAGCAATCTCGGCATCTTGTTTTTCTTTATCTGCCTTAAGTTGTTCAATTCTTAAATCCCTCTCAACCAAATATTTTGAATAATTCCCAACGTAGGCTTGAGCTTTTCCCCCAGAAATCTCAATGACGCGATTTACCATGTTGTCCATAAATGCTCTATCGTGACTGACAACTATAACTGCTCCCGCATAATTTTTCAAAAAACTTTCCAGCCACTTAACGCTCTCTAAATCCAAGTGGTTAGTTGGCTCATCTAGAAGAAGAATGTTTGGGGCTCTAACAAGAAGTTTTGCAAGAGCAATCCTCATTTGCCATCCACCCGAAAATCCGCTTACATTCTTAAAAAAGTCCTCTTCTTTAAACCCCAAACCAGTGAGGACTGTTTTTGCGTCAGCCTCGAGAGTATATCCGCCTTCTCTCTCAAAAGCCTCACTTAACTCTCCCATCCTCTCAACTAATTCTCGAGCTGGGTTTTTCGAAACCTTTTCTTCAATTTCATGAAGCTGTTCTTCGAGTTTGACAATTTTTTCTTGCGAAGAGAGAACAACGCTTAAAACAGGGCCGTCTTCCATCTCGATAGCTTCTTGCTTTAGATATCCAACACTATTTCCTTTTAATAAAACAATTTGCCCGCTGTCAGGGGACTCGATTCCTGCAATAATGTTTAGGATGGTTGTCTTTCCCGCGCCATTGACGCCAACGAGCGCAAGTCGCTCTCCATCTTTGAGCCTGAAAGTTACGTCTTTAAAAATGGGACCTTGACCAAAGTCCTTAGATATATGTTCAACTTGCAAAACCAAGATTTACAAATTCACTATCTGGCGCCGCCTCCGCCAAAGCCACCTCCGAAGCCGCCTCCTCCACCTATGCTAAATCCTCCGCCAAAGTCTCCAAAGCTAGTGCCAGCAGAAATGCTTCCCATAGTGTTTGAGAGAACGTTGTCAAAGAAAGAAACTCCGCTTCCTTCGCTAAAGAAAGTGGTGTGGGGTGAATAGAACCACCACCATGAATAAGGCATGACGCCATATCCCCAATCGTCCTCGCTAATATTTGGCTCATTTAGCTTTAGCTGTTCAATTGCCTCCTTCGCAACGCCCAAGATTGTCGCATAAACCATAAATTCTCCCCAAACCTTAACATCTTCAGGCGGGCGTTCACCCAAATTGGTAAAGTCGCAAAGCCAATTTTTGAGAGCGATCGATTTAGCGTGAAGATCAGCGCCATATTGCGTTCTTCTTCTCATGATCTTAGAAAATATCCAACAAACAAGCGTTGAAAATAATAAAGCAAGCGTTGGAATCAAATTAACTGTGAAATAAACTAAAACGAAGGACAAAAGAAGCATAAAGGCGCTAATCCATTTTAGAGTTGAAGACAGCTTCATCCCTTTTGTGTCAAAGAGTGACTCAGGGGTGTTTTCGACAACGCCAACAGAAACTTGCCATGCGTCATAAGCTGCTTTCATTTCCTCTTGGTTCTTCTTTGAATAGGTTTTTATGTCGTTAAATGTGACTTGTCCATCTTCTCTACCCATTCCTTTACCTATCGTGTCAAACAAAAAAATTGACGTCGCCCTGTCGGCTTTATTTTCAAGCTCTTCACCCTTTTTAGTTCTCGAAATTAAGAAGTCATCGATGATTTTATCCCCTAAAATTTTCCTTTCTTGTGTTGTTTGCACATGTTCTATCTTTATCGCATCTATCAAGTGCAAATGCATGATCTCAGCAGTCAAATCTCGAGTGCTACCTGCACCCCAATTCTCATTCCTGGCAACAGTTAAAGGATGAGCATTTTTATCAGGGACATCTCTGAAATATTTGTCTGTGAAATTCGGCTTTCGTTCCCTTCCATATAAAAACCAAAGTATTGTGCATGCAATAATAAATAGAATTGCTAAGAGAATAGGAACCCAAAACATAAGCGCACTTATCGCCTTTTCTCTTTGATAAGTCGCTTTTGAACTCTCAAGTCGCTCATTTTCTTCAGCCTTGATTGAATCTAGTTTTGAAGTTTTAGAATTTTCGGCTTGCGAATCTATAACGCTCTTGTCTACCCAAGCGTTAGGAAAAACAACCCTCACCTCAGCAAAGCTCCCGCCTTCGACAAGAGGAACACTTAAAGAGACCTTGCCGTCGTTGTTGTTCGTTAGCTTCGAAGTTAAATCACCATGACCCCATGCTAGGATAGAATCTGAAGCAATTGAGCCGTCGGTTGGAGTTGGAAGTGTAATGTTACACACAACATTTTTTGAGTCGTCGTCATAATTTGCACAAAATTGCCAATAGAGCTCTGCGCAATCCGCATAGACGTTAACGGCGTTCGTTACATAATAGTTAACCTTAACAACAATATCCTCGTTTGAATAATCGCCAAAAATATAAATTGTGTTTCTCTCGTTATCATAGGAATAACATGCCGTTGCAGGTCCACCAGAATTTCTCCATGTAGTTTTAAAACTAACAGAACTCAATGGAGTGTCAATTCCGCCCCTATCAATTGAAACTCCATCAATTGCCATCTTCGAACCTTCACTAAGGTTGCCAAATGGCAATATCAAGCAAGAATACGATCCATTAAAGGAATATTGCCTTTCATAATTGACATTTAAAGCTCCTTGACTCGTCAAAGTTGCATCTATGTTCGTGTTGTCCATTGAATATGACTTTGCGAAAGCAACATTTTTATCAAGGAAAATTGGTGCCAGACTTAAAATTGCAAAAATAAAAAAGGAAGCCAAAGTTGCTTTTAAAATTTTTGACAAGGAAAAAAAATTATCGCTTTTCATCTGCTTAACAAAATTATCTTAGATTCTTTTAAGTCTTCTTAAAATTGAACTTTTGGAGCAACATCCGATCCTGGCGTTGCATCAAAGCTCTCTTTCGCTTTAAAGCCAAACATTCCAGCAAAGATGTTTCCCGGGAAAGTTTGAAGTGAGTTGTTATATTTCATGACGCAATCGTTGTAACTTTGTCTCATGTAGCTAATCTTGTCTTCCGTGTCAGAGATTTGCTTTTGCAAATCGAGAAAGTTTGTGTTCGCTTTTAAATCTGGATAAGCTTCAGCAACTGCAAATAAACTCTTCAAAGTCCCAGTCAAAAAATTGTCTGCTGCCATCTTGTCTTGAGGCGTCGTTGCATTTGCAACCGCAGATCTGGCTTTAGTCACTTCCTCTAGAGTTCCCTTTTCATGTTTTGCATATCCTTTAACAGTCTCAACAAGGTTCGGGATTAAATCAAGCCTACGTTGAAGCTGGACTTCGATTTGCGCCCATGCATTATCAACCAAATTCCGAAGCTTAACAAAGTTGTTATACATCGCAACAATAGCGATAACAATGACAACGATAACAGCTATTACAATGATTAATGTAATGTTCATTTCTCCTCCAAAATGTTCATTTCTTGAATTTTATCCTCTCGTTAATTATCATATCATTAAGAAATAGAGAGCTTAAATTTACTTTCAATTGGTCATGACTTCACATCAAACAAATAAAGATACTTCATTTACAGTTTTTCATCCTTGCGTTGCGATGATTTTTTTTGCACTTTGGATTTGTTTTATCATGGGATTTTTTCACCCTATATACCTAATAATTTCAATGATTTCATCTCTCGTCTTAAGTCTTATCTACTTTGGTTGGAGAAAAACTCTAAAAGCGTTAACTTGGCAGCTCCCTTTTTTAATAATCATCACAATAATTAATCCCTTGTTCTCATCCGCCGGAACAACACCCCTATTAAGAATAGGTGACAAAATTATCTATTTTGAACCTCTTCTATATGGGCTCTTTATGGGAATTATGCTCGTTAGCATGTTGAATGTCTTTTCTTGCGCTAACAAAGCAATAAGTTTTGAAGGGTTTACGTCAACAATGTCTAAGAAATTTCCATCAACGACTCTTATGATCTCGATAGCCTCCCGCCTAATCCCCTCGATAAAAAAGAAAAATGCCACAATTAGAGACGTCCAAAAGGCTTGCACTTGCGCAAATTCCAACAGCTCAAGCAAAAATGTTAACTTAAGAACTTTTACAACCCTTATGGGGTGGTGCATGGAAGACTCCCTCACAACAGCTAATTCTATGAAAATCTCAGGCTGGTCTAATTCAAGAAAGAGATCAACTTATTGTCTCTATAGATTTAAAAGAAGAGACTTCTTTGCCTTGACTTGCATGTTTTTTCTTGCCGGAGTATGCATTCTCTTTATTGCAATTGAGCCTTCAAACTTTAATTTCTATCCTACATTGTCAAATATTTCTTTTTCGCATTCCTTCATATTTTTTGCAGCATTCAGTGCATTGCCGATAATTTTGGAGGCTGTTCGTTTTGCCTAGAACAATCCTAAAAATAAATGATTACTCTTTCTTTTATCCAAACTCAAAAACTCCAACATTTGAAGGGGTTAACTTAGAGATTAAAGAAGGAGACTTTGCAATTTTGACTGGGGACACTGGATGTGGAAAGACAACCTTTCTAAAATCGCTTTTACCAAATGAAATTTTGAATGGCAAAAAAAGCGGAAAGATCACTCTTCTTTCTGCTGAAGACAATACAACACCTTTAATAGGCTATGTCTCACAAAACCCAGAAAATCAACTTGTTTGCGAAAGTGTATGGCACGAAATTGCGTTTGCATTAGAAAATTATGGTGCAGATCGCTCCCTCATGCGAAGAAGGGTAGCTGAAATTTCGCACTTCTTTGGAATTGAATCTTGGTTTCATAAAAACGTAGGAGACTTGTCTGGCGGTGAAATGCAAATAGTTAACTTAGCGAAAGCTGTTGTAACTTGCCCTAAACTCCTTCTTCTTGATGAGCCAACTTCTCAACTAGATCCAATATCCGAAAAAAATTTCCTTCACACTCTCTTTAGAATCAATCGAGAGCTTAAAATTTCTATAGTCATCGCAACTCACTCTCCTGAAATTGTCAAGGATTATGCAACGAGAGCTTTTTTGCTAAGAGACAAAAAACTCGATGAAATTAGCCTTACAAAATTCGAACATACAAAGATTAACGGTATCCCTCAACAAAGAAATCTCAGCAACCATGAAAAAGAAGCGATCGTTTTAGAAGATGTCTACTTTAAATATGGAAACGAAACAGATTATGTTTTGAGGGGTCTCGACTTAAACATTTCAAAAGGCGAAATCAGAAGCCTCGTTGGAGGAAATGGAAGTGGAAAAACTACCATCTTAAAACTAGTCGCTGGAATCGAAAAGGCAAAGCATGGCAAAGTCTTGAATCACTTAAAAGAAAACCAAGCCTACTTGCCTCAAAATCCTGCTTCTCTTTTTGTTTGCGATAGCGCCGAAGAAGAGATGAGCGAATGGCAAAGCAATTGCAATTATTCGAATGATGACATAGATAGCGTTCTTGCTCAAATAGGTCTTCAAGACAAGCATCACCTGCATCCTTTTGATTTAAGCGGCGGTCAACAACAACTCTTAGCACTCGCGAAGCTTCTTATAACGAATCCAAATCTTCTCTTGCTAGATGAGCCAACTAAAGGTCTTGATCCAAAAACGAAAGTAGTTATGGCAAACTTAATTAGAGAATTTGCTAGTTTAGGGGGAACAGTTGTTATCGCAACTCACGACTTATCGTTTTCTCTTTGCGCGTGCGACAATGTTACGATGATATTCGATGGACAAGTAAGCTGCACTGAAAGTTCAAATGACTTTTTCAAACATAACTTGTTTTATCGACCAACACCTTGCGAGTTTATAGAAACTTACCAAAGGAGTAATTAGAAGTGGATAAGAGCAAAACAACTAATGTTATCGAGATTCTTCTTTTGATAATAACGCCAGCAACCTTACTATTTTTTGCCTTCTTTCAAATTGAGCAAAGCGCACTTTTAACCCTTGCAGTTGCAACTATATCGATAATTTTGTTCTTGTTTGGGTATGAGAGGAGTAAGCCAGCGATAAAACAAATTGTGCCAACTGCTGTCCTTGGTGCGCTTGCGGCTGCTGGCAGAATCTTATTCGCGGCAGTTCCAAACTTTAAACCGGTTTGCGCCATTTGCATCATTGGAGGGATTGTCTTTGGGAGACGCAGTGGATTTTTGATTGGGTGCCTTGCAGCGTTGGTCTCAAACTTCTTTTTTGGACAAGGAGCATGGACGCCTTGGCAAATGTATTCATGGGGACTTGTTGGATACATATCAGGAGTTCTTGCCGACCATAATCTTCACGAGAATAGAATTGTTTTATACTCGTGGGCTTTTTTAAGCCCTCTTCTATATGGGTTCATTTTAAACAGTTGGTATATCGTAGGTTTTGTTCAACCAATAACGCTACAAAGCGCACTTTTAACATATGGAGCAGGAATTCCTCTAGACATCATTCAATCAATAGCCACTGTCATATTTTTAGCAGCGCTCTTTGAGCCTTGGAAGAAAAAGCTCACTCGAATTAAAGAAAAGTTTGGGGTGGAGTAGTCTTCCTGAACATTAATCATGGTGCGCCCGGCAGGATTCAAGGTAAATGAGTGAATTACCCGCTTTAGCGCACCTCGATATCTTGGTTCTGTTCACTTTTTTCTATAATTAAAGTAAAATAACTTTACTTTTTTGAAACAAGAAATTGAGTAGTTATTAAATGATGTGATGAAAATAAAATGGGGTTGAGGGGAAATAAAGTTGTTTTTATATCTTTGTTGGTGTTCAGTTTCCTGAACGCCTATATTTTTATGATTCAACACAACCTAATTTCCTCAACCTCCAGCTATTTCCTTTTGTTTTACAGCACATTGGTGTTAACTCTGTTTTTCTTTGCTTTATCTTGCTTTATTAGGTGCAAGCTTAAAAACTCAAAACTAAAACTATTTGAGGAGAATTTTTCGAATTCTGTTTCACTAAAAAGATATTCCCTCATCATTTGGATTGTTCAACTAGTTTGCTGGTTGCCTGTATTTCTTGCCTATTACCCCGGTCTTTTCACTTATGATGTTGCTGGACAAGTGACTAAGACATTTGGGAGCTACAACACCCATCAACCTTTGTTGCACACACTCTACATCAAATTCTTTTACAACTTTATAGGAGGTAAGGTATTAAACGATTACACTTCTGGAATTGCGCTTGCGACAATTGCTCAAATGATAATTTTTTCAGCGTCATTGTCTTATGCACAAGCGTTTTTACGGAAATCAAATGTTTCAAAATTAGTGAGATATCTATTGATCTTATTTGTATGTACCTCGCCAATTTTTTCACTTCTTGCTATTTCAATGACAAAAGACACATTTTTTACTTGCGGAGTCCTTCTTTTCATTACTTCTTTTGCATATCATGTGCGATTTCCTAATTTAGGCAATAAGCGATCTATATATATATATATATTCTCAATCATAGCTGTTGTGTTATTACGCAACAATGGAATTTTTGCAATTATTGCATATTTGCTCATAATTGTTATAAGGTACTTGAAAGAGAGAGAAGATTGCAAATTTCTTTTGCGCACAATTATTTCAGTCGTTCTAGCTATCTTTTTCTCTATGGGTTTAAAAACAGCTTTACAAGCAACTAGTGGCTCAATTAACGAGGCGCTGTCCGTTCCTTATCAGCAGATTGCATGCGCGTATAATGACAAAAAGGATCAGTTATCTGAAGAAGAAAAGAAAGAAATTTTTAAATTCGTTCCAGATGTTGAACACTATGATCAATCACTTTCTGACCCCGTTAAATATGAAGGCAGAGCTTCCGAAGATTTCTTGGGTTTCGCGAACTTATATTTTGAAATGTTTGCAAGATTTCCCGGCAGCTATTTTAAAGCCTTTTGTATGTTGAACGCAGGATATTTTTCCCCTACTGACACATCATTCGCTGAAATTTACGGAACAAAAAATCGCCAAGGAATTTTCTTAACAGACACAAAAGAGGGCTTTCAAGTTGAACACACTTCATATTTCCCCCAACTTGAAAAATTGTATGAAAGGCTTTACACCGAGAACAAATACGAAAAAATCCCTGTACTCAATATCTCATGCTCTCCATCAATTTATTTTTGGATCCTAGTGTTCTTGATCATATATTCAATCTATAAAAAACAATTCAAACTCTCATCTATTACAGCGTTTTTGGTTGTCTTTTTACTGACCCTGCTTGCTTCTCCAGCTTGTCTTATAAGATATGCGCTACCCTTGATTGTTTGCATACCAATATTTTGCACATGCGTCTTGAAAGAGTAATACTTTTGGTTATGAACCTACAAACAACTCATTGTTTCGAAAACGCATAATATGCACAACAATGAGCTTATTGTTAAAACCTTTTGATTCAAATTAACATCTTCCAGCTTTTCAGATTGAGTAAAAGCAATAAGAAATGGGATTAAAATTGGTATGAAATATCTTCCTTGGAAACCTTCAATAGAAAACTTGTTCACTAAATCAATATATCCTCCTGAATAAGTTTGAGGATACAATGCTATCAATGATCCAGCAGTAGTTATTACAATAATCGCCACAAAAACGCATCGTGATATGATTGGAATTTTTATAGTTGACTTGCTTTTAATTACAACATAAACCATAAATATGAAATATAACAAATAAATATTGTTGTTAAATCTAAATTGCATTAAACCCAAACAACCAACGGTCTCTTGAACATCTATATAAAATTCACTCTCAAATGTTGACAACAAGATTTTCGTAAGCATTTTAGGGTGACCAACCAAATAAAATAAAGAAGATTGGTCGCTTACACTATGACACAAAATAATGATTGCGCAACTCAAAAATAATAGTATGGATAAAGAGGCAATTAGCAATTTCTTAACTATCGGCTTTGAAAAATCCACCTTAGTTAAAAAGAAAGATAATGGAGCTAATATAAGTAGCGGATACATAAAGCCCTTGCATGGAATTAAGAGCACGCATGAAACTATCAACGCAATTTTTTCTTTTTTTGTTAACTTCTTCTTAGTATATAAATTAACAGTTAGGGTTATGATCAACAAAGATAGCGTTATAGTGGCTGAATCATAAGAAAGCGAGCACGCCTGCTGCAATGTGATAGGCAGCAAACAAACCATCATTAAAATTTCTTTAAAGTTCTTGATTCGTGAAAGGCACCAATACGCAGCAATTAAAAACACAGCAAAATTAAAGAATCGCCCAATTAGAAAGCACAATATTCCATTTAAATGGAGCAACCTCCCGATAGTAAATCCTATTGTGCTAAAAAAGTAAGTAAATAAATCTACCCTAAAGCCAAATCCATGACTTTTAGACTCTATCATCGTTTCATCCAAGTTAGTATTGTTTGATAAATCACTTAAATAAGTCTCAAATTTTTGATCATCGATAACCTTGAAACTGGGAATGTCTTCATCACATTTTCTAATTTTTACGTGATTTAAATCACCGTCTTCAACCCCCATCAAAACATTAGAATAATGATAAACAGTGCCCATATGAGCATTTTCCTCATCTGGAACGTTTCCAATCGGTATTATTAGAGTGATTGCACTCCCCAAAACTAAAGCAGATGCAAGGAATAACTTATTTAGCGAAATTTTTTTAAAGAGTATCAAAAAAATCAATAGGACATAGAATCCACATAAGCAAAGAGTTATCCCATTGCAAAGCGTTGAAACTTTAGTTGACATGTCCGATTGAACTATTGAGAAGAAATTATTTTTGTGCAAATTTAAAAGGCATAGACCAAAAACAAAAAAAGTAAGCAGACTGAATATTATATATTTCTTGTGCTTGCCACAAGATTCCATATTTCACTCCAATGGTGGAATCATTGATTAATTTTCACTCAAAAGTCATGGTGCGCCCGGCAGGATTCGAACCTGCAACCGCCGGATTAGAAGTCCGATGCTCTATCCGTTGAGCCACGGGCGCCAAAACGGCTTATATTATACCCTTTATTTGTCAATTTGCCTTTGTAATGTAAAATTGATTTATGGAACAAAGCGCTCAACAGGATCCCTCAAGTAAACAAGAATTTGTTGAAGTGGTCGCTCACATCAATAGCGAAGGAGTTTTATCCCCGCTAGAGATAATTCTTGAGAATGGAGAGCGTTTTAAAGTGGACAGGGTTGTTGAAAGGAGATATGCGCCATCTCTAAAGTGTGGAGGTTTTGGCTTTCGCTACACTTTGATGATTGGAGGACGCGCGCACTTTTTATGGCAAAATGATGCAGGAGCATTTTATGTCCAGCTAAAATCTACTAAAAGAATCCAAGAGGTTTAATTTTGAACGATACCGAATCAAAAATAGCAATTGTTGTTTGTGCAAGCGAATTTAACAAAGAAAAGTTCGACGAAATCCGCTGCCAAGAAAAAAGTGCAAGCATTATCGCAGTTGATGCAGGTTATAAACACTTAATAGATAACAAAGTTACTCCAGACTTAGTTTTAGGAGACTTTGACTCTCTTGGTTTTTTGCCCGCGGGAGTTAGAACCACGAAATTCCCAAAAGACAAGGATCAAAGTGATTTAGAGCTTGCCTTAAAACGGCTCCAAGATGAAAACTATGAGAAAGCCTACGTTTTTGGAGCCCTTGGAAAACGTGTTGATCATACTCTCTCATCGATTAGAGCGTGCGCGTTTGCAAATAGGTCAGGACTTGAAGTTGAAATGATCGGTTTAGGAGAGAGAATTATTTTGCTGAGCGGCGAGGATGCATGGCAAAGTGAGCCATTAGAAGATCAAACAACTATCTCTATAATCCCAGCGCTCGAACCAATTGAAAACTTATTTTTACGAGGACTTAAGTGGGAAGCGGACGACCTTCGCTTAGACAAATTTCCAACGATTGGGCAAAGCAACTTATCGACAAACGACCCAATTCTAATAGGTCTTAAAAGTGGAACTATAGCAATCGTTATAAATTTTTCTTAAGTTCATCTGCAACCATCGTTTGCCTTTTCCAAAGATGAGCATATTCGCCTTCCTCTTTGACAAGCTCAGCGTGAGTTCCGCTTTCAACTATCTTTCCCTTTTTCAAAACAACAATCCTATCAAGGCTTGCAACAGTTGACAACCTGTGCGCAACGACTATCGTCGTCCTCCCTTTTATCAAACGTGAGAGAGCATCTTGAACAATAGCCTCACTCTCAGAATCAAGCGCAGAAGTTGCCTCATCAAGAACAAGAATCGGAGCGTCGATCAACATTGCTCTCGCAATCGCTATTCTTTGCCGTTGCCCTCCTGAGAGCTTAACACCCCTCTCGCCAGTCAAAGTTTGAAAACCTTGAGGCAAACTCTCTATAAAATCCAAAGCATTTGCGCCCTTGGCAGCCTCAACTATTTCTTCGTGAGTTGAGTTTGGCTTGCCATATGAGATGTTCTCTTCAATAGTTCTATGAAAAAGAAGTGGCTCTTGCGGGACATATGCAACTTGACGGCGAAGAGATTGTTGTGTAACATCAGCAACATTTTGTCCATCAATTAAAATTTTGCCTTCTTGAATGTCTGAAAGACGCAAAAGAAGTTTGGTTAAAGTTGTTTTCCCAGAACCAGAAACTCCAACTAGTCCAACTCTCTCACCAGGTGATATTTTAAGGTTAAAATCGTCAAACACTGTTGTTTTAGCTCCACCATCTGTGTAAGAAAAACCAATATCCTTAAACTCAATCTCACCTTCTTCAACAACCATATCTTTAGCCCCTGCCGCATCGGAGACAAGCCGCGGAGCGTCCAAAACTTCTGTCATAGCAAACGAGTCACCAAACGCCTTATTTTGACGCTCTAAAGCATTCGCAAGGTGGTTAAATTGTTGAGTTAAAGAATAAGTGTAGGTAAACATTATTATCAACGTTCCTGCTGTGATTCCAAAATATGTGTTTCCACAACAAATAAAGATGCCAACTGTCGTCATCATAATTAGGGCTATAGTTGCTGTTATGATGCCTCTTGTCAAAGACGCTTTCATCCTAACAGAATCGCGCGCTCGAACATTGATGGCAGCCTTGTCAAAAATTTTGCGCTCGAAATCTTCCCTCCCACAAGTTTTAACTGCCAAAATGTTTGTTACTGCATCGCTAAGCTCTCCAGAAAGCGAGTTTTGCGCGACGGACGCTTTCTCATTTAAGTGCAAAATCCTTTTATACATTTTGTAGGATATGAATGCATAAATGCAAAGAATTGTCATAAGGATCGCCACATATTGGGGCACGAGAGGTATTAACAAAAAACAAGTGCAAGAAATGCTCATAACCATAGGCATAAAGGGGTAATTTATGTTACGGATAAGTTCTTGATAAGCTCCCAAAAACTTGGAAGTTGCTGAAACGAGCGCTCCCCCGTAGTTGCTAGAGTGGAAAGCAACAGATTGATTGCAAAGACAATCAAAACACTCAATTGACAAGTCATAAGTCACAAGAATGTTTAATTTGTAGGTCGAATAGTCTTGCAACTTCGAGCCTGCTTGTCCAAGAAAATTTATGGCAACAAGAGATATTAAGTAAGGGGCGTAAGTGGAATAAAGTTGATCGGGAGCAACCCAACCTTGAGAGACTCTATCAACAATTTTTCCCATCATATAAGGGTTTCCATAAGTCAAGCAACCAACAAATAGCCCAGTTGAGAAAATGAGCAAAAGGAAATATCCCAAATGCTTCTTTGTGGCTTTCCAATAGTAGTGGAGACTTCTTGAAGTTAAACCTTGTTTCTTTTGTGACATTATTTCGCACTCCAAATCATAAAATTCAACGCTAAACAATACTAATTAATAAGCGACAACTTGTCAACAATTTGCTTTTAAGCAAAAAACCTTATCGGTGAAAAAAGGAAACGGGATGAGGTTTATCCCACCCGACTATATCCATATCAACCGTGTCTTTATCCGTTGCCTTTGCACCCCACATAATTGCGTTATTTCCATAGCGCCTTCTCATTTCATCAACCTTTTTGTCTAAGTTTTCAAGCTTGTCTCTTTGATTGAATTTGTCAAATGCAAACATTTGATAGAACTCTTGGTCTGTCTCAATGTCGCCTGCTTGAACTTGAATTGCGCGAACAGGAGTTTCCTTTGTAAATTTCCAATTATTCTTCATCAAATCCCAAGCAGCGTCACAAATTTCAATAGTTATATTTGATGCAACATCAAGTTTCTTTTGGCGCGTTATTATTCCAAGGTCGAGATTGTTTCTAATTCCAATTGAGACCTTTTTTGCCCTCGCCCCGTCCTTCCTCATTCTTTGAGAAACGCTTTCAGCGAGCATGTGAGTGACAGCCTTAGCCGTTTTATCATCATCGATGTCTCTTGGGAAAGTAACTCCATTCCCATAACTCTTAATTTCCCTTTCAACGTCAATTGCATCAGGATCCATCTCCTTTACCTCGGATATGTCTTCTCCTCGTGCAAATTCACGGAGAACAAAGCCCATCTTCCCAAGCTCGTCATTTAAGAAAACATCGCTTGCGGATGCAAGTTGACCTATTGAAAATATTCCTGCTGCATTTAACTTTTTTTCTGTTGCCCTTCCAACATAAAGAAGATCTCTAACTGGGCTTTCCCAGACAAGCGATTTATAGTTTTCTCTTGTTATCTCGGTTATTGCATCAGGTTTTTTGTAATCACTTCCAAACTTAGCAAAGATTTTATTCCAAGAAACGCCAACTGAAGTTGTCAATCCAAGCTCCTCTTTAACGCGCGCGTTGACTTTTCGCGCTATCTCACTTCCGCTCATTCCAAGGGCTCGTCGTGTGTTTGTCACATCTATCCAACATTCATCTATCCCGAAGGGTTCAACAAGGTCAGAGTAGTCATAATATATTTTCCTTGTGTGAGCGCTTACCAATTTATATCTATCATAATTCGGTGGCAAAACAACGACGCTAGGACAAATATTCCTAGCCTCCCTTAGCGTACAAGCAGTTTTTATCCCACACTTTTTCGCAACCTCATTTTTTGCCATAACAATTCCATGGCGCAATTCCTCTTTGCCTGCAACAACAACAGGCTTCTCTC
This sequence comes from bacterium, assembly GCA_963588595.1. Taxonomy (GTDB): domain Bacteria; phylum Actinomycetota; class Coriobacteriia; order Coriobacteriales; family Eggerthellaceae; genus Phoenicibacter. The sequence goes on along the minus strand of CAVAIA010000032.1, from coordinate 31,446 downwards.
TTAACTCAGGATTGAACTCACACTCGATTTGTGCAAAACAACAATTTAAGTCAACATGTAAAATGCAACGATCCATGACCTTTATTATAGTTGCAAAAGGGTGTCAGACATGAATTCTAGGTCGGAAAATAAATACGCGTCCCCCTTAAAACGGGGAGAATCTGTCTCCAACAAAATCCTCTCTCTTGGGATGACTTTCAAATATTCTTTGCCTCTCCTGGATTCAAACATTGATCTATTTATTGAAAAATAACATCCGTCCTCAATCGCTTGAGATAAAGTTTTTGCGTCATCCGAAAACCAATGATAAATGCAAATGCAATCGTCAAGTCTCCCTGAACTTTTCAAAATTTCGTGAGTTTTACCCTTTGTTCCGACGCTATGGATAGAAATGATTGAATTTGAGCTAATGCTGTTGCAAGCTGTTTTAAATCCCTTGACTTGAAGTTTTCTATCTTTAGCTTTAGCACTCTTGAAATCAAGACCAATCTCTCCAATAAATTTAGTTGCACGAGCTAACCTAGCAAATTGTTCTATGTCTTCCTCTTCTAAAAACCAAGGGTGAAGACCCAGGGCAGGAAAAGCATTTTGAAGTCCAGCACTTTTTTCCAAAGACAAGAATTCGCTTGGTTTGACAGTGCAAGCAAACACTTTCATTCTCTTGTCTTTTAGTTCTTTATAAAAATGATCTTTATCATCGATCCAGGCGAGGTGCATATGAGCATCAAAATAGCTAACGTCGACGTCTAAGCGTTTTAAGACCTCATTTTCTTTTAAAACTTTGCCCATTCCCTTAGAAGTTAGAACTTGCTATTTGATTCATAACATATCCTGCGATCATATGCCCCATTATCGGCGGGATAAAACTTGATGAGCCAAGAATTTTCTTTTCACCTGCCCTTGTTATAGCGGCGTCTTCATTGACGCAATTCTTTTCGTCACTCGCACAAACTAAGAAATCGCCTATCTCTCTTTTCCTCACTTCTTTTCTCATAATCCTGCTTAATCCATCATTTTTAGTCGAAAAAAGTTTTGTTATTGAAAAACGAGTGGGATCAAATTTATTCGCCGCTCCCATTGCTGAAATATAGTTTGAAAATTTATTATCTCGAACAAAATGCTCAGCCAAAAGAAGCTTAATCGAAATCGAGTCTATGGCATCCACTATCCAATCAGGTTTAAAATCCTCTATTTGATCACACACATTCTCAACATCACTTGTCAAGATAAACTTATCTATTGTCGAAACTTTGCACAAGGGATTAATCTCACAAACAAAATCCTTTGCAACTTCAACCTTTCTTTTTCCAACAGTCGATTGAAAAGCGAGGGCTTGTCGATTGATATTGCTTTTATCAACTTCATCTCCATCTAGGAGCAATAAATTCTCAACTCCCCCTCTAACAAAAGAGGAAAGTGCAAAAGATCCAACTCCACCAAGACCCAAAACGCAAACTCTTGAATAGCGTATCTTTTCGAAGGCATCATTGCCCCAAAGTCGTCTTGATCTGTCATTAAAACCTTGCATTAAAGTGGAATCCTCGCCTTTATAACAACTTTAGCTCCATAATCGATGTCGTCAATAATTCCTTTTTTATCTTCGATCAACTTTTTATTAAAATCTAACTCTTTATAATCACATTCAATTATTTCATCCTTATAATTTACGATGTCAACAACTTCGCCTCTCTCTTTTGCATCATCGATCGCGGCTTTGGCAGATGAGAAGTAGGCACGAGAAAGACCCCCAGTGCCAAGCAAAATTCCTCCGAAATAGCGCGTCACAACGCAAGCAACGTCTGCCAAATTTTCTGACTTAAGAGCATTCAAGACAGGGGTTCCTGCTGTTTGAGATGGCTCGCCATCATCGCTAAATCGAACTCTTTCGGAAAAAAATTGCGTCTTTCCACTATCGTCAACATTCTGTTTTTTTGAAATGATATAAGCATAAACATTATGTCTTGCTTGAGAGTTTTCCTTCTTAACTTCCTTTATAAACGAAATCGCTTCTTCCTCGGTTTCAACATGCTTTATTTGCGAAATGAACTTAGACTTTTTCTCAATAATTTGAGCTTTAGCGAAATTTCGAATAGTTCTATCTTTGATTTCTTCGCTCAATTAATTAAACTCATTTTGAACTTTATCAACACTCTTTTCGCAAAGAGCTAAAACCGCTCTAGATGCAACTTCAATTCCCTCGTTAATTGCAATTGCATCCTCTTTCAAAGGTCTATTTAAAACCCAATCGACAACTGGTTTTCGCCCCTTAGGATGCCCAATTCCAACTTTAACATGAACAAAATCATTAGAGCCTAGCTTACTAATTATGCTTTTGACGCCATTATGTCCCCCAGCCGTTCCTTTATTCTTGACTCTAACGACGCCTGGATCTAGATCAAGATCATCATGCACAACAACCAAAGACCTGCTCTTCAACTTATACTTCTTCATTAACTCACTGACAGGTCCGCCAGAAGTGTTCATAAACGATTGCGGTTTCGCGATAAGAACATTTTTCTCACCAACCTTAATCCGTGCAGTCTTTGCACCACACTCTTCTTTCCAATAATTAACGTCTCCCTCTTCAGAAATTAAATCAACAACATCAAAACCGATGTTGTGCAAAGTGTGTTCATAATCATCGCCTGGATTTCCAAGTCCGACGATTAAAAGATCAAAGCTTGAATGCGAATTTCTCACAGCAACTAAAGAGCAAAATCAGGGTCGAAAAGCGTTGAAACACTTCCATTGTTATAAACATTGTCTATCGCGCGAGCGAACAAAGGCGCGACACTCACTAGCTTAATTTTCCCAGTCAATTTATCTGAAGGGACTGGAATAGTGTTACAACAAACAACCTCTTCAACAGGCGCATTTTCCAATCTCTCAAAAGCAGGTCCAGAAAGAACAGGGTGAGTGCAACATATATATATCTCAGCGGCACCTTTAGCCTTCAATGTTTCAGCAGCAGCAACTATCGTGCCGCCTGTGTCAATCATGTCATCGTTTATTATGCAAACTTTATCTTTAACATCCCCGATTAACGCTGTTATCTCAGCCTTATTATGACCAGGTCTGCCTTTGTGCATAATAGCTAAATCTGCCATCATCATATCGCTAAACTTCTTTGCGGCTTTTGCGCGACCCACATCAGGAGAAACAATGCAAACCTCGCGATCTTCAAATTGCTTCGCCTTGAAATAATCAACCAAAATCGGCAATCCAGTTAGATGATCAACTGGGAAATTAAAGAAACCTTGAATTTGATTTTGATGTAAATCTATCGTCATCACTCTTTGAATCCCTGAAACAGTCATAAGGTCTGCGACCAACTTGGCCGTTATTGGCTCTCTTGCTGCAGCTTTGCGATCTTGACGCGCATAGCCATAATGAGTGACAACTGCAGTTATGGTTCTTGCCGAGGCGCGCTTAGCAGCGTCAGCCATGATTAAGAGCTCCATGAGCGCATCATTTATATGCTCGCCGGCGACAGATTGAATCAAAAAAACGTCACAACCTCGAACGCTTTCTAGATACCTTGCATAAATCTCTCCGTTCGCGAACTTTTCAAGCTTAACATTGCCAAGTTCAACACCAAGGTTTTTTGCAATCTCTTCAGACAATTGTGGATAGACGGAACCAGAAAACAGTGCCATTGTCTTTTTCATTTCTGTCATCTCTTACTCCTCCTCTTTAGTTTTGACTCTGTTAAGCTTATTGACTTGCCTTCCTCTTCCCAATGCAAGAGCGTTTTCGGGAACATCTTCGGTTATAACACTTCCGGCTCCAATAACAACGTCGTTTCCGACGTTGACAGGAGAGACTAACATCGTTGAAGACCCAATAAAGGCGTTATTTCCAATTTTTGTTTCATGCTTATTTTCCCCGTCATAATTGCAAGTGATTGTTCCTGCTCCAAGATTTGCATTCTCTCCAATTGTCGCGTCTCCAACATATGACAAATGTGGAACTTTTGAATTTTTCCCGATAGTTGACTTTTTTATTTCAACGCAAGTTCCCGCCTTCGAACCTTGCATCAAATGAGCGCCTGGTCTCAAATAACAACGAGGTCCAGTTTTGACGTTGTCTTCAATTTTTGCATCTATTCCAATTGTTTCGTCGATAACGCACCCTTTTCCAACGCAAACATTGTTAAGGCGCGTGTTTGGACCAACTAGGCAATCCTCTCCTATCCTTGTTTTTCCCAGCAAAATTGTGTTTGGCATAATCTCTACATCCGAAGATAGCTCAACTTCAGAACTTATAAAAGTTGAAGTTGGATCCCAAATGCTAACGCCTTGCTCCATATGTCTTTTGTTAATTCTCTTTTGCATAATCTTTTGCGCGTCGCAAAGTTGTTCGCGAGAGTTAACTCCTAAAAGCTCGTCCTTATCTTTTGACAAAATTGAAACTACCCTTTTGCCCTCGCCAGTCAAAACCTCAATAACGTCAGTTAAATAAAACTCTCCTTGAGCATTATCATTAGTGACCTTCTCTAACGCAGAGAAAAGCTCGTTTACATCAAAGCAATAAAATCCCGTGTTGCATTCTTTTATTAAACGTTGCTCTTGAGTGCAATCTTTCTCTTCAACGTTCTTTAAGACCTCCCCATTTTCATCTCTTACAATTCTTCCATACCCAAATGGATCATCGAGAATCGTCGTTAACACGCATGCAACCGCATTTTCTTCTTCTCTTTTTTTTGCAAGTTGCTTTAAAGTGTTAGAAGTGATCAAAGGACAATCGCCATAAGTTACCAAGATCGATCCAGATGTTTCTTTATAGACTTCTTTAGCGCTCATAACAGCGTCGCCCGTTCCTAGCATGTTCTTTTGCTCACAAATTTCAACACCTTCACAAAGCGGAGCCACAATCTCCTTGCCATGCCCAACTACGACTGATATCTTTTTAGCTCCAGCTTCTTTTAGCGCATCAATAGCGTAAGAGACCATCGGCTTGCCCAAAATCTCATGCGCAACCTTTGGCTTTTTTGATTTCATGCGAGTCCCTGCGCCCGCTGCTAAAACAACTGCGCTAAGCGGCATAAACAAATTCTCCTTTTCCTTTAAAAAAGATCATTACTTAATTTTAGCAATTAAAAACTATTCCCACTCAATAGTTGCTGGCGGCTTTGAAGTTATGTCATAACAAACTCTATTGGCTCCTCTAACCTCATTTACAATTCTAGAAGAGATTTTTTCTAAGACTTCATAAGGCAATTTCGCCCAATCGGCTGTCATTGCGTCGCTCGACTCAACCGCCCTAATAATAATTGGACGCTCATACGTTCGCTCATCACCCATAACCCCAACGCTCTTTATGTCCGGAAGGACAGCAAAATATTGCCAGCAAGAATGCTTTGAATTTCTCTCTTGAGTCTCTTCAAAAAGCTTAGAGTTATATTCGTCAATTTCCTCCCTAACTATTGCGTCTGCATCTTTTAAAATTTGCAACTTTTCTTCATCAACTTCTCCAATTGTGCGAATTGCCAAACCAGGACCTGGGAAAGGTTGTCTAAAAACCAACGAATCAGGAAGACCTAGGACACTCCCTAATTCTCTGACTTCATCTTTAAAAAGGTGGTCGAGAGGCTCTATCAATTCAAAGTTAACTCCCTCAGGAAAAGGAATTAGATTGTGGTGGCTCTTAATTGTCGAGGCTTTCCCTCCTGTTTTCCTCGCTCCGCTTTCTATTATGTCAGGGTAAATCGTCCCTTGAGCCAAAAATTTAATGGGAGAGCCGGCTTCAGACTTTTCTTTAGCCACTCTAAAGAATTCCTTCCAAAATTGCTCTCCAATGATTCTTCTCTTTTGCTCAGGGTCAACAACACCGCCTAAAAGATTAAGGTATCTATCTTGCGCATGAACATGAATAAAATCAACGTCAAACTCGCGCGTGAAAACATCCTCAACTTCTTCAGGCTCATTCTTTCTTAAAAAACCGTGGTTGACAAAGACACATATTAAATTTTTGCCGATCGCTTTCGATAAAAGGGCTGCAACAACGCTCGAATCAACGCCCCCGGAAAGCCCCAAGATAACGTGAGAATCTCCAATTTTATCTCTCAATTGAAAAATCAATTGATCTGCGAGATCTTCTAGGGACCAATCGTTTGAAAGGTGACAAATTTTAAATAAGAAATTGCTCAAAATTTGATCCCCGAACTCTGTGTGTTTAACCTCTGGGTGAAATTGCGTAGTGAAAATTTTCTTCTCAACATTTTCCATTGCTGCAACTTTACAAATTTCAGTCGAAGCGATGACTTTAAAACCTTCTGGAGGCGAAACGACAGAGTCTCGATGGCTCATCCAAACTGTTTGCTGAGACGGCGTTCCTTTGAAAAGTTCAGATTCGCTCGCCTCAATTTCTGCCTTGCCATATTCACCCTTTTCAGTTTGGTCAACCTTGCCTCCCAAAGTTTTAGCAATTATTTGATGCCCATAACAAAAACCTAGAATTGGCAATCCTAAGTCTAAAATTCTTTTATCTATTGTTGGCGCATCTTTTGCATAAACACTCGCTGGCCCTCCAGAAAAAATGAGCGCCGATGGGTTAATTTGCTTGACCTCTTCGCAAGAGATGTCGCAAGGAACGATTTCGGAGTAGACTCCGAGATCGCGAATTCTTCTTGCGATTAATTGTCCATATTGAGCTCCAAAATCAAAGACAAGGACAATTTGACTTGGCTTCATAAGACTATTTTCCTCTCTTCGTCGCGCCCGTCGCACCTGCAACCTTGGTGACAACCTTGTTATGAAGTTTTTCTACCTCAGAACTCTCAAGCGTTCTATCTAGCGCCTGATAAGTCAACTTAAAGCTCATCGATTTCTTTCCAACTCCAACGCTAATTGGATTTCTATAAATGTCAACAAGCGCAGCCTTTCTTAACAGCTTGCCCCCAGCTGACGTTATAACTTGTTGCATTTTTTCGCAGGTAACAACCTCATCAACGACAAAATTTTGGTCAACCTCTATCGCAGGGAATTCTGAGAGCTCGACAAATTGCTTTGAATCCTTGGCACACGTCAAGCAAGCGTGCATGTCAATTTCAAAAGCAACAACAACATCTTCAATTCCAAATTCAGCTAAAACTTGAGGATGAATCTCGCCAACCCATCCAATTAAAGTTCCACCGCTGTGGACTTGGGCGGCTCGTCCCGGTTGCAAGAATGGATATTGCCCATTATCATCAGCCTTGAATCTAACTTTTTGAAAATTAAGCGCATCACAAATTTTCTCAACGCATCCCTTACCATCAAAAAAGTCGAACTTTCGCTCTTCTTCGTCCCACGTTTTAACTTGAGAGAGACCACTTAAAACGCCTGAGATGCGATCTCTTTCTTTAGGCAAAGGTCTTGCATTAGTTGTTGTGAAAACTTTTCCTATTTCATAAAGGGAAATTGTTTTTTCGCCGTGGTTAAAATTAAATTCAACACTCTTTAACAACCCAGGGATAATCGATTGTCTTAACTTCGATTCTTCCGCATTAAGAGGGTTAATAATCTCCACGCTTTGAGAATCCTCGTTGTCTTTAGGTCTAAACATTTCATTTTCAGCTTCACTTGTAAATGAATAAGAAAGAGTCTCGTCTAAACCACATGCTCGAAGAGCTCTGTCGATCACCCTTCTTATCTTGTCTTCTTTAAGAAGCTTTCCAACTCTCTTTTCACTTCTTGGCAACGTCGAAGGAATTCGATCTTCGCCATAAATCCTCAAAACTTCTTCGTAGAGATCAACTTCTCTTTCAAGATCAGGGCGGAAAGTTGGAGGGACAACAGTCAATGACTCTCCATCTTCATCAACCTTACAACCTAGGTTCTTAAGAACCTTAGTAACAAATCCCTTTTCTATGTTCTCACCAACAAATTTGTTAAAACGATCCACCCTAAATTGAAGGCTATTAGTTTCTTTCTTCCCTTCCCAAACGTCAACAAGCCCAAAATTGCCATTTCCATCGCTTAAAATCTCGCCACCTGCAACGCTTTGAACTAAAGCTGCAGCGATCTTTGCTCTCTTGTCAATATCATGGTCATCTACCTCACGCTCATATCTCATAGAAGACTCGCTGAACAAGTTGAGGTTTCTCGACGTTCTCGATGTTCGTCCTGGATCAAATGTTGCAGCTTCAATGCAAACGTTAGTCGTTGAATCTGTAATCTCAGAGTTAAGTCCACCCATAACGCCCGCCAAGCCAACAGGACCAGCACTCTCTGTTGTTATAAGCGTCATGTCCTCGCTTAACTCTCTCGCCTGTCCGTCCAATGTCGTTAGAGTTTCTCCTTCTCTAGCACCCCTAACAACAATATGAGCTTGATCTTGCCCATTCTTTAGCCAATCTAGATCAAAAGAATGGAGAGGCTGTCCATATAAAAACAAGATGTAGTTTGTCACATCAACAATGTTGTTAACGCTTCGCTGACCCATCGAGGCAAGCTTATCGACTAACCACTTTGGACTCGGACCAACCTTTACTCCCTTAACAACGCAAGCGGTATATCTAGGACATCTTGTTGGACTAACAACGCTAACTAAAACCTCATCGTTAACGTTTTCATCAGAGAGCTTTAAATCTAAATCATCAAGATCTTTGTCTAGAGGATCTATCCAAGGTTTATCGTTAATTGCAGCAAACTCACGCGCAAGACCTCTAATTGAGAGGCAATCAGGGCGGTTAGGAGTTATCTCTAAATCTAAGACGACGTCATTGCTGCCATAATAATCAGTAAAGTCCATTCCAACTGGAGCATCATTTGGCAAAATCATTATTCCATCATGATCGTCACCTAAGCCAAGCTCTCTCTCAGAACAATTCATTCCATTAGAAACTATGCCTCTTAGCTTGGCCTTCTTAATTTTAACGTCCCCTGGCAAAATTGCGCCAACCATAGAAACAACAATATGATCACCCACGTTGAAATTTTGAGCTCCGCAAACAATTTGCAAAGGGCAAGGATTGCCACTTTCATCCACATTCTTCTCACCAACGTCAACTTGGCAAACCCACATATGGTCAGAATCTGGATGTTTCTCCTTGCTTATAACTTTTCCGGTCACAATTTTGTCAAAAGACGCCCCCGTTTTGTTAACGCCTTCAACGCCTGTTCCAGTTAAATCGAGGCGATCGCATAACTCCTGAATTTGATCATCACTTGCAAATGAAAGTTCCGTGTATTCATTTATCCACTTCAAAGGTGCTAGCATTTTTTCTCAAAATCTCCTTTTGATTTCATGACTTCATGACTTTTGCTCTTCTAAAATTGCCTTAAGAAACGCTCGTCCCCTTGCAAGAGCATTCTTAAGTCTGGGACATTATATTTAAGACATGCTATGCGCTCGACTCCCATTCCGAACGCAAAACCTGTGTATTCTTCAGGATCGATGTTACTCATCTCTAAAACGTTAGGATCAACCATTCCGCAACCCAAAATTTCGAGCCAGCCTGTTCCTTTGCACATTCTGCATCCTTTTCCTCCGCAAATTCCGCATGAAACATCTGCTTCACAGGAAGGCTCAGTGAAAGGAAAATAGTGAGCGCGAAAGCGCGTCTTTCTCTCCTCGCCAAAAATTTCCTTGCAAGCGACCTCCAACGTTCCCTTTAAATCACCGAAGGTAATCCCTTTGTCAACAACAAGGCCTTCAATTTGGTGAAATTGAGGCAAATGAGAAGGATCTGCAACATCTCTTCTATATACTTTCCCTGGCGCTATCACATAAATTGGAAGCTCGTCGTCCTCCATCGCATGAACTTGGCAACCCGAAGTTTGCGTTCTTAGCAAAATGTTACTTTCACCTTTGACTGCAGAAACCTCTCCAGAGTTATCAACACAATAAAAAGTGTCTTGCATGCTTCTTGAAGGGTGATCGGCAGGCGCATTCAACGCTTCGAAGTTGTAATAGTCAGTTTCAACCTCACGACCATGTTTAACCGTAAAACCAAGTCCTAAAAATATATCTATGCACTCATCAATTATGTTGGTGATTAGATGTTGATGCCCGCAACTCATCGATCTTCCAGGAGCAGTCACGTCAACCGAAGAAGCTGCAATCCTCGCGTTCATCTCAGCCTTCTTCAACTCCGCTTTCTTAATCTCAAGGCTTTCTTCAACTTGTTTTCTAACTGAGTTTACTAATTTGCCAACCTCTGCACGATCTTCTTTAGCAACACTTCCCATCGATCGCAAATAACCAGTCAAGCTTCCTGTCTTTCCAAGAACTGAAACGCGAACTTCATCTAAATTTTCGCTTGTTATAGCTTGATCGATCTTCTTTGAAACTTCATCTCTGAGCGCATGTAATTCATCTGCTAATGCCATAAAAAAACAAACTCCTAATTTAAAAGTTTTTCAATTTAATTAAAATGACCACACGAATAAAATTATAGTGCAAGATAGACCTAATGTCGCCTTTTAGATTTGCGCGAACTTCTTTTTAAGTCAGCAAGAATGTCCTTTTCTGAATCACCATAAACGCTAGATTTTACATTAACAATTTCATCGCGAATCTTTGCAGCCTCTTCAAAATCATACGCTTGAGACGCTGCTAACATTTGCTCTTGCAATGTCTCAATCAAAGACTCAACCTCTCTGTTTGTCAAACCATCAAACTCGCTTTTAACGAATTCCTCATCAATATCATCAAGGTCACGAATTTTATCCGTTATGTCAGAAATCTTTTTAACGATTGTTTTTGGCTCAATTCCATGATCTTTGTTAAATTGTTCTTGAATAGATCTCCTGCGTCTTGTTTCGTCAATTGCACTTTTAAGCGAATCAGTTTCTTTATCGGCATACATGATAACTTTTCCGCTTACATTTCTTGCAGCACGCCCTATCGTTTGAATTAGCGATCGTTTATTTCTCAAAAAGCCCTCTTTATCAGCATCCAAAATTGCAACAAGAGAAACCTCAGGCAAATCGAGCCCCTCTCTAAGTAAATTGATACCGACCAAACAATCGAATTTGCCCTCTCTTAACTCCCTCAAAATTTCAACTCGGTCGAGAGTTGAGACGTCCGAATGCATATATCTAGCTTTTATGTCTTGGTCAAGAAGGTGATCTGTTAGCGCTTCAGCCATTTTCTTAGTCAACGTTGTTATTAAAACTCTCTCATCTTTGCAAGCGCGCTTCCTAACTTCATCAATTACATCATCCACTTGACTTTTAATCGGGCGAACTTCAACAAGTGGGTCTAAAAGCCCCGTTGGGCGAATTATTTGCTCAACAACTTGCTCGCTTACCTTCTCTTCATAATCCCCTGGCGTTGCTGAAACATAGACGAATTGAGGAATCTTTTGTTCAAACTCATCAAATCTTAAAGGCCGATTGTCCAGCGCAGAGGGAAGTCGAAAACCATGCTCGACTAAAGTCACTTTGCGCGCCCTGTCCCCCTCATGCATTCCTCTAATTTGTGGCAATGTCACATGCGATTCATCGATTATGCAAAGCATATCATCGGGAAAATAGTCAATTAGAGTGCTTGGGGGCTCGCCTGGCGCTCTTCCATCAAGGTGCCTCGAGTAATTCTCAATTCCAGAACAAAACCCAAGCGTGTCAATTAGCTCAAGGTCATAGTTCGTCCTCATCTCAAGCCTTTGAGCTTCCAAAAGTTTATTGCTATTTTTAAGCTCTTTTAGTCGAACTTGCAACTCTTCTTCAATCGTTTTGATCGCGTTGTTCAATTTAGGTCTTGCTGTTACATAATGAGAAGCAGGCCATATTGGCGTGTTTTCTAGCTCCTTTAACACTTCCCCACTCACTCGATCCACAATAGAGATCTCCTCTATTTCATCTCCCCAAAATCCAACATGCAAAGGGTTATCTTCATAAGGCGGAAAAATGTCTATCGACTCGCCCCTAACTCGAAATGTCCCGCGTTGAAGCTCATAATCGTTTCTGTCATATTGAATCTTGATGAGGTCAGCAATCAAATTGTCTCGCTCATATTCCTGGCTCTTATCCAAGAAGACAGCCATGCCAGCATAATCTTCGGGAGATCCTATTCCATAAATGCAAGAAACTGATGCGACAACAATGCAATCTCGCCTTGAAAGCAACGCACTTGTCGCAGCGTGCCTGAGTTTTTCAACCTCTTCATTTATTGATGCATCTTTCTCAATAAATGTGTCACTCGAAGGGACATAAGCCTCAGGTTGATAATAATCATAATAAGATACGAAATAGACAACAGAATTGTTTGGAAAAAAATGTTGCAACTCTCCTGCGAGTTGCGCCGCTAAAGTTTTGTTTGGAGCCATTATGAGCGTGGGCTTTTGCACACGCTCAATTAGTTTTGCCATCGTAAAAGTTTTTCCAGACCCCGTCACCCCGAGCAACGTTTGATATCGAAGGCCGCTATTAACTCCCTTTGCTAATTTATCAATCGCGCGAGGTTGATCTCCGCTAGGTTCATAATCACTAACGACAGTGAGCCCACAATTGTTCGACGCACTCACTTAACGCCTCTTCGCTTGAGTTGTTGTGAATTGTGTAATCAGCAACCGCCTCATACTCCTCATCGTAGGGCTGAACTCTCATTCTCCAAGTCAATTCATGCGCTGGCAAATCGCGTTTAGAAGCTCGCTCGATTTTATCCTTTAAGGATGACTCAATCCAAACGACAAGATCAGCATCCTTTAAAAATATATCTTCTTCCCTAGGCTTTCCATAATAACCTGTGTACTCGACAACAGCAACCTCACACCCGCTCTTTTCGAGCTTCTCTAACCTCTTGTCAAGGAGCTCTTTTACTATAGGATGAATTGCTTCATCAACCCTTTGAGTTGCAAATGAGCTAGAAAAAAGATAATCTAACATAATGCTTCTGTTAACTTCCCCATTTTCAACGAGACCGTCAACATCAAGCTTCGCAAGCTCTAAGATCATTTTTTGTTCTTTTTGACCGTCATTTGCAAGCAAGTCAAGATCAATAAACTTAGCGCCGTGCTTCTCTAGCGCATGACCGATCGTAGACTTGCCATTGCACATTCCACCAATAATATAAATAACTTTCATAAAGCCCCCCTCTTACACTAAAGCTTTTAAAAGTTTTGACCGCCTAAAATTTACTCAGCGGGTTTATCCTCACTATTCTCCTCTTGCGCATCTTCTTCTTGCTTCTCTTCCTCGGGCTTTTCTTCAAGCTCTTTTATCTCTTCGCTATTTTCTTCGACTTTGCCCTCTACAGCAGCTTCCTCGTCTTTGGTTACCTCCTCCGCAGGAGCTTCTTTAGTCTCAGGCTCTTCAACTTCAATTTCAAACCCGAGTTCCTCTGCAGCAGCCTTGCAAGAAAGTGAAATTCTTCTCTTCTCAAGATCATACTCAATGATCTTGACTTTCACTTCATCTCCAACATGAACAACTTGTTTTGGGCTGTCGATGTGTTTTGTTGCAAGTTCAGAGATGTGAACAAGCCCCTCGATGTTTTCCTCAAACTCAACAAATGCACCAAACGAAACTACGTTGGTTACCTTTCCATCAACGATCGTCCCAGCAGGATATTTCTCCATAAGCTCAGTCCATGGATCAGGTTGCGTTTGTTTTAATCCAAGGCTAATTCTCTCGCGCTCCAAATCAACATCGAGAACAACAACCTCAAGTTCCTCTCCGACACTGATAACCTCACTTGGATGATTAACATGATTCCAAGAAAGCTCTGAGATGTGAACAAGACCATCAATCCCACCAAGGTCAACAAATGCACCGAACTCAACGATTGAAGAAACGGTTCCTTTAAGGCGCATGCCTTTAGTTAATTTAGACAAGATTTCAGCCCTCTCTGCTTTTCTTCCTTCTTCAAGAAGAACTCTGCGAGAAAGAACAACGTTGTTTCTGTTTCTGTCCATCTCGATAATTCTTGCATCAACTTCAGTGTTGAGGTAAGAGTCAAGCTCACGAACTCTGCGAATATCAACAAGAGATGCAGGCAAAAATCCTCTAAGGCCGATGTCAACAATGAGTCCGCCTTTAACAGCTTCAATAACCTCACCAGTTACAATCTCTCCAGCCTTAAATTTCTCTTCAACTCTCTTCCAAGCGACCTCATATTCCGCTCTCTTCTTAGACAATATCAAGCGACCATCTTTGTCCTCTTTTGTCAAAACTAGCGCTTGAACCTCATCTCCGAGGGAAACACAACTTGCTGGGTCAACGTCTTTTCTGATTGACAACTCACGCGCTGGGATAACACCCTCGCTCTTAAAGCCGATGTCAACTAGAACTTCGTCGCGCTCAATTTTTACAACTTTCCCATTAACGAGCTCACCTTCGTTAATAGTCGTAATTGAGCCGTCGATCATGCTAGCAAACTCTTCATCCGTTAAATCGGAAGGCTCGATCACATCTAAATTTTTAATTTCGGTCATGATAAAGGACCCCTTTCTAAAACTTTCAAGGGCCCCAAGATAGATTTCTTAATAATTAATGAACAAATAACTCGGGGGCCAATATTACCAATTGCTTGCAAAATAACAAGCAAAGATAGTATAACAAAAATATTAGGAATGCCTTGGAATTATCAATAATAAAATTTTTTTACACTAAGAATTCATTTATGACAACATCTTCAAAACAACATCCGTTGTGAAATCAAGAGCCTCATCCTTATTTTCCTGGAAAGACTCCGCCGCTCCTTCATCCGCAAAGTCGCATATAGATCTTAATACCAAAAAAGGAATGCTGTTAACTTGACAAGTGTGCGCAATCGCAGCCCCCTCCATCTCTGCGCATAAAGCACCAAATTCTTCACTCAACCATTCCTTTTTTTTAAGCGTGCAAATGAATTGATCTCCGGAAACTATAACTCCAACAAAAAAGTTATCTTTCTCGCAAACTTGTTCACAAGAAGCTTTAGCGACGCTAACAAGTTTTGCATCGGAGACAAATTCGGATGTTTTCATTCTTGAAATAACACCAGCACCTTCAAGACAATCAACGTCATGCTCATAAAGTTTTTCAGAAATAACAATTCCGTTCCTCTTTATTCTGGAATCAATTGCGCCCGCAACTCCAACATTGATCATTGCATCAACGCCATACTCATCAATTATCTCTTGGGCGATAATCGCAGCGTTCACTTTTCCAACTCCGCACCTAGCTATGACAAGTTCATACTCATTGACATTGGCACGATAAAAATTTGTCTCGAGCGCGCTTCTTTCAAACCTCGCATTAGTTTTTTCGATTAAAGAAGCAACTTCTTCATCCAAAGCTCCTATGATCCCAATTTTTTTATAAGGCAAACTCATTTCTTACTCCCAAACATAAATCTTATTATGCACTCGCTTGGACGCCTTTCATAGGCTCGTCCATATAATGATCAAACTCATCTAAGACAGAATCCTCGGGAGGAGGCGTTAAGAGAGAAACAATAATCATAACGGCAAGCGCTATAAAAAAGCATGGCAAAAGTTCATAGATAGAAAACAACCCGCCTAGTGGAGACAAAAGATATTTCCAAGCTATAACAGAAATCCCACCTGTTAGCATTCCAGCAATCGCGCCTGGCTTATTTAGGCGTCTCCAATAGAGACAGCATAAAGTTAGCGGTCCAAATGATGCGCCAAGACCCGCCCACGCGAACGAAACAACCTTGAATATAATCGAGTTTTCGTCGCTAGCAATAACAATGCCGAGCAAGAAAACGCAAATTAAAACTATTCTGCTCACAATCATAACTTGATTGTCCGTTGCATCTTTCTTTATCACTCCACGATATAAGTCTTCAGCGACAGATGAACCTGCTATCAAAAGGTAACCTGAAGCTGAGCTCATCGACGCTGCTAAAATTCCAGAAACAACAACGCCACACATAAATCCAGGCAAAAGCATTCTAGACAAAACAATGAAAATGTTTTCAGCGGCACTATTGGTCAACAACTCCGTAGGCACGACAACTCTTCCAATCAAGCCTATCGCAACAGCGCAAAACATTGAGATTACCACCCAAACAACTGCTATATATTTGCTTTTGCGAAGTTCATCGGCGTTTCTTATCCCCATAAATCTAACTAGAACATGAGGCATTCCAAAATATCCAAGACCCCAAGCAAGATAGGAAACTATTGTCAAAACGCCCATCGATTGGGGGCTTTGGAAAACAGGAACCCCATCTTGGACAATTTGATTTCCATCACTACCAAGTTGAGGCGTTGCGTTCGTTAGCAAAGAAAAATAGCCGGGGATGTCTTGCAAGAAACTAATTGTGTTTTCAACGCCTGAAGCTAGGGTTATCGAACCGATCATGACAACCGCCAACGCAAAAAACATCAAACATCCTTGAACGAAGTCCGTAACAACTACGCTAAGATAGCCTCCAACAAGAGTGTAGAGAAAAACAATAAGCGCTCCTAAGACCATCATCGCCATGTAGTCGATCCCGAAAAGCGTGTGGAAAAGTTTTCCGCAAGTGACAAAACAACTCCCAACGTATACGCAAAAGAATAGCAATATTATCAAAGCAGCGATCGTGGATATAATATTCTTGTCGTCATGAAGACGGCGCGAATAAAAATCTGGAAGCGTTATTGCATCACTTGCAACCTCAGAATATTTACGCAACCTCTTTGCTGTGAAATGCCAATTTGCCCAAGTTCCAATTGCAAGACCTATAACAGTCCACCCAGCGTCAGCGGCACCCGTGAAATAAGCAAGACCTGGAATTCCCATTAAAAGATACCCGCTCATATCCGATGCTTCTGCAGAAAGAGCAGTTAACCAAGGACCTACTTTTCGTCCTCCTAAAAAGTATTCCTCTGTGGAAGAATTTGAACGTTTCGCATAAACAAAACCTATAGTTAAAACGACAACAAAGTAGGCTAATATTGCAAGCAACACCCAAAAATCGTTAGAAAACATTTTATCGACTTTCTCCTTAAACGGGCAAACATCATGCAACTTGTGACATTGCAGCGTTATCATATTCACTTAATAATTAAAAAATAATTGTAACCCAAAAAAATAACGGTTGAGCTATTGTAAAAGACAAAAGGAGCCCAGAGCATATAATGATCAAATTAAACGATCTCGATCCTCTTAAAAAACAATTCGATGAATTGTCGGCTAAAAATTTAAAAATTGATATGACGCGCGGAAAGCCATGCGCAGAGCAGCTGGAGCTTTCTAAAGATCTTTTGAAGTTTGATGTTCCATTGTCTGGAGTTGACAATCTAGATTTCAGAAATTATGGGCTTTTAGAAGGTATTACGGAAGCTCGTGAACTCTTCGCTGAACTTATGCAAGAAAATCCTAATAATGTTTTAGTCATTGGAAGTTCAAGTTTAACTTTAATGCATGATTGCGTTCAACGCTCAATGCAATTTGGGGTTGGAGGACAGCCTCCCTTTAACGAGCAATCGAAAACAAAAAAAATCAAATTTCTTTGCCCTGTTCCAGGGTATGACAGACATTTTAAAATTTGTGAAAATTTTGGAATCGAAATGATAAACGTCTCCTTGCTTAAAGACGGCCCAGACATGGATCAAGTTGAGCTTCTAGTTGAAAATGATGATTCGGTGAAAGGAATTTGGTGCGTTCCTCAATATTCAAACCCAAGCGGAGTGACTTATAGCGACAAAGTTGTCAAACGTCTCGCTTCCATGAAATGCGCAGCTCCCGACTTTAGAATATATTGGGACAACGCTTATTGCGTTCACCACCTTTATGAAGAAAACAACCAAGAACACGTCCTCGACATAGCAAAAACATGCAAAGAGGCAGGAAATGAAGATAGGTATTTCAAATTTTCGAGTTTGTCAAAGGCCTCATTCCCAGGAGCCTCAATCGCGGCAATGGCAATGAGTGAAGCGAACTTAAATGATGCAAAAAAACATTTAAGCGCCCAAATGATAGGATCTGACAAAATCAACCAAATAAGGCATGTTCTATTCTTCAAAAATGCAAATGGAATTAAAAACCACATGAGAAAACATGCTGAAATTTTGCGACCTAAGTTTCAAGCGGTTGACGAAAAACTTCAAGCAGGGTTTTCCGGTTTTGAGAACGTCAGTTGGTCAAAACCAAAGGGAGGGTATTTTATTAGTTTTAACGCGCCTAAAGGAACCGCAAAAAGGGTCGTTGAAATTGCAAATGAGCTCGGCGTTAAATTCACACAAGCAGGAGCAACCTATCCACTAGGAGATGATGCAAACGACGAAAACATACGAATCGCGCCAAGCATGCCAAGCATCGACGAATTGAATATAGCTATTGATGTTTTAGTGCTTGCAACAAAGATTGCCGCTAGCGAAAAAGAGAAATAGAAGACTTCGCTTAGTCGTCTAATTGAGCAGCTATCTCTTCGGTTATATCAGCTGTGTGGTAGACGTTTTGCAAATCTTCCAATTCTTCGAGCTTGTCAATCAAGCGCATAACTTTCTTTGCATCAGACAAAGAAACTTCAGAAGGATTGGTCGGAATCATCGTTAGCTCTGCACCCTTGATCTCAATTCCAGCGTCTGCGAGCGCAACCTTAACAGTGTTAAGATCGCCAGCTGCAGTGTAGACAACCCACTCATCGCCCGCATCTTCATAATCTTCTCCACCAGCGTCAGCCACTGCTAACATAAATTCATCTTCATCTCCCGCAGCACCGTTAGCAACCATGCCTTCCTTCTTGCCTTTGTCAATCTCTTTGGCAACAAGGATTTGACCTTTGCTCTCAAATTGAAAAGCAACAGATCCGCTCGTTCCTAAGTTTCCTCCAGCGTGAGAAAAAGTGCTTCTTACGTCGGCTGCTGTCCTGTTCAAGTTGTCAGTCAAAGCTTCACAATAAACTGCAACACCCGCTGGTCCATATCCCTCATAAACAACGGTTTTATAGCTAGCAGCATCTTTGCCACTTCCGAATGCCTTGTCGATAGCTGTTTTGATTTTATCTTTTGGAAGAGAATATCCCTTCGCTTTATCGATTGCCGCAGCGAGAGAAGCGTTATTCTCTGGATTTGGATCTCCGCCTTCTTTAGCTGCAACCGTTATATTTCGGCAAAGCTTTGAAAATAGCGCACTTCTTTTTGAGTCTTGCGCTGCTTTTCTATGTTTAGTTGTCGCCCACTTTGAATGTCCTGACATTTTTCAATAACCTCTCTTATAAAAACTTTTAACTAGATACTATAAATTTAACGTGCTAAATTTTATCACAGAGTTTAAAACAAAATTCTAAACATTGAATTTAAAGGTTATAACATCTCCATCTTGAACAACATAATCTTTGCCTTCTTGACGAAGTTTTCCTTTTTCGCGACAACCTGACTCCCCACCAAGCTCAACGTAATCATCAAACGAAGTCGTTTCTGCCTTGATAAAGCCTCTCTCAAAATCAGAATGAATGACGCCCGCAGCTTTCGGAGCAGTGTCTCCTATATGAATTGTCCACGCCCTAGTTTCTTTTTCTCCAGATGTGAAAAAACTTTGCAAGCCTAACAAGTGATAAGTCTCTCTAACAAGACGCTCAAGACCACTCTCCTCAATTCCTAAAGTCTCGAGATATTCTTTTCGCTCATCTTGAGAAAGATCTATAAGCTCACTTTCAACTTTTGCTGAAATTTTAACTGGCACAAGACCGTCGATTTCTCCAATGTCGGATGTTATTTGATCCTCATCCACGTTAGCCACATAAATAAAAGGCTTCATCGTCAATAAGTGCAAATCATAGAGCTCATCAATTTCATCATCTGTTAAATCTAAAGTCCTGGCACGATGACCTTCATTTAGCCCATCGTTAACTTTTTTCATCGCTTCATACTTTTTTAACTTTGACTTATCACGCTTTGCTTCTTTTTCAACTCTAACAATTGCTTTTTCTATAGTTGCAAGGTCAGCCAAGATAAGTTCAGTCTTAATTGTCTCAACATCACTCTCAGGGTCAACTTTCCCATCAACATGAATAACGTCCGCGTCTGAAAAATAACGAACAATCTCACAAATCGCATCGCACTCGCGAATGTTAGCTAGGAATTGATTACCTAAACCTTCTCCCTTAGAAGCTCCAGCAACGAGCCCTGCAATGTCAACAAACTCAACCATAGCAGGGACAATTTGCGCAGGATTGTCGATCTTTGCAAGTTCATTGAGGCGCTTATCTGGAACTGGAACCATTCCAACATTAGGCTCGATGGTCGCAAAAGGGTAATTTGCAGCCAACCCTCCTTTGTTTGTCAAAGCTGTAAAAAGAGTTGACTTTCCAACATTTGGCAAGCCAACTATTCCAATTGAAAGCGACATATAAAAACCCTCTTAACCTTCCCTAAATTGTCATCAATCCGAATTGAGCTGCCGTGTAGGTAATCAAAATTAGCGCAATTAAAACTGGAGCGATGTATTTAATCATTATCGTCCAAGGTTTAGCAAGTTTGAATTTAGAAGAAATGCGAACCTCGTCGATAACCTCTTTTGGCTTAATTATCCAACCGACAAATATGCAAGTCAAAATTGCAACAATCGGCATCATAACAGTGTTGCTCAAGAAATCAAAGAAATCAAGTATAGATGACCCAGCACCTAGCGGTTGGATAAAGTCAAGTTTGTTATAGCCTAAATTTACAAAAGTTACCATAACGGCAAAGTAGACGATAACGATCACTATCGCCTTTCTCCTTGTGCAACGCATTGCGTCGCAAATAATTGAAACAAGAGTTTCTGTTAGTGAAATTGCGCTCGTTAGAGCAGCAAACAAAACTAATATAAAGAACAATGCGCCAATGGCTCCGCCAAAACTCCCCATCTTAGCAAACACTTCTGGAAGAGTGATAAACATCAAAGACGGACCCGCTTTAGCGGCAATAGCATCTCCTCCGCCAAGTCCGATAAACGCTGCAGGAATTATCATCAAACCTGCTAAGAAGGAAACTGAAAAGTCGAATCCTGCGACTTGAACAGCGGAAGAAGTTAGCGAAGAAGATTTCTTCGTGTAGGAACCATAAGTTATCATGATTCCCATCGCAAGACTCATTGAGTAAAACATTTGCCCTAATGCAGCAATCAAAATCTCAGGTGAAATCTTAGAAAAGTCAGGCAAGAGATAATAAGCAGCGCCCTGTGCTGCTCCAGGTTGTGCAAGAGTGAAAATTGCGATTCCAACAGCGATAACAAGCAAAAGCGGCATCATGACAAGGTTTGATTTCTCAATACCCTTTTCAACGCCAAGCGCAACGATTAAAACTGTCGCCCCAACGAAAATAAATGCCCAAGCAAAAGACTCAACTGGCGAAGTTATGAATGAGGAAAATGCAGTTGCAGGGTCGCTAGCGATTTCGGAAGCTCCGCCAAGCAAATAGGAAGCTGCATATTTTGTCACCCAGCCACCAATGACACAATAATAACACGTGATGATGAACGGAACTGCGGATGCTAAAATCCCGATAAATGCATACTTTTTGCCATAGGACTTAAAAGCAGAAATCGCTGAGAGACCTGTCTTTCTTCCAAACGCAGTCTCTAGCAAAAGAAGAGACACACCAAATGTGAACAAAAGAACGATATAGACTAAAAGGAAGGTTCCTCCGCCATATTTAGCAGCTAGGTAAGGAAATCTCCAAAGATTCCCAAGACCAACAGCGCTCGCAGCGGCTGCCAGAACAAACGCTGCCTTGCTCGTCCATTCGCTTCTTTTCGATAAGTCTTCATCTCTTGTGTCTGCCATAATTTTCTCTTTCTTATTTAAATTGGATAATTTTTTGCTACTTATCTTTAAACCGCATAGTGATTATATATGCAAAGCGGGCGTTTTTGAACACTTTATCGGTTAAAGTTGTGTTAAATCAATAAATAAACTCTAGGTTTATAAAATATCCTTGACCTCTTCTATGTTTTTCTTAACAGTTTTTACCAACTCTTCCTTTGATGAAAAATTGATCATAGGTCGCAAAAATTTCACAAACTCAATCAGAATTGTTTTGTTATAAATATCCTCGTCAAAATCAATAATATGACATTCAACATTTGAAGTTGTTTTACCCTCAAAAAAAGGCGACGCACCAACGGACACTGCCGCTTTAAAACATCTATCGTCAACTTGAACATACGCTGCATAAACACCATCTTCAACCGGGATTTCTTCTCTTTTGACAGTCAAATTCGCTGTCCTAAACCCTAAAGCCTCACCCTGACCCCTGCCATGGATAACGATGCCTCTAACCTTGGGAAACCTTGTTGTATCGGTTAAACTCAAATTCATACCTTGATTATAGCAAGGTGAACCTTCCTAGTTCTATTTCATAGAAAATTAACTTTCCGAAAAAAACAAGGCATTTACTTAATGCTATAATCTAGTTTCAGCGTTTATGTATTGCTTTAATAAATCATCTTATAAAAAGGAGAAATCATGACAAAAACTAGATTTTTGTGGCCCCTACTAGCATGTTTAATCGCACTAACTTTTGCTCTATTTGGTTGTTCTTCAAACAACTCACAAACACAATCAACAAGTTCAAGCAACAGTTCTTCAGACTACAAATTGATAGAAGAAGGAACTTTAACAGTTGCATCTTCTCTCGACTACCCCCCATTTGAGAATTTAGAAAATGGTCAAGCAGTTGGTCTTGACATCGACATTGCAAATGAAATTGCAAACGAGCTTGGTTTGACGGTTAAAGTCAAAAACTTGCAATTCGACACAATTCTTGCTGGAATTGCTGCTGGAGGGCAAGCGGACATGGGAATTTCAGGCTTCACTGTTGATCCTGAAAGACAAAAAACTGTTGACTTCTCAACTTCCTATTACACAGACGACTTAGCAGTTGCAGCTCCAAAAGGAGGGGACGTTAACAAAAGCAACGCAGCTGAAAAACTCAACCAAAAAGGCGTTGTTATTGCAGTTCAATCAGGAACTTCAGGGGAAGATTATTGCAAGGAGAACTACCCTAACGCAACAATTCAACCTTTTGGAAATTCAACTGATGCATTCGCTGCAATGGCGGCAGGTCAAGCAAATTACGTTTGCACAAACTATGCAGTAGTTCAAAAAATGCTTAAAACTTCCTACTCAGATGCAGAAGTCGTTTTGCCTATAGCAACTGGAGAGGAATATGCAATAGCAATCTCTAAAGACAACCCAGAACTTCTTAAAGCTGTTAACAACGCAATAGATAAACTAAAAAACAATGGCAAAATTGAAGAGTTAACAACAAAATGGTTAGGCTAATAACTTTTAATATTTCTTTTTAGATGTTAGGAACAAAAGATAGTTTGAAAAAAACATCAAGAAGCACCGCAAAAATTTGGTGCTTCTTGTTTATTTTATGTTTTTCTTTTTTTGCCACGACATTTATGCCAATGAGCGCTGAAGCTCTAGAAGTTGCGAAATGCACAGCTAGAACTAATTCTGACAGCGGAAATGATGTTTTGGGAAACACAGAAACTAGAGTCACGTTCGAAGCTCAACTTTCTCAAGAAGAGGCCCTTGACAAGCTTTCTCTAACATTTCCAGAAGGCACAAAGTTTACAACCGATGATGCTAAGGCAACCGTCCTTTCAGGGGAAGACTTGATGACAAGATCAAACGTGAAAGCGACTTTTTCTGCAAATGGACAAACGCTAGAAGTTAACTTTAATAATGCTCTGGCACAAGGATCCTATCTGCGTCTTGAAATATATGGAGTTTATTTCCCTGCCACTGGCGGAGAGATGCAATTAACAGGTTCATACTTTAAAGATGGATCTGAGCAAGACATAGAAGGAATTCCAACTATAATAGTTGCTGAAAAAACTCTTGCAAAAGAAATTAGCAATTGGCTAGAAGCTCAAGATTGGGTCAAAGCTTGGAACTCGAATAAGTTTTTGTTTCTCTTTTTAAACCCGGTTATTATAACAACAAGTTTTCCTGTTGTTCTAAATGGTTTTTTCATGGCGATCGGAATCGTCGCATGCGCGTTTCCTCTTGCAATCCCATTTGGTCTTTTGCTCGCACTAATGAGGATCGCAAAATTTAAGGTGACAAGAGCGATCGCAGGAGCGTATGTTAACATTGTTCGCGGAACTCCCCTCTTTTTGCAAATCTACATCGCATTTTTTGGACTTCCGCTCGCTGGAATTAAAATCCCAGAATTTTTGCTGGGCGTTATCGTTCTTGCGATGAACTCAAGCGCCTATCTATGCGAGATATTTAGAGCCGGAATTCAATCTATAGACTCTGGGCAATTCGAAGCATCGAGGTCATTGGGAATGAATAGTGCTCAAACAATGCTCTACGTCATCATTCCTCAAACTATAAGAAGAGTTATCCCAACGATGACAAGCGAATTTATTTTGCTTTATAAAGACACTTCGATGTTGGCAGCTGTCGGATGCATGGAGGTTGTCATGTATGCAAAAACAATCGTTGCCTCAACTGGGTCGATTACGCCATATATCGTTGCAGCTTTGTTCTACCTTGTCATAACAATCCCTCTTGCAAAACTAGTTGGGCGCTTGGAGCAAAAGCTTGCCAACAACACATTCGGCGAGACCACGAGCAAGAAAAATAAGGACGAAACTCAAAACAAACAATTAACGAGCACCGATCTGTCGAGCCTATAGGAAGATAAGTTAAAGAAGCAACCAAATGAGCAAAAAAGATTCGAAAACAATAATTAGAATAGACGACCTTCACAAAAGCTTTGGAGATCTCGATGTCCTAAAAGGTGTTAGCCTAGAAGTTAAAAGAGGCGAAGTTGTTGTTATATTAGGCCCTTCCGGAAGTGGAAAATCAACGATGCTTAGATGCATAAATCTCCTTGAAACTCCGACCTCAGGGCATATTTTTTTCGAAGATGACGAGATAACCGACCCATCAATTGACATAAATGCCTTAAGGTCGAAAGTTGGGATGGTGTTTCAAAATTTCAACTTATTTGGGCACTTAAGCGCAAAAGCGAACGTTATGCTCGCGCAAGAAAAGGTTTTAAAGAGGTCAAAAGCTGAAGCCGAGAAAGTCGCCAAAGAACAACTTGCAAAAGTTGGGATGTCAAACAGGGAAGATTATAAACCTTCTCAACTTTCCGGCGGTCAACAACAAAGGGTTGCAATCGCGCGCGCTCTTGCGATGAATCCTCATGTCATGTTGTTCGATGAAGCAACGAGCGCTCTTGACCCTGAATTGGTTCGGGATGTCCTCGGAGTTATGAAAGATTTGGCTCGCGGAGGAATGACGATGATCGTGGTAACGCACGAAATGGGTTTTGCGCGTGACGTCGCCGACAGAGTAATTTTTATGGACGGCGGAGTTATCGTGGAGCAAGGAACTCCAGAAGAAGTCTTCGACAACCCTCAACACGAGCGCACGAAAAATTTCTTAGGAAACATTTCTTAAATGATGGCTCACTCCATCGCCTTCACTTTGCTCTCAATAAATGCTACCTCGTGTTCATCAAGTCCATACTTTGCATAAAGCTGTTGGTCGATGTAAAGTGCTATTCGACTTCAATCTTGTCAAGCAGATATGTTTTGAACCAGGCAACTTCATCCGCATGTTTAAAAACTAACGTTTTGTTTGAAGCTTTAATAAGGAGTTTTTTGATTGTTTTAGCGTTTTCATCAGTTGAAGTGATAGAGTTATCCCAAACAGTCATGTTATCTGCCTTTGAATAGTAGTCATAAAGCATTTCAAGGGTTCGTTTATGTCTTGAAATGACTTTTTCATCGGGGACTCCATGACCACCTTTAGATACTCTGTTAGCAATTCTTTCTATATTAATCTGTGGATTTTCGGTGGCAACGAACATAACCGTCACTATATACCCGAATTTGTGAGCTTGGTCTATAAACTCTAGTTTGGAAAGGTGGGAGCCAACTGTTTCAAAACCGAATGTAACTCGACGCGTGAGCATCGCATCTCTTTGTGCATTGCATTCCTTCCAAGCAAGATAGTTACGTTCATCGGCATCTTCAATGTATGAAAAATCATTGCGTGCAACATCGTCGGGATTAACAAAAAGAAGGTTCTTTGAAATCTCACTTTCATAAAGAACTGATGATTTACCGCTTCCGTTCGGACCGACGACAATAAAGAGCTCAGGTTTATCCATTTAAGACTTTTGAACTCTTCTCATCCAATTTAGAAAGCCTTTCAAGAGCGGCATAAACCTCTGTCGACGAAGAAGCGTTATCAAAGGGTCGGCTCTTGGCACTAACTCTTCTAACTTTTTCTTCGAATTCTTCGGAGAGAACGTAATCAGCGATTGATTTATGTTGAGTTTTGTTTTTCATAGTAAGTCTAATTTTACTCCAAGAAGATAAGGATTCACATGGTTATCTGCAACTACTCCATCGCCTTCACTTTGCTCTCAATAAACTCCACCTCGTGTTCGTCCAAGCCATACTTTGCATAAAGTCAATCAATGTTTTGTGTTAAGGACAAACATTAATTCTAGACCTATTTTATCTGCTAATAAATTTCAATTTAATACAGTATAATGTATGTATAAAATGAAACACCTACAACAGGGAGGTAAAATGGGTAGCAGAGGTGCAATGTCTGCATCGGGAAAACTTAAACGACAAGAATGGAAAGGTGTCGGCAAAATGCATGGCATTAAAATTCTTGAAAAGATCAATGCAAAGGAAAACAGAGGACTTCCCTGGTATTGTGTTCAGCCAAACACAGCATATATTCTTCTTGATGGAGAAGGAAAATTTTTGCAGTTGAGGCAATATGGCGAGGATAGGTCTCCCAAATTTGATGTTGACTTCGGTAAGCATAAGCCACTTGGAGGTCAAGAGAAAATCCCGCATATCCACGATTATGTAAATGGGATAAGACAACCAGGAAGGTTTATGACAGAGTCTGAATATAACGAATATAAGAAATTTTTTCAAGGAGATGAATAAGATGAAAGGTTGCACACCAGAATATTTTGAGCATTGCATCTCAGATGGCTGGGAGCTGGGTTTTACGATAAATGGTATCGAATTTTTCTATGAGCGATGGGGCATCGAGGATGGTTTTCATCTTAGTTTTACTAAAGGCGACATTGACTTACTTGATGAAGACATCGCAGATATGGATGGTTGTCTTGAAAAAGTGCTCTCTACAGAAATTTTTGAAAACAAGCAATTAAAAGACTGCTACGATGACATCATTGTGACTTGGACTGTTGAATAATAGGAATTTAATGTTTCAGATTTTAGGTTTTCTGAACAATAACAGTAGTCCTCCCTCACTCCATCGCCTTAACTTTGCTCTCAATAAACTCCACCTCGTGTTCATCAAGTCCATATTTTGCATAAAGTTGTTGGTCGATTTCGGCAACTGACTTTGACCAGTCGATGTCGGAATTTTGAGTGAAGTCTTGAAGAGGAACTTTTGCCCAAGTTGAACGAGGGTTGTCTTGGGTCGTCTTTAAAATACCAAGCATGCACCTTGAGAATTTAGATTTAATATACTTCAGAAGATTTTGCGCTTCTTTGTCTGATTTTAATTCACCTATCGAAATGAATGTGTCTGTAAACCCGATTAGGGGTTCCCCGATTAGGGGTTCCCCGATTAGGGGTGTGCTGAGAGTTTCGCCCAAAGCACCAGACCCGTTCGATTTTGGTAAAATTACCTTGTATTGATTAAAATTTGCTGGATGTGTTACATAATCTTTCCTTATCCACATCTCGCAGCGTTTCTTATCCTTAAGACCATAAAATTTTACGAATTCATTGACTTTGTCGTTTGGTTTGTCTTTAAAGAAAACAATATTTTCGAGAAAATTAAATACTCCAGAACCTATGTCATCATGATGTCCTTTTGACTGAATATTCCAAAGTTCTGGATGTTCTTTTAGTGCTAATTTCGAAAGCCTATAAACGTTTCTTCCAGTTGTTACAGAATCAATAGTTTTTTCTCGTTTGGCTTCTACCTTCTTCATTATTGAACGAAGCTCGTTAAAATGCACAAACGTTCCAATTTTTTCATAATTCTTATGTTCATTTCTATAAAG
This sequence comes from bacterium, assembly GCA_963588595.1. Lineage (GTDB taxonomy): Bacteria > Actinomycetota > Coriobacteriia > Coriobacteriales > Eggerthellaceae > Phoenicibacter. The sequence continues at coordinate 3,557 of CAVAIA010000032.1, read as the reverse complement.
AATTGATATTCCGCCTTTAATATCTGTATTAGGAAAGACTTTTTCAGATTTCTGCTCAAAAAAACACACCTTAATATGCTCATCATTGAGCATTTTAGTGTTCCAGATTTTAGGCGTTTTTCCTGCATTAAAGAGGAACCTAGCTGGGCTTACGATGCAGGAGGAAACTGAATTTTCATAGGCTAAATCGTAAAAATAATGATAAACGGGGTCTTCACTTGTGCTCTCGCCAGGGGCTTCTTCCTGATACGGTGGGTTTCCGACAATGCAATCAAATTTCATGATGGTGCCTCCTGTGAGGGTGCTTAGTTTTTCTGCGAATGAATCTTGTGTTTCGCCTTTGGCGTATGGAGTAAGGTCAAGTTGGAAAAGATGCGACGTGTCAAGGTTTTGCGCACCGTCAAAGCCAAACATGAAGTTTTTGGCGATGGCGTGAATGATTGGCGTTGGAGCAAAGCCGAAAAGTTGATTTTCAAAAATGTGCTTTATACGCGCCTCTTCATCTGGAATTTCGTCCTCCAAACCCTTAAACAAACGTTTTGCAATCTCAGTTAAATAAAGCCCACTTTTAACATAGAGATCGGCAAAAGTCTTGTTTGGGTCGCTGAAAATGCCAGGGTTCTCTGCTTCCAACAAATCAAGCATTTTTGTGACAACTTTTCTCGGTGTGAAAATTTGGTTCGTTTTTTGAGGTGGGATGTAGTCAAAAATGTCTTCTGTTGCGTCCTCATAAAAGTAATTAGCTAGTTTTTGCTTTCTATTCAAAAACTCTTTGCAGCTCTCATCAAAAACAATCTCGTCAAAAAAGTGCCCTTCATCTCGAAGAACCTTGAAGTCATCCACCGTGATTCCAGTGACTTCCTCAAACACGTCTGCATCAACAATTTTGTCAAAGTTGTCAAGACACGTGTTTTCATTGCCATACGCCATCAAAAATGAAGGAATGGTGCGAGCAAACCCACGCAAGCGTGCACGGGTGTCATCTTCAGTTTTCTTTTTCTTTGCGTTCTCGTTATTCTCTACAACACTATTGGCGGTTTCTGCTTCAATTTCAGGCAACTTATCTCTCAACGTTCCCATCACGTTATAAAAGAATTCTTGCTGATTTTGCTGGAAAGCTTGTTTATATTTTTCACGTGCATTTTCGATAGCTTTTTCGTCAAGCTTGGCTTCAGCAATTTCACGTTTTAGTTCAAGCTTCGCCTTAGCATTAGCAATGTTGAACTCCTGCTGTTGCACCTCGATTTTACGTGCAATCTTTTCTCCTGCAGCTCTTGAAATTTTTTGCTTCGCCTGTTTACCCAAATCTTCATTTTTAAGTGTTTCTTGCACAGTTTTCTCAACTTGTTCTTGCATGTGCTTGACTGGATCAAAGTCTTCCTTTAAAAGACCATCCGCAAACTCATCAATCGCTTTGTCCCAAACTTTTGGACCAAACAAACATTCTTGTTTGTTGACAACAATACTTTCGTCGACCGTCACATTGCCATTTTCATCTACCTTAACACCGTTCGTGTCAACGCCTTCACCTGCAGGCTTGCCAACAACGTCACCCACATCCACAGGGTCAAGTTTGTTAATGATTTCACGGAACTCCTCGCGAAAAATGCCAGAGACGTTTTTGAAGAGATAGTTGCACATAAACCCACGCCGCACAACTTGGGTGGCTTTAATTGAACGAGGAATTGTTAGCACTTGATCAACGTCGATCTCTTGCATTTTGCCATCACGCTCGGCAATAACAGGGAAGAAATTTAGCAAGCGACGCAGGTTTTCTTTGCGCTCTTCTGTTGTTCCATGACCGTCCGCCGTCTTTTCGTCCAAGCCATTTGCGAAAGTGTCATAGAGCTCCAATGTTCGCTCTGGAGCAAAGTCGAAAACGTAGGCGTTTTTCTTTTGCAAACGCACATTTTTATTCTTTGGGTCTGCAAACGCATGTGGGTTTTGAGCACGAAATGCTGCTTGCATGTAGCTTTGAGGCGACTTCATGTTTGAAAGCATGATGACTGCAGTCCATTCAGGAATAGTAACGCCTGTTGTCAATTGACCGCAAGTGAGCGTTATAGTTTTGTCGTATTTGGCAATCGCTTCCTTCACACGGTCGTAGGACTTTGTGTTCGTGCCTTCATCGTCGGCGTCATCACGGCCGCTTCCTGCCGCCAAAACAACTTCATAATTTCCAGTCCCAAAAATTGCATTGTGGTCAAGTAATTCTTTCAACGCTTTGCAACTGTCAACTCTGTCAAGAACCCAAAGTGTGTGCTTCAATTCTTCTCGCAACTCTGGCGTTGAAAAAGGATATTTCTCATTTGTCGCAAGAGTCCAAAGCCACTTCTCAACATCTTCTTCATGCACAAATTTTCCATTGCTTTTGGTGGAGAAAAACTCGAAGAGGTCAAATGCTAAATTAACTTTGTCTTCGCCTAAGTCTGCACCTTGACTAAATTCACCAGCCAAAAGTTCGCCCATCTGGAAAGTGAACATGTTGATTGTTGGGAGCGTTTCGTATGGGTTGTTTTCTTCGCTTGACTCGTCCCATTCCTGCTTGGAAATTTGCTCGTCAACGTATGTCCAATTGAAAATTTGGTCTTCTGCAAATTCTCCGCTCGCAAGCGCTTTAAAAGGCGTGCCAGAAAGATAGAGACGGTTCTTCGCTTGAATTTGGTTGAAAGCAACGTCGGTTTTAATAGTGTCAACGCCTTCATGGCTCTCGTCTATCACCAGCAAATCCCACGGTGTTTCTGCCACCCACTCAAGTTTTTCATGGGCCCCACCAAAAAATTGGCCACCTTTTAAGTCTTGCAATGACAAAAATGCAAACATGCCTTGCACTTTGCCTTCGTTTTTCATTCTGGAAAAATCTTCGAATAAAAGCGAATTTCTGCCTCTCAAAGCACTCGCTTCTGAAACAAATGCAGTTTCGGGCGTCTGCCATGCGATGAATTTCTCGAAGTCGTCCTGCCAAGAATTAGCGATTGCAGGGCGGTTTGTCACAATCAACACATTTTTGGCACCCATTTGCAACGCCAAGTCATAGGTTGTTAAAGTTTTGCCAAACCTCGGTTTTGCATTCCACAAAAACCGAGCATCTTCATGCGTGTTAAAATATTCCTTCGTTTGAGCAACAGCTTTTGCCTGCTCAGCTCGCAAGTGATATGCAACCGCGCCTTTGCTTTGTGTGTATTCTCCATTAACAAAACTCTCGAAATGTTCGTGGGACATCTCCGGCGTGCCATTGTAGTAAAACCATTCACTTAACTTGCCATTTTCCCATTTTCGCTGCTTTACGTCCTTAACTGTTGTTATATATTTATGGAACTCCTTATCGTGAAACCATTCGTCTTTACACTTGAATTTTGAAGGTTCAGTCCATAAAACTTCGTACTCATAATGCCCAGCGGGGCTGCGGTTTTGCTCAGAAATTCGTTTTTCAGGGTCCTCGCGAATTGTCTCTCCAATTTTAATCCACCCAGCATCATCCTCAACCTTAGGGTGAGTATAGGCATAAATTTGAGGGTAGGTGACCTCAACCGTTTCAATTTTCGCTTTGTTCTCAC
>CAVAIA010000031.1:0-24312 GCA_963588595.1 bacterium | reverse complement strand
TAAAGAGCTGATTGATTCAGATGCCGAAGATCCATTTAAGGATTCTATGGAAGCTGTTTCAAATCTTAAAGATAGCGCGATTAAAAGCGCGAAAGAGTTGAAAGAAGATGCGACTCAAATTGCATCTGAAACTAAAGAATCACTTCAAGAGAGAAAAGTTGACGTCGAAAAAATGAAGGAAGATTACGACAAAAAACGCCAAGAGAAAAAAAGTGAGAAGAGTTAGTTTTTATGGCAATCGGTCCCGCAAAAATGTCGATAATTGATCACTTGAGCGAACTTAGAATGCGCTTGGTGAGAATCGTTGTTTGTTTGCTTATCGCAATTGTGGTTTTTTATCTTGCCGCCCCAACGATGGGACAAATTTTAATTTGGCCTATCCGAGACGTTTTGCCTCTTGACGCTAATGGTAATGGTGTCTTAAATGCAATCGACCCTTTTGAGCCTTTTTTCACGCGTTTGCAAATTACTCTATTTTTTAGCGTCATTGGAACGTCGCCTGTGATTATTTGGCAAATCCTAGCATTCTTTTTGCCAGCGCTTAAGCCGAACGAAAGAAGGTGGTTTGTCCCAACATTTGTTGTTGCTTGCGCTCTTTTTGTGTTTGGGGTTGTGTTTTGCTATTCGGTGATCCTGTCAACTGCATTTGAGTGGTTAACTTCTCAAGTATCAGGGCTTGGAAACATAGAGCCTAGGCTTGAATCCTACATCACTATAATAATTAAATTTTTGCTATCGTTTGGGGTTGCGTTTGAAATTCCTCTTGTCGTTTTTTATCTTGTTATTTTCAAAATTGTTCCCTATAAAAAACTTAGGTCTTCATGGAGATATATCTACATCGTTTTAATGGTGATATGCGCGATGGTGACTCCAGATTCTTCTCCTATAACAATGCTTTTGATGTTCGGCGCGCTAATTTCTCTTTATGAGATAAGTTTGCTTGTTGCTAGGGTGGTTCTTAAAAAAAGGATTGAAAAACAAGAACTCGAAGCTCTCGACGAAGAAGATTAAAGGAATTTAGCTTTTAATGCATGAGCTCTCAATTGTAACGAACGTTCTTAAGACAGCGAAAAAAGCTGCAATTGCAAGGGATGCTCTAAAGTTAAAGAAGATCAACTTAAGAGTTGGCGTCTACAAAGAAGTCATAGACGACGCTCTTCAATATGCTTTCAGGATTTTGGCAGATGATGACCCTTTAACGAAGGATTGCAAGCTAGACGTTTGTTATGTTCAACCCAAGTCTGTTTGTTTGGAGTGTGGTGAAGAATTTAGCCATGACATGTTTCATAGAACTTGTCCAAATTGCAAAAAAGAATTCACAGAATTGATAGAGGGAAGTGAACTCGAAATTTCTTCAATTGAAATTGAAGAAGAGTGAAGTTGTCTCTTATGCAATTGCGCAAGCAATCTTTATTGCATTCGTTGCTGCGCCAATCCTGATTTGATCTCCTGTGCACCATAGGCTCAATGCTTTATTAGGATCCTCATGAGAAATGTCGCTTCTGATTCTCCCAACAAACACTAGATCTTGATCGGATGTGTAGAGCGGCATTGGATATCTTTTCATAATATCTTTGGACGTTGGATCATCGATAACTTTAACTCCCTTAGCTTCATTCAATAGTTCTCGAGCCAGCTTTGGAGTCATTTCTTTTTCAAACTCAACGGTTATTGACTCGCTGTGAGAGCGCGCAATTGGAACTCTAACGCAGGTGCAATTAACTTTTATGTTGTCGCTATGAAGGATCTTTCTTGTTTCATTTTGCATTTTCATCTCTTCTGATGTGTAGAGATTGTCTCCAACTCCTCCAATGTCAGGGATTAAATTCATTGCTAGCTGGGCGCAAAAGGCGTTCGGTTCAGGGATTTCGGAGCCTTGTGCTATAGCTTTTTGCTGTGACATGAGCTCATTAATTCCTTTTATTCCAGCTCCTGATGCAGCTTGATATGTTGAGACGATCATCCTTTTAATGTTAGATTTGAAATGCAAAGGAGAGATTGCCAATAGCGCGATTATTGTTGCACAATTTGGGTTTGCTATAATCCCAATTTCTGCATTGCGAGCATCTTCGATGTTAACATCCGCCACGACCAAGGGAACCTTATCATCGAGGCGATATGCGCTTGAATTGTCTATAACAATCGCCCCACTTTCAACAGCTTGAGGGACAAAAACTTTAGCAATATTGTTATCAACCGCAGATAAAACTATATCTTGCCCAGAAAAAGAAGAGCTCAGCGCCTCCTCAACTACAACATCTTCGCCTTTAAACTTCAAAATTCCTCCTGCGGTTTTTTTAGACGCAAGAAGCTTAAGTTCGCCAACTTCAAGAGTTGATTCCTCTAAACAAGTGAGCATTTGCCTTCCAACAGCTCCGCTTGCTCCTAATATGCAAATTTTCTTTCCTGACATAATGAATGCTCCAGCATTTACCTTTCTTATCTAATTTTGAAGAACGAATTCGTTATAAATTGTTTTGACAGCTCTGTCGAAATCAGCGTTTTCAACTCCAATAACAATTGTCTTTTCTTCAGAGCTTTGAGATATCATGCGAACGTTTATCCCAGCATTTCCAATGACCCCCAAAAGTTTTCCAGAAGTGCCAGGTTTTGATGGCATATTTCTTCCAACGACGGAGATAAGCGCTAAATTGTCATTAATTGTGACTGTGTCTGGCTCAAGTTCTTCTTTAATTGCAGCCACGATTGAGTAGACATTATCGGACACGTCTTTTGCATTGACCACAACTGAAAAACTGTCGATTCCTGTTGGTATGTGTTCGATTGAAACGTTATATCTCTCAAAAATGCTTAAAACGCTTCTTAAGAAACCAACAGAATTAGCGAGTTTCGTTTTGTTTATATAGATGCTAAGAAAATCTTTCTTTCCTGCGATTCCCGTGACAAGCGGGTCATTTTCATCTGATTCCCAACGCTCTCGAATGATTGTCCCTTGAGCAGTCGGCTCATTTGTGTTTCTAATTTGAATTGGAATGTTTTTTTCTCTAACTGGAAAAATTGCCTCTTCATGAAGAACGCTTGCGCCCATGTATGAAAGTTCTTGCATTTCATCAAAGGTGATCTTTTCAATTGTTGATGGGTTGTCTACTATGCTTGGATCTGCGCTTTTGAAGCCAGAGACATCAGTCCAATTCTCGTAGAGGTCAGCGTCCAAAGCGCTCGCTAAGAGAGATCCTGTTATATCGCCGCCGCCTCGCTCAAGCAATTTAATTTGACCATCAGTTGTTCCGCCATAAAAACCAGGCATGACGAAACGGTCGAATTTTTGAACAACGTTTTGGATAGCTTCATTAGTCGCCTTATGATTTAGGGTTCCGTCGTGGTGAAATATAATTGCGTCTGCCGCGTCAAGATATTCATAACCAAGGTACTCCGCCATCAAATGGGCAGTCAGCCACTCGCCTCTAGAAATAATGAATGCTTCTGAATCGTTTTCGATCGTCTTTCTCAATGATTCAAATTTTTCCTCTACTGGATAGCAAAGACCTAGAGTGTTTTTAATCTCTGTAAATCGGCTTTCTATGTCGTCGAGCAAAGAGGTGTAGTCAACATGATATTTTCTATGTGCAACAACTAAACATAAGAGATCGGTAACTTTGTTGTCGCCTAAAAATCTTCTCCCTGCAGCGCTAACGCAAACAAACTTTCTGGATTTATCTTGATCGATAATGTTTTTAATTTTCTTAAATTGTTGCGAGTTTGCAGTGGAACTTCCGCCAAACTTTGTTATTTTAAGCATTATTAAAACCTTTTTCGAGCGCGTTTAAATAATTATGAATCTATTATATATAAGTCTTAAATTGTTTTTTTAAGGCTTGCCATAAAACTGTTAGGGTCTTCGATTAATGTATTTTCTAAAATTTTTCTTGCTTCCGCTGGATATTTGCCAACAATCTCAAAGTAGCCTTCGCGAATCATAATTGTTCCCTTAGGTAAAGCATGTTCCGCCTTTGTCCTAAATAAATAGGTTGTAGGCATAATCGTTTCATCAAATTCAAGGTTTTCAGATAAGTCATAACTAGGAATTTTCTGTGATTTGCAATCAATTAAATCTTGAACTATTGCGTTTGCAGTTGGAAGAGAACCTGCCCCCGCGCCGAAGAATTTAAGTTCTCCTATAGTTTGACCTGTGAGAGAAACTGTGTTGAAGTAACCAGGCGTGTTGGCTTCAAGAGTTGTGTTTTGGCAAAGTTGTGGCTCAACAGTGACAAAATATTTGCCTTCCTCAACTTTAGCACGCGTCACCATGCGGACATTTAGCCCAAGTTCACTAAAGACGCCTATGTCTTCACTTGTTAGGTTTCTTATTCCTGATGTTGGAATGTTTGGTGAACAAAGGGTGTTAAATGCGATCGATGCGCTTATTTGCGCTTTTGCTCTAACATCATCTCCGTCTATGTCAGCTGAGGGATCTGCCTCAGCATATCCTTTTTCTTGAGCGAGTTTTAGCGTTTCATAAAAATCAGCTTTCTCTTTTTCCATTTTGTCGATGATAAAATTTGACGTTCCATTTATAATTCCGCTGAATTCTGTTATTTTATCGATTCTTTTAACTCTCATTAAATTATGAATCCATGGAATTCCGCCTCCAGCCGTTGCTTCTAAATAAAGCCCAACTTGGCTTTCTTCGGCAGCGCGAACAAAGTCTTTGAAATATACACTTACAACAGCTTTATTAGACGTAACAACGTTCTTTTTTGCTTTGAGAGATGCAAGGATAAATTCGTGCGCGGGTTCTATTCCGCCCATCGCCTCAACGACAACATCGATGTTCTTGTCATTGATAATATCCTCTATTGAATCTACGAATCTTGGATCATTCGGATTTTTCTTTAGGTCCAAAACTTTTGCCACTTTTAGATCTCTCGATTTGTCTAGACGGTTGTCGATTATTTCAAGAACCCCACCACCGACAGTTCCGCACCCTAGAATTGCAACATTCATTTGATAACCCTTCATCGATAAAGTTAATTTTTAACATTTTAATTTTACATGTTAGCCGTAGAAGGTTTGTTTATTATTTTCATAAGATATACTTAAAACTTAAATATATGAATCAAATCTTTGACATAAAGCGTGTTTTAGTTGACGACATCGATGTTGCTTATTGCCAATTTGGAGGCGGCAAACAAAATGTTGTTATATGCCAAGGTTGGGGAACTGATTTTAAAATGTATAAAATAATGGCTGATGCTATAAGTGATAAGTGCACTGTAACATTGTTTGATTTCCCCGGCTTCGGGATGACAAGAGAGCCAATCAATCCTTGGACAGTTGGCGATTATTCTCAATTTTTGCTCCATTTTCTAAGCGCTCTTTCAATAGATAAATGTTCGCTAGTCGGCCACTCTTTCGGAGGCAGGGTTGCAATCGAGACAGCTGCTTTAAGCCCTTCCTCGCTTGTTGTTGAAAAGTTAGTTTTGGTAGACAGCGCAGGAGTTATGCCTAAAAGAGGTGTTAAGAGCAACGTTAGAGTTAAGTTTTTTAAGGCATGGAGAAAGTTTATAACTTCACCTTTTATCTATCCACTTTTCCCTGAAGTGATAGATGATTGGATTGATAGACAAGGCAGCGAGGACTATAGGGCTGCTTCGAAGATCATGAAGCAAGTCTTAGTTAAAGCTGTAAATTATGATCAATGCCGCCTTTTTCCTTTGGTAGAGCAACCAGTATTGTTAATTTGGGGCGAAAATGATGATGCAACCCCGCTGGACGATGCGCATATAATGGAAAAAGGATTTAAAGATGCTGGTCTAGTTGTCATTAAAGGCGCGGGGCATTTTTCATATGCAGAAAATCCAAGCTTATTTAGCGAAGTTCTAAGATCTTTTTTAATAGAGAACGGCGAAACAATAAAGGGAATCTAAAGTGATGGATGCAAACATAGTCATAATTGCTCTAAGCTTTACTTTTTGCCTTCCAACTATTTGGTTTACCTCGCGTTTTAATATGCACATGTTGCAACTTAACACTTATATTAATAGTGAACATTTTGGGTGGCTAAGCGAGAATTTAAGGAAGGTTTGGCTATTATTTGCGCTAATGTTTCTAGGCCTTTTGCAAGTTTTTTTCCAAAATTGGACCCTAGACATAGTTTCGTTGCTTTTTCTTGTTCTCACCTATTTTATTTTCAAAGCGATGAAGCGTATTTATAGCAAAAAACCTTTGCACTTCACGCCGCGTGTTAAAAGGATGTTTGTTTGCGATTATGTCATTTGCGCAATGATTATTTTCCTAGTTTTTTGCTTGCTTGGGATAAGAGCACTTCCAGGGGCTTTTTCGTTTATTTGCGGAGCACAAATGTTATTGGTACCTTTTGCGAATCTCGTTAATTCGCCTATAGAAAAAGCGATAAGAAATAAATATATCAACGAGGCAAAGGCAATTCTTAAAAAATGTGAGAATTTAGTTGTTATCGGCGTTGCTGGAAGTTATGGAAAGACTTCTGTTAAGTTCTATCTAGGTGAACTTTTAAGTTCAAAATATAACGTTTTAGTGACTCCAGAATCTTATAACACGCCTATGGGCATAGTTAAAACTATTCGCGAAAGCTTGAGCGTAAATCATGATTTTTTCATTTGTGAGATGGGAGCGAGGTATGTGGGCGAAATAAAAGAGATTTGTGACATAGTTCATCCTGACCATGGAATTATAACGTCAGTTGGACCTGCTCATCTTTCAACTTTTGGAAGCCTTGAAAATATTCAAAAGACTAAATTTGAACTTGCTGATGCTGTTTTAGAAAAAGAGGGAAAAATGTTTATAAACATCGACTCTCCTCTATTGGAAGAACATGCGTCAAAGAGAAAATTAAGTGGAATAAAAGACGACTTTGTGACTTTTTCAAACGATGAGAACTCTGGCGCAGATTTCACTTCTCTCATTGAGCAAGTTGGTGACAATGGAACAACTTTTAACTGTTTGAAGAAGGGAGCAGAAAGCCAAGAATTTCACAGTCGTTTGGTTGGATCTCACAATGTTATCAATTTGACAGCGGGAGTTAGCGTTGCTAACAATTTTGGTTGTTCTTTATCAAGTTTAGTAGCGCCGCTAAGAAAAATTAAGGCAGTTCCTCATAGAATGGAGCTTAAGCAAGCAGGACATGTGACGATTATAGATGACGCTTTTAATTCAAACCCGATCGGATCTAAGGCTGCCTTGGAGACGCTCTCTCTTTTCAATGCGATAAAGATTTTAGTTACTCCTGGGATGGTTGAACTTGGAGAGGATGAGGAAAAATACAACTTTGAGTTTGGACAATATGCAGCTAAAAATTGCGATTGGATTATCCTGGTTGGAAAACTTAGAACTTTACCCATTAAGAATGGGGCTTTGAGCCAGGGTTTTGATCAAAGTAAAATTGAGTCTTATAATACTTTTGAAGAAGCGATAAATTTTGCTTACAAAATAAAAGATGAGAACAAGAGATCAGTCATTCTTCTCGAAAATGACTTGCCTGATAATTATTTTTCGGCAGCTTAAATCTCTTAACGATAAATGGTAGAGGTGATCAATTTTGAAAAGGCAAATAGCGTTTGTTTTTGGGGGGCCGAGTGTTGAACATGAAATTTCGATTATCACAGGAATTCAAGCGCTTCTTTCTTTTGATAATGAAAAATATGATCCATTTGCTCTCTATATAGCAAAAGATGGTTCGATGTTTGTTGGTGATGTTCTAAACAACATAGAAAATTTCCGTGACTTAGAAAATGTGAAGAGGAGCGCTACTCAAGTTATCTTGGTGAGAGATGGCAATAGGTCAAAGCTGGTGGGTTATCCGAAATCTTTGTTTTCTAAAACATTTGAGAAGGACATCGATCTTGCTTTTCTTTGTGTTCATGGAACTAATGTTGAAGATGGTGCGTTGCAAGGCTTCTTTAAGACTTTAGGTGTGCCTATTGTTGGATGTGATGTTACGAGTGCTGCGCTTGGAATGGATAAGTTTAAGCAAAAATCAATATTAAAAGATGCGGGAGTCAACGTTTTAGACGCTATAGAGCTCAATTATGCTGATTATGAGAACATCACTTCAGCAATAGAGAAGGTTGAAGAGAGGTTTTCTTATCCAATAATTGTAAAACCAGTTAATTTAGGTAGCAGCGTTGGAATTTCAGTCGCTAGCAACAAAGACGAGCTCGAGCACAGTTTAGACGAGGCATTTTCTTATGCAAATAGAGTTTTAGTTGAAAGAGCAATCGAGAACTTAAGCGAACTTAATTGCTCAATTCTTGGGGATAATGAAGAGGCGCAAGCTTCTGTCATCGAAAGGCCGATTTCGAGCGATGAGATTTTAAGTTATGAGGACAAATATCTTCGTGGAGGGAAGAAGAAAACAGGAGCATCTGCAAGCGGAATGGCTAGCGTTTCAAGAGAAATTCCTGCAAAAATAGATGAAACTACTAAAGAAAATGTTGAGAGACAAGCGCTTCTTGCGTTTAAAACTTTAGGGTGCAGTGGAGTTTCGAGGGTTGACTTTTTAGTTGACGAGGACACGGGTGAGGTCTATTTTAATGAAATTAACACCATTCCTGGTTCACTTTCTTTTTATCTATGGGAGCCAAAAGGCGTGTCTTACAAAGATCTTTTGAATAGGTGTGTTGAAATTGCTAATAAGAATGAAAGAAGGCAACGTTCAATAACGTTTTCTTTTGACACGAATGTTTTAAACACTGCAAGTTTGGCTGGCGCTAAAGGAAAATAGAGCTTATGTTTGTCGATGATGCAACAAAAAAGAGAGTTGTCGAAGTAAAAGCAAGTGAGTCTTCTTATGAAGTGATAATTGAGGAAGGTTTGATCTCTAAACTCGACTTTTATGTAAAAAATGCGTTAGATAAGCAAGGCTTTTCTTCTGTTGACTCAATTTTCATAATTAGCGATTCCAACGTTTGGGAAATTTATGGTGAAGGTGTTGAAACCACTCTTTTAAAACTCAGAGGAAAAGTTAATCATTTTGTTTTTGAAGCAGGAGAAAAATCAAAAAATCCAAAAACTTTATTTGAGTGCGTTGAGAAAATGGGGGAGGCGGGCTGCTCAAGAGACACTCTAGTTATCAATTTGGGTGGAGGAGTTGCGTGTGATCTTGGTGGTTTTGCTGCTGCAACTTATATGAGAGGTGTAAGACACATCGCGATCCCAACGTCCTTGCTTGCTATGGTGGATGCAAGCGTTGGTGGAAAGACTGCAGTTGACTTGCCATGCGCAAAGAACTTGTTCGGGGCGTTTCACCAACCAATTGCAGTTTTTGTGGATCCAAAAGTTTTGTCAACTTTAAGCGATGAAGAATTTCGCGATTCGCTTGGCGAGGTTGTGAAACATTCAATTCTAGCTGACGAGAAAATGTTTAATTTTTTGCTTGATAATAAGTTAGACAAAACATATGTTGGCACTCAAATGCTAAATGACATTATTTATAAAAATATCGAAATCAAGAACGAAATCGTCTCAAACGATGAATTTGAGTCTGGAGTTAGGCAAACTCTTAATTTAGGACACACCATAGGGCATGCGGTGGAACTGGCTCAAAATTTTGAGCTGGGGCATGGATCGTGCGTCGCCATTGGTCTTTGCATGATTGCAAAAGCACTAGCGAATAGCGAAATAATAGAACAAAGCGTTAGTTCAAAGATAGAGCAATCTTTCAAAACGCAAGGTCTTCCAACTTCAACAGATGTGTCTATCGAAGAGATTTTAAGACTTGTTAAAAATGATAAAAAGAGGCATGGGGAGTCTCTTAACGTGATAGTTCCTAAGAAAATAGGGCATTGTGAAGTTATGAATTTCTCATTTGAAGAATTTGATAAATTAATGGAGAAATATTAGTTTTTAAAAGCGAGGAGTTATGCACGAATCTGGAGAGATGTATCTTGAAACAATTTTGCTTTTGAATGAAAAGCTAGATGTTGTTCGGTCGATCGATATTGCCGATGAGATGAATTTTAGTAAGGCAAGTGTTAGCCGCGCTGTCAAAATTTTAAAAGAAGGTGGATTTGTTGAAGATGACGAAAAAGGTGGTCTTGTCTTAACAAGGAATGGAAAGGCGATTGCTCAAAAAATTTATGACAGACACAAATGTTTGACTAAATATTTTTTGCAAATTGGAGTAGATCCCAAAATTGCAGAAGAAGACGCATGCAGAATTGAGCATGTTATAAGCGATGAATCATTTAACGCAATAAAGAAACTTGTTAAATAACCGACTACTTTTGAGATAAATTCTTTTTTATTTTTAAAAGCAATTCTTCTCTATTGTTCTTACACACTTCACTTTGAACCCATTGAAGCGCAACTTCTAGTTTTTCTTTAATTTTTGGACCTTCCTTAATGCCAAGATCAATCATATCTTTGCCATTAATTTTTAAATCAGATGTTTTAAAGACGATTCCTAAAGTCAACATTTCATTTAAGAGAGATTCAATTTCGTCATAAATTTTTACTTGATCGACATAGTCATGTGCATGGCCCAATGAGTCGGCGCGCTTCAATTTGAGCAATTTTCTAAATAAGTCAACATCTCCGTTCATAAGCTTTATAGTTGAAATTATGCTTTTTTTAGTCGGTGAGAGCGTGTCATTATGCCTCTCGACCAGGGTTAGAATGTCTTTTTTTAGACTATTTTTTAAAGTGAGTCTGCTCAACATATTTTCGGACAATCTTTTGCTTTGGGCTGCGTGACCATAAAAATGGCCTTGTCCACTTTCATCTTTGAAAAACATTGAAGGTTTTCCTATGTCATGGCAAAGAGCTGCCCAGCGAAGTAGTTGTTCGTTGTCAACATGTTCAACAACGTGAGATATGTGCTCCCAAACGTCAAATGCATGATATTTTGTTTGTTGGTCAAACCCTTTAGATGCGCTAATCTCTGGGATCACAACTTCAAGCAAGTCAACACATTGCATCAATGACTTAAAAACGTATTCTCCTGCTAGAAGTTTGTCAAGTTCATTTGTTATGCGCTCGCTAGAGATCATAATCAATTTTGATTTCGAAGCGCATGCAGCATCAAAACACTTTTCGTCAAGATCAAAACCTGTTGTGCTGACAAACCTGCAAGCTCTAAGAATTCTAAGCGCGTCTTCGACAAAACGTTTTTTTGGACTTCCAACGCATTTAATAGTTTTGTTTTTTATGTCGTCCAGACCAAAGTGGGGGTCATATATTCCGATTTTAGGATTGTAAGCTATCGCGTTAATTGTGAAGTCTCTTCTTTTTAGATCTTCGTCCAAAGAATCCACAAAAGTGACTTCGTCTGGGTGTCTAGAGTCTCTATATTTCCCGTCACTTCTATAAGTTGTCACTTCGACAACTTCTTGTTTGTTTTCAAGGTCCTTTATAATGACGCTGACAGTTCCATGTTTTATACCAGTATCGATTGTTTTGTGTCCACGCCCCTCAAAAATCTCTTTAACATCATTTGGGGAAGCGTTCGTCGTCACATCGAAATCATAAGGGACTTTGCCCATTATGCTGTCCCTCACACACCCACCGACAGCCCAAGCTTCAAACCCACAATCATTGAGCGTTTGAACTATTTGTTCGCATGGTTTGTTTAAGCAAATCTTTTCTTTAAAAATTCTATCTTTGAACTCTAGTTTCAATGCTAAATTCGCCCTTTGTGATATCATTTATAAGTTATTATAAGGCTAACCAAAAGTTAGTTAGATTTACTTTTAGTTGTTAGGAGATGTTTTGCTATGAAAATTTTTGGATTGGGAATGCCAGAGTTAATTGTTATTTTGATTATAGTTCTTGTTTTATTTGGAGCTAAATTTGCAAAGAATTTACCAGGGATAGGAAAGTCGTTGGGAAAGACTGTTAAAGGCTTAAAGGAAGGTTTAGGCTCAACGAGCAAAGAAAATGAAGAAGAAGAAGAAGTAAAAGAAGAAATAGTCGAAGTTGAAAGTGAGGAGGTTGCTAAGCCAAAACCTAAGACAACCACAAAGAAGGCTTCAACTTCAACAACGACCAAAAAGACAAGTGAGGAAGCAAAGCCTCAAGCAAAAAAAGTAAAGAAGGTTGTAGTTAAAAAGTAGCTAGAGACATAAGGAAAGTTTTAAAGAAGGAGAAATTTAGACTATGGCAGAAGTTGAAGAATATATTTTAACTGAGGAAGGTAGACAAGATTTGCTAGATGAGCTTCACTACCTCGAAACTGAAAAGAGGAGTGAGGTAGGAGAGAGAATCAAGGTTGCCCGCGAATTTGGTGATATATCTGAGAATAGCGAGTATGACGACGCTAAAAATGAGCAAGCAATGATGGAAGGAAGAATTGCTGAGATTAACCACATCTTGCAAGAAGCGAAGATCGTTTCCGCAAGCAAAAAGGGATCTAAGATCAATATCGGAAATGTCGTTAAAGTTAAGATGAATGGCAAAGAGCGTGAATTCACGATAGTTGGAGGAGCGGAAAGCAACGTTAGCGCTGGCAAGATTTCAAATCTTTGTCCTGTGGGTCAGGCTCTTCTAGGCGCAAAAAAAGGCGATGTTGTCACTTCTGTCGGGCCGAATGGCAGAGAGACTGAGATCGAGATTGTAAGTTTTAAATAGTTTTGAAATAAATCTATTACTTTTATTAAGGCAACAATGAATAACAACGAAGATCAAAATTCAAATATAAAAATTGAAGATGACCCAATTTTAGTTCGCAAGAACAAAAGGCAAGCGTTGATTGACGCTGGGGTTAACCCTTATGGACACGCATTTTCTCCAAGCGACACCATAAAAGAATTGCTTGAGAAATACGCCAAGCTAGAAGATGGCGAGATAACAGACGATGAGGTTTCAGTCGCAGGTCGCCTAATGGCAAAAAGAGGTCAAGGAAAAGTTGCATTTATGGAATTGAAGGATTCTAGTGCAAAGTGCCAAATTTTTGTCAGAATTAACAATCTTGGAGAAGAAAAATTTTACGCTATGAAGGATCTAGATGTTGGCGATTGGATCTCAGTTAGCGGAAAGATGATGAAAACAAAAAGAGGCGAAGTCTCAATTTGTGTTGACGATTTTGAGTTAATGAGCAAGTCGCTAAGACCTCTTCCAGAAAAATTTCATGGATTGACAGATAAAGAAACACGTTATCGTGAGCGTTATGTTGATCTAATTGTCAATGATGAAGTTAAGCAAACTTTTATCAAGAGGTCAAAGATTATCTCTTCAATTCGTCAATTTATGGATTCGCGTGGTTATTATGAAGTTGAAACGCCTTTTTTGCATCAAATTTTAGGTGGAGCTAATGCAAAACCTTTCATAACACATTTCAATGCGCTTGATTTAGATTTATATCTAAGAATTGCAACAGAACTTCCTCTAAAGCGACTTTTAGTTGGAGGCATGGACAAAGTTTATGAGCTGGGGCGTCAATTTAGAAATGAAGGGATGGATCCTCATCATAACCCGGAATTTACGACGATTGAGTTTTATGAGGCTTTTTCTGATCTAAAAGGAATGATGGAGATAACTCAAGCGCTCATTCAAAACGCTTGTTTGTCTGCCAATGGAACCTTGGAAATTAGCTACCAAGGAAACGAGATTGACATAAAAAGTGACTTTAAAGTTGCGACGATGAGCGAGCTTGCTTCTATTCACTCAGGCGAGGACGTCAATATTAACAGGTCGAGGGATGATTTGAAGTCGATTGCTGAGAAAGTCGGCGTTGAAGTGTTAGACAATTGGGGCAAGGGAAAGATCCTCTCAGAGATTTTTGAGGCTGTTGCTGAAGAGAAACTTATTCAACCAACATTTGTCACTGAACACCCTCTTGAGGTCTCACCGCTTGCTATGAAATGTCCTGATAACGAGTTGTTGACGCAACGATTTGAGTTATTCATTTGCGGTCATGAATATGCTAATGCGTTTACTGAGTTGAACGACCCAATAGACCAAGCTGAGCGTTTTCATTCTCAAGTCGAAGCTAAGGGGATGGGAGACGATGAGGCTATGGGCTATGATGCAGATTACATCCGCGCTCTAGAATATGGCATGCCGCCAGCTGGGGGTTGCGGGATTGGAATTGATAGGCTTGTTATGCTTTTGACTGACTCTTCATCGATTCGAGATGTTTTGTTGTTTCCAACGATGAAGCCAATTCAATGATGTTACCAAAGAAATTTTAAAGAAGGAAAAGGTAAATGGCATTCGAAAAATTCACTGATAAAGCAAGAAAAGTTACTGTTTTAGCGCAACGTGCGGCAAGAAGCTTAGACGCTAATCATATAGGAACCGAGCATCTTATCATCGGACTAATTGATGAAAAAGAAGGCTTTGGAGCTCAAGTTTTAAAACAATTAGATGTTGACAGAGAAAAGGTCATCGAAACAATTCGTGAACTCGATAATGAGCCTCCTTCAACGGTTGTTAAAAGCATCTCTTACACAATCCATGTAAAGCATGTCTTTGAACACGCTTATAGAGAAGCTCTTCAAATGAGTCAAGCCTACATTGGAACAGAACATCTTCTTTTAGGAATTTTAAAGGAAGAGGATTGCATGGCTCTTAAAGTCTTTGATAAGTTTGGCATAGCGCCTGCAAGGATTGAGGAAGTGACTCTAGAAGTCATAGGTAAATCTCCTGTTATGGCGGGAAATGCTAGATCTAAAAGAGGCGATAAAAAGGACAATATCTTAGAAGAGTTTGGCGTCGATTTGACAAGGAAAGCTCGAAAAGGCGAGCTTGATCCTGTTATTGGACGCGCTGCTGAAATTGAGCGAGTGACGCAAATTTTGTGCAGGCGCCAAAAGAATAACCCACTCATCTTAGGAGAGCCAGGCGTTGGCAAGACGGCGATTGTTGAGGGTCTTGCTCAATTAATAGCAGCTAACATGGTGCCAGACGTTTTAATTGGGAAGAAGTTGGTGACCCTAGATGTGTCTTCTTTAGTTGCAGGTTCAAAATATAGAGGGGAATTTGAAGAGAGGTTAAAGCGGGTTGTTGTCGAGGTCAAGGAACAAAAAAACGTTTTATTATTCATAGATGAAATCCACACGATTATAGGCGCTGGATCAGCGGAAGGTTCCTTGGATGCAGCATCAATTTTAAAGCCACCGCTATCTCGCGGTGAGATTCAAGTTATTGGGGCAACAACTAGTGAAGAATATAGGAAACATTTTGAAAAGGACGCAGCGCTTGATCGTCGTTTTCAAACAGTGACAGTTGAAGAGCCAAGTGAGGAGATGGCTGTTCGCGTCTTAGATGGTTTGAAGGAGCGTTATGAGAAACATCATGGGATAACTTATTCTGAAGAGGCGTTAATTAGCGCTGTCAAGTTCTCTAAGAGGTATGTTCAAGATCGTTATCTTCCTGACAAGGCGATAGATGTAATTGACGAGGCTGGTGCCCGTTTAAAGTTAAAAAATATGCGCCACAATGAAAATGACAAGCCGGTTGAGGTGGTTGATGTTAAGGAAGTGGCGGATGTTGTTAGCCTTGCAACCGGGGTTCCAGTGGCTGATTTGACTGAAGCAGAAGCTAAAAAACTTTTGAGGTTAGAAGAAGTTCTTCACAAGCAAGTCATTGGTCAAGATGAAGCAGTCAGCGCTGTTTCTAAAGCTATAAGGCGCTCACGTGCAGGTTTAAAAGATCCAAAGAGACCTGCAGGTTCATTTATTTTCTTAGGACCTTCAGGCGTTGGAAAAACACAATTATCAAAAACGCTAGCTGAGTTTTTGTTTAATAGCGAGGATGCATTGATCTCGCTTGATATGAGCGAATATATGGAAAAGCATGCGGTTAGCAGGCTTATCGGCGCTCCTCCTGGATATGTTGGGCACGATGATGGCGGGCAACTCACTAAAGCAGTTAGGAAAAAGCCATATTCTGTTGTTCTTTTTGACGAAATTGAAAAGGCTCACCCTGACGTTTTTAACATTTTGCTCCAAATTCTTGAGGAAGGAAGGTTAACCGACTCGCAAGGAAGAAGTGTTGACTTTAGAAACACTGTCATAATCATGACTTCAAATGTTGGGGCAAGAGACATCGCTCAATCAACCCAACTTGGATTTTCTCCTGCTGGAGAAGGTGGTCTTTCCGACAAAGAAATTAAAAATAGAGTTATGGCAGAACTCAAAAAATTGTTCAGACCAGAGTTTTTGAACAGACTCGATGAAATTATTGTGTTTAAGTCACTCACAAAAGAAGAGATAAGGCAAATTGTTGAACTTATGATCTCTGAGCTAAGAGAGAGAATGATTGAACAAAATATGAGCATTGAGCTTGATAAGGAAGCTTGCGATTTCTTAGCTAAAGAGGGCTTGGATCCAACTAATGGAGCGAGACCTTTAAGACGCGCGATCCAAAAATATGTTGAAGATCCGCTCAGTGAAGAGATTTTAGAAGGTAAATGGCCAAGTGGAAGTGTCATTCTTGCAAACTTAGAGAAAGACAAAGACGGGAAAGAAAAGATCGTTTTCGCGAAGGGCGAGGGGTGTGTGCCTGAGCCAAAGAAGCATGAGAAGTTTGAAAGCGACGTTCAAAGGCTAATAACTGAGTTTGATTTGGATGACACAAGAAATGCAAAGCCAGTTATCTCTTCAGATGATGAAACTCAAAACAACGAGAGCAAGGATTAATAGGGTAGTTATTTTTTAACTAAGACTTTTTCGAGATCTTAGTTCCTTGAGCTGTGTCCTCTATTGTCCATCCAGCATCATTAATCAAGTCTCTTATTTGATCGGCCACTTCCCAATTTTTATTTTTGCGTGCATCAGCTCTTTTGCTAATTATTGAATCGAGGGTCATTGGAAGAGTTTCTTGGATTTCTACGTTAACTACAGCGCAAACTGACTTGATTTCTTCTGGGATTTCATCTGCACCCTCGTCATTTTCGTCAAGTTTTATCCCAAACACGTCCATAAGCTCAAATATTGCTTCGAGTGCTAACTTTGCAACTTTTTCATTTTCGTCGTTTATAGTAATTTTTGGGTCATAGATTCTATTAATTTTGCTAATGAATGAGTTAATCTCACCAAATGCTGCTGGAGCATTGAAATCATCATCCATGTTTGCTATAAAATTCTCTTTTAACCCGTCGATATTCGATTTAACGCAAGAGTCATCAATTGGATCAACACCGCTGCTGGCATTTTTGATGAGCCATGCTAAATTATCTATACAATTTTTTATATTCGATAAGGCTTTTTCCGCTTCAAGAAGTCTGTCTTTGCTAAAGTTTAGTGGTGAACGATAGTGAGTTTGTAAATTTAGAGTCCTAAGAGCGTTAGCGCTTGTTGAAGATAGGACTTCGTCTAGGAGCATAAAGTTCCCAAGAGATTTGCTCATTTTCTCCCCATCGACGTTAAGCATGCCTCCATGCATCCAATAGTTAGCAAATCCGCTATTCCATGCGCAAGTTGCTTGAGCAATTTCGTTTTCATGATGCGGAAAAATTAAGTCTGCGCCTCCTCCATGAATATCAAAAGGAACTCCTAAATATTTTTTGGACATGCAAACGCATTCTGTGTGCCATCCAGGGCGTCCAAGACCCCAAGGGCTTTCCCAGGAAGGCTCTCCTGGTTTGGAAGATTTCCAAAGAGCGAAGTCTTCTTCGTCATGTTTTCTTTTCTCAACACCGCTTCCATCCGCAATTAGTTCTCTATGTCCGCTTTGCGCTTGGTCTAAGTCTCTTCCGCTTAGTGTTCCATAAGTTTTGTCTTTTGAAACGTCAAAATAAACGTCTCCATCCTCGACATATGCAAATCCTTTTTCTATCAACGTCTCAATTAGCTCAATCATTTCTGGAATTTCTTGAGTTGCACGTGGTCTAATGTCTGGATCAAGAACATTTGCGCTATGCATGTCGTCAATGAATTTTTTTGAGAACTCATCTGTCACTTCTTGAGGGCTTCTGCCTTCTTCGTTCGCTTTGTTGATTATTTTGTCATCGCAATCAGTCAGGTTTTGCACAAAAGTCACTTTATATCCGCGCCATATCAGATATCTTCTAATAATGTCAAATGAGATAAAAGTTCTTGCATTTCCAATGTGAACCTTGTTATAAATTGTAGGTCCACAAACATACATAGAAACTTCACCTTCCACTATTGGGAAGAAGTCTCTTTTTTTTCTAGCTTGAGTGTCGTAAATTCTTATCATTTTCTCTTAGTAAATTATTTATCCTTTTTCTTGGCTTTCTTTAGTTTTGATTTTGGTTTATGCTTTACTAAACAAATAGCGCTTGCAGCTATTCCTTCCCCTTTGCCAACAAATCCAAGCCTTTCGGTAGTTGTTGCTTTTATTCCGACGTTGTCCTTGCGTATATTAAGAGTTTTTGCAATGTTTTGCCTCATTTCTTTTCTATATGGGCTTAATTTAGGTGCTTGAGCTGAGACAACGCAATCTATGTCTAGAATTTTAAAGTTGTTTTCACTTAAAATGTCTCCAACAATTTTTAGAAGCTCTAATGAGTTTGCATCCTTATAATCAGGGTCAGTGTCTGGAAACAAAAGACCGATGTCGCCAAGGCGCGCGGCTCCCAACAATGAGTCTGCGATTGCGTGACACAAAACGTCAGCGTCGCTGTGTCCATCGAGTCCTCTATCGAAGGGGATCGAAACGCCACCTAAAATAAGTTTTCTTCCTTCTTTTAGACAATGAACGTCGAATCCATTTCCTATTCTAATTTGGGACATCAGCATGCCCTTCTTCCACTATTTCTAGTTTTACATTTTGAGATATCATCGATTTAATGGATGATATTAAAAGTTCATAATCTTCTGGGATCGTTAACTTTATGTTGTTTCTTGTCCCATTTATTGCAATAACTCGACCTCCCAATCTCTCAATTAAGGAGGAATCGTCCGTCCCAACAAAACCGTCCGCTAGGGCTGAGACGTGCGCTTGTCGATATATGGTCTTCCTAAATATTTGGGGGGTGTAGGCAGTCCAAAGGCAACTTCTGTCAGGAGTTCCTGCAACTATGCCATCCTCTAGAACCTTTATCGTGTCTATGCAAGGAAACCCAACTATTGCACCGTCAATTTCATAATTTCCTTTAAGCTCATTGATGGCATGATCGATAATTTGAGTTGAGATGTGTGGTCTTGCTCCGTCATGAATTGCAACAAAAGCAAATTCTTCACTTGTTGCTTCGAGCCCATGAAGCGCGCTTTCTTGCCTTATTGCTCCCGCTGGCGCTGTTTTAACAGGAGTTTTTATTGAATAAGGAGAAACGACAAGATTATAAAACTCCTCTTGTCGATCTTCTGGGCAAACTAAAATTATCTCTCCTATGTGATCCGAGCGATCAAAAGCTTCAATCGACCAAGTTAACATTGGCTTTCCACCTATATCGATGGTTTGTTTCCCGCCTTGACGGTGAAATCTTGATCCTGTCCCTCCCGCCAAGATAATAGCTGAAGTAGTTTGTTTTGCGCTCACGTTTCTCCTCGTCTTAGTCTATTAGAACTTAACTTTATGATTTAAGTGTCCAACACTTATTTATACTAACATTATTAAAGATGAATTTGAGTGATGAACATAAAAGTGAGATGACTAATTCTTCGAATTCAAGCATTGAACTTCTTGCTCCAGTTGGTGGAATTGAGCAACTCCAAGCTGCTATTAACTTTGGGGCAGATGCTGTCTATCTTGGGCTTGATCGTTTTTCAATGCGCGCAAAAGCAGAGAATTTCACATTTGAAAACCTCCCGCAAGCAATAGAATTAGCCCACAATAAAGGTGTTAAAGTTCACGTTGCGATCAACACTCAAATGCATGAAAGTGACATAAGTGAACTTCCGCTCTTTTTTAAAAATGCCCAAGATGCTGGAGCTGATGCTTTGATTGTGGGAGATTTAGGAGCGATGGCTCTTGCAAAAAAGTTTGCGCCTGATGTGGATTTGCATGTCTCAACTCAATCTGCGGTGGCTAATTCCAAAACCGCTAATGTTTTTTATGAAATGGGAGCAAAACGAGTCGTTTTAGCAAGAGAATTAACACTAGATGAAATTGCGACGCTTCACTCTAATGTTCCAAAAGATCTTGAGATTGAGGTTTTTGTTCATGGAGCTCAATGCATGGCGCAAAGTGGAAGGTGTTTGATTTCTAGTTATCTTTGCCACGGAAGATCGGCAAACGAAGGAGCTTGCACTCAGCCTTGCAGATGGGGGTTTAGGATTGAAGAAGAAAAAAGACCAGGTCAAAAAATGGATGTTGAAGAAGCCGGAGGTCTAACTTATTTATTCAACGCAAAAGACCTTTGTATGATTGACCACTTGGGGGAGCTAAAAGAAGCGGGAGTTGATTCAATTAAGATTGAAGGGAGAAACAAAAAAGCGTTTTATGTCGCAACAGTCGTGAATGCATATAGGCGGGTTTTGGATGGAGAAGACCCAAAGAATGTTTTATCTGAGCTCGAGTGTGTCTCCCACAGACCTTTTTCAACTGGCTTTTACTATGGCACTCCTGAGCAATCGATGGATTTTGATGGATACACTCAACAAACGCTTCACGTTGCAGATGTTTTGGAGTGTTCTAAATTTGGAAGTTCTTATCAACTAAAAATTAGGTGCCGAAACAAAATTTTAGATGGCGAAGAACTTGAAGCGTTGACTCCTGGTAAAATCGTCGAAAATGTTAGGTTGACTGAATTTAGTTGGTGCGAAAATAAGCAAGAAGAGGTTAATAGACCTGGCGAGATCTACATTGTTTTATCGAATAAGGAGGTCGCTCAAAATTCCTTTCTTCGAAAGAGAGTTGATTTGACGACCTCTAGATGCAAAGTTGTGGTGTAACATTTATTGATACCTTACCTTATTTTAAATTGGAGAGAAAAATGGCAAATGAAATAGATGACACTAAAGTTCCTGAAGGGTGCACTCATGATTGCTCAACTTGCGCATTTGGAAATTGCGGGCAAAGGCAAGCTCCAAAGAAATATGAAGCCCTGCCTTCGTCTAAGATAAAGAAAATTATTGCAATCGTTTCTGGTAAAGGAGGCGTTGGGAAGAGCGCTGTCAGTTGTTTGCTTGCTTCTGAGCTTAAGAAGAGAGGAAAGAAGGTTGGGATTCTTGATGCTGATATAACAGGTCCTTCGATCCCTAAAGCTTTCGGGATTAATTCAACTCCTCGAGGCTCGATTGCAGGAATTGAGCCGATCGACACTAAAAGCGGTATTGAGGTTATGTCGCTAAATTTGCTTCTAGATGACGAAGAGGCTCCCGTTGCGTGGAGGGGACCTATGGTTGGGGGAGCGATAAAGCAATTTTATGAAGAAGTTTTGTGGGGAGAGCTTGACTACCTTTTGTTTGACATGCCTCCGGGGACTAGTGATGTGTTTTTGACAATTATGCAAATGATTGATGTTGATGGGATTGTTATGGTGACAAGCCCGCAAGATTTGGTGCAAATGATTGTTGGCAAAGCTGCTAATTTAGCTAAAGAGATGAACGTTCCGATTGTTGGTCTAGTTGAGAACATGAGTTACTTTATATGCGATGAATGCGAGAAAAAGCACTACATTTTCGGTGAGTCGAAGGTTGAGGACGTTGCAAAGAAGTTTGACATACCTTCATTTGCAAAATTGAAAATAGATCCCACGCTTGCAAAGCTGGTCGACTCAGGTAAGGTTGAAGACTATGACCTTAACGGTGCGCTAGACGAAATCATCGCTAAATTATAAATAACACAAAGCAATTGAAATAGAAGTCATTATGTTAGAATGTTTATGTTCTAACTTGTCGTTTGGGGCATTAGCTCAGCTGGGAGAGCGCATGGCTGGCAGCCATGAGGTCAGGGGTTCGATCCCCCTATGCTCCACCAATAAACGCTCAGTGCGTAGACATTTTTGGTCTTTTGTGTCTTTTTTGTTTACCGTTTAACCTTCATTTTGGATATAAAAGCTTAACCGCATCTTGACTTTGATTTACCAGGGTTTTATTCCATCTTCTCAACATTCATAAATGTTAATAAGCAAGCTCAAAACCGATCCTTAGATTAGCTCATTCATAGCGCAGCGTTACTTTCGCTTGGATCCGTTTCTCGTCGGAAATTCGGACATATTTTTTTGTTAGTGGGAAATTGGTGCCAGACTTTTATTTACCAGGTAACTTTTTACAGAAACAAGGAAACTAAGCACAAGTATCGCTGCGCGGTAACGGTGCTTATGCAAGAGAAATTGTCGAGCTTGCTCTTTTAAACTTTTGAGTTTTAGAATCTAGTGAGATTTGAAAAAATGTTTCTAAAATTTAAATCTGGCACTGATTATTGTAAAAATCTACCATTTAGATCACATTAATGTAAAAACCTTAACGATAAAGTTATAATTAGAATATGAAAGAAATGCAAGAAAACGAAAAGACAAAAGTTATGCAAGAAGTTAACACAACAGACAAGAGCGAAGAGCGAAGCCGAAAAGACAAAATTGTTGCTTTTTTGAAAAGGAACAAATTGCAATGCGGAGTTGTGGCAGGGATGCTTATTGTTGTGATAGCAGGTGGCACGTTTGCCATTGCATCATCTAACCTTGCCCCTGGCTTTACAGACGGCGCAAACGCCTCCTCTCACTCACAATCGGGGGCAAACAACTCTTCTACTGACGCTGTTAGCGACAACAACGCCTCTGAGGGCGAGAATGCTAACGCTGAGAATAATGGCGAGGGACAAGCGATTGTCAACGAAGACGGCTCTGTTACCTACGTTAACAACGACAACGCCAGCGACAACTCAGGAGGCAACGCCTCAAACGGCAACTCAGGTTCAAACAACGGTTCTCCCCAAGGTCACACTCACTCCTGGACACCAGTCTATCGAACAGTCCACCACGACGCAGTCACGCAGGAACAACCTGTGTATGAAGAGTGTATGATATGTACCGACTGCGGCGCAATTAACCCTAACCGTGACCATTCAAAGAATCACGCATTAAATGGCGGTTCTGGTGGCTGCTACGGCTCAAAAGTTCAAACAGGAACAAAAACGGTGACAGTTAAGAACGCATATGACGAACAGATTCTAGATCACTATACTTGTAGTTGCGGTGCAACAAGCTAAAAATGCTTTTCGCCGGTTGATTTTGAGGTTAATAAGAATGGAATGTTCTTACCACGGTTACCAGTGTTAGAGAATTTCTTAGTGAATGACAAATCTCCACGTTTGACCTGCTCTTTTATAGCAGTGTCATCATTAGGAGCATTGTAAGTATTAACTTTATCGCTAGTTCCTTCTGAAGTTACAGTTCTAACCCAATATTTATCTATGTTGTTATTTAAGTACCCTGTAGGAGCTTGCTTTTCATGAATTACCACGGTTCCGAGGGGTAGAGTGTTATATCCTTCATATTTCCAAAGAGGATCTCCTGATATTGGACTGTCATGCAAGAATGAGACTACTCCATCCTCATCCGTCTCAAACACCCATGTCCGTGAAGTTTTAGCCTGAGCGGCAATTGAATCCACCACCGCCTTCCCAACCGCGTCTTGTGGAGTTTTTAGCATCATCGTGATGCTAAATAGAATCGAGTTTCTACTATAATTTATCTCATGAATAATTATGCTTATATAGATAATCAAAATTTGTATCTTGCAACTAAAAATGCGCCTGAGCCTTGGATAGTTGACATGAAGCGTTTTCGCGTCTATCTCTTAGAAAAATATAAGGTTGAGCGTGCTTATCTTTTTATGGGTGCTTATGAGGACAAATATAAAGATCTTTATGAAAAATATTTGTCATTTGGTTATGAGTTGCGATTTAGGCATCACTCTGATTCGATTAAGTCGCAAAAGAAAGGCAACGTTGACACGGACGTTGTGTTTCAAATGATGTTTGATTCTTTTTGCGAAAGCGAATTTAATAAAATAATTCTAGTTTCAGGGGATGGAGATTATTTTAAAACAGTGCAACATCTTTTAAAGATTAATAAGTTCGAGAAAATTTTGTTACCAAGCCACAAAAATGCATCGTCATTATATAAAGAGATATCTGATAAATTTAGGGTTTATATGGATAATCCTGCGTTAATCAACAAGTTGAAAAGAAAGAAATGAGATGGGTAGCTTAGGTATCTCTCCGTTCGCGCCCCATCTCGTCGTAACAACTTAATTTTAACATAATTTTTTCGGATTTAGTCCCAAATCTCCTTAAAACTCCATGTTGAAGTTCACGAACTTACGTGCACAAGGCTTCTCCTAATGCTAAAATATAAACAAAAGGAGAAGTGATTAAAATGCAAGAAAACGAAAAGACAAAAGTTATGCAAGAAGTTAACACAACAGACAAGAGCGAAGAGCGAAGCCGAAAAGACAAAATTGTTGCTTTTTTGAAAAGGAACAAATTGCAATGCGGAGTTGTGGCAGGGATGCTTATTGTTGT
>CAVAIA010000030.1:0-4425 GCA_963588595.1 bacterium | reverse complement strand
CGAATATGTTTCTTTTATTTGTGAGTCGATTCGCTCGCAAAACATAGATTTTAAAGGGATGACTATCGCTCTAGATGCAGGTCATGGCGCAAGTTATTTTACAAGCAAAGAGGCATTGAGTCGCCTTGGGGCAAATGTTTTGGACATAAACGCAAATTTCAATGGACGTGACATTAACGTAGAATGCGGATCCACTCACCTTTCTCCCTTAAAAGACCTCGTTAAGACAACCGCGGCTGACATAGGAATTGCCCATGATGGTGATGCTGATAGAGTTATGATGTTAAGCCCTGCTGGCGTTGAGATAGACGGTGACATTGTTTTAAGCGTTCTTGCTGAGGATTTAAAGGGTCAAGGGAAGCTTAAAAACAACACAGTTGTTGGAACTGTTATGAGCAATCTTGGTTTTAAGATAAAGATGAAAGAAGCAGGGATTGACTTTGTTGAAGCGAAGGTCGGAGACAGATATGTTCTCGAGCAAATGCAAAAGGGCGATTTCGTTCTTGGCGGAGAGCAAAGTGGTCACGTTATAATGCTGGATCACAACACAACTGGCGACGGGCTTATGACTGCAGTTCAATTTCTCGCTGCTGTTAAAAGAAGCGGCAAAAGTGTTGATGAGCTGGTCTCTTCTTTTAAGAAGTTCCCTCAAGTTCTTATAAATGTTAGCGTTGACGATAAAGAAAAATCGATGAAAAATCCTCCTGTTCTAAAAGAGGTTGAAGATGTTGAGCGTGAACTTGGCGACGGTGGAAGAGTTTTGTTGAGACCTTCGGGAACGGAGCCGGTCGTTAGAGTTATGGTCGAAGCATCTTCTCAAGAAATCGCAGAATCGTTGGCGAGGAGAATTGCCAATAAACTTTAGTGGGTAGTTTATTAGCAGTATTTGCTTTATTGCTTCTTGTCTGTTTTAATGTCAAGCCGTCGATTTGTGGCAAAATATAACTAACAAAAAATCGTGAAAATAAAGAAAGGGAGACGATGGGTTTTTTTCACTCGTTTGAAAGAAAAGTAGAAGATGGCGTTGAGGGCGCAGCCTCAATGTTTGAGGGCTCGTCTTTAACTCCCGTTCAAATAACAAAAAAAGCTGAAAAACAAATGAAGAGGGAGAAGATGGTTGGCGCTGGAAGGCAAATCGCCCCCACTCTCTACACATGCATCGTTAGCGCAACCGATGACGCTAAGCTTTATGGCTATTACGCAACCCTAGCAGGGGAAGTTGAGACGTATCTTCAAGCTAAGGCGAGCGATCTTGGCTATTCGCTCGATTGCAAACCTCTCGTTCGTTTCGTTGTTGATCCTGATCTAAAGAAAGGAAAGTTTGACGTTATAGCCGAGCTCGTTTCTTCTCCAACTATAGATAAGCTAAGAGCCGAAGAATATGAAAAATATGGCTTGCCAATGTCGAAGCCTTCGGCAAACGTTAATCAACCGAGGGACGTTAGAAGGACTAATGTTGCCCTCGCGGGTGCTGTCTCTCCTGGCGTCGAAGCCAAGCAAAATGTTATGAGAGAAGTGAAGGGCGCAAGAAGACCTATGACGCGTCCTGACATCGAAAAGACGCAAGTTGTGGGTCAAGTTGCAAGCGTTCCTGAGCCTCAAGACGCGTCCGGCGCAGGCGAAGTTTACTTCTATGATGAGGTCAACGATTTTGCTTATCGTTTGAGTGGCAACGTTGAGTCAATCGGAAGAGAATCTTCAAATGACATAGTTGTCTCGGATATAAACGCGTCTAGACATCATGCAAATGTTTACCTGGATCAAACTGGAAAATGGATAATTGAAGATGCGGGGTCAACGAATGGTCTTTATGTCAATGGCAAGCGCGTTAGATCGGCGCAATTGATCGACGCTGACATTGTTTTGATAGGAACAACAAGACTCGAATTTCAAAATTTGAGTTAGAGATTAATTGGCAGGTTAAGTTCCGTGATCGACGTAATTTTATTAGTTGGAAGGCTCTTTTTCGTTGCAATTCTCTATCTCTTTTTGTTTGCAATCGTAAGAACCGGAATTGGGATGGTTAAAGGTCAAAACAAAAAAGAGAGGCAATGGAACTTAAGCGTTGAGACCGGCCCTAAAGAGCTAAGAGGAGTAAAAATCGTTGTTAGCGGTCCGATTATTGTCGGGAGAAGCAGCGGGTCAGACATTGTTATAGCCGCTTCTTATGTTTCTGCTCGTCATGCTCAATTTAAATTGATGGGCAAAAATCTATTCGTTGAAGATCTAGGTTCAACAAATGGAACGGCTGTCAACGGTCGCATGATTCAAGCTCCTGTCTCTCTTAAAAATAACGATGTTGTCACCGTCGGAGATGTTTCGATTCGTGTGCGTTATAAATAGGTTTTTATTATGGCAAACAAGGCTAACAAATCAAAACATAGCAAAATCTCTCGTTTGGGAACTCCAAATTGTGGCGCGAAAACTAGTATCGGGCGCGTTAGGGAACATAATGAGGACTCGCTCGTTGTAAAAGAGCCTCTTTATGCTGTTTTGGATGGAATGGGAGGACATGCCGCAGGCGAAGTTGCAAGCGAGATCGCTGCCAACGTCTTAGCTGAACAAGCGCCTTGCGACCAAGACTCCGGAGCGCTCGGTTTTGCAGTTTCTCAAGCAAACCTTGCCGTTATCGATGCTGCCATTCATGGGCGTGGCAAAAAAGGAATGGGAACAACTTGCACAGCTGCAATGCTTCAAGGAACGAATCTCATTCTCGCTCAAGTTGGAGATTCAAGAGCCTATCTTGTTCACGATGGGAAAATTCAACAAATAACCCGCGACCACTCACTAGTTGCAGACCTTGTTGAGCAAGGCGCTATAACTAAAGATTATGCGAGAGTTCATCCCGACCGCTCAAAAATAACGAGAGCTTTAGGAACCGACCCTCACATGATTGCTGACACATATGAGATGGAGGTCTCTTCGGGAGATCGGCTTCTTCTTTGCAGCGACGGACTTTATTCTATGATAACGGACGAGGACATCGAACACATATTAAACGCTGAGAAAGATCCTCAAGATGCGGCTGACCGGCTCGTCAGGGAAGCTAATGAATGGGGAGGCCACGACAACATAACGGTCATCGTCGTCGACGTTCCAAATTTCACAGAAGTAAAAAAAAATAGAAAAACCAATCGGAAAGTCAAGCTAGCTGCAATCTTTGTTGTTGCTGCTTTAATTGCCTTGATCGCAGGTTCCGCATTTCTTGTCAACACATGGGTTTCAAATTCAGCATATCTTGCTCCGAACAATGGGAAGGTTGCAATTTATCATGGAATTCCAGGTTCGAGCGTCGGAAACACTAACGACAACTTAGGTGAGACAACTTCCGTTTCACTTGACGATCTTGATGAAGCGGTTGTTACGAGAATGAGCAATGGAGAGATAAAGTTTTCAAGCTATGATGAGGCAAAACAATTGGTTGAAACTTATAAAAAAGACATAGAAGAAAAAAAGAGCAAGAACGCCTCTTCGGCTAGCGAGTCTCAGGATTCGGCGAGCGGAACAACTAATAATCAACAATCTTCAACGAAAACAACAGGTTAGGAACTTTTAAGAATGAACAGAAGAAACTTAGAACTACTTTTGCTTGTTGTTGCCTCGCCTATCGTCATAGTGCTCTTTGCTATGCTCGTTTTGTATGGCGGGCAAACGATATCCTTTAACACTTTGGGAGTTCCCATCGGGATCTTTGCAGCATTTTTGGCTGCTCACTTCGCAATTCGAAAACTTGCGCCGAATGCCGACCCTGCAATTTTGCCAATAACGTTTGCGCTCTCGGGAATCGGGATTGCATTTGTGACGCGCTTGGCTCCAGAGGCGGCAGCGCGCCAGCTTATGTGGCTCTTTGCAGGAATTGCGTTGCTTGTTTTAATTCTTTTCATCGTAAAAAGCATAGATAAACTTGCAGAATTTAAATATTCGTTCATGATTTTGGGCATCCTTTTGCTTTTGGCTCCTATGCTTCCTATAGTTGGAAGTGAAGTCAACGGCTCTCGCCTATGGATTCAATTCGGAGGTTTTTCTTTTCAACCGGGTGAAATTTCGAAGATATTGATAGTTTTCTTCTTGGCAGGCTACCTCGCAAGTCACCGCGAAATGTTGTCAATTTTTTCTTGGAAAGTTGGGCCTTTTAGGCTTCCTTCCTTGCCAACGCTTCTTCCATTGATCGTCATGTGGGCTTTAGCCTTCTTCGTCGTCGTAATTGAAAAAGATTTGGGAAGCGCCCTCGTTTTATTTCTCGTCTTCCTTGTTATGCTCTATGTCGCAACTGGCAAAAAGTTCTATCTAGTTGTTGGCATTATCATGGCAGCAATCGCTGCGGTTGTCCTTTACAAATTCTTCTCTCACGTTCAAACGCGTGTTGAGATTTGGCTAGACCCTTTTCAAGATTCGCAAGGCAGCGGCTATCAAATTGTTCAAAGC
>CAVAIA010000029.1:0-35814 GCA_963588595.1 bacterium | reverse complement strand
TTCTAACAATTCTCACATGAGCAGCGATGACGCGCAGCGTTACTTTTGCTCATTTCTTCCTTCATGAGAAATTAGTGCCAGACTTTGATTTACCTGATTTACCTGGCAACTTTTTGTAAAAACAAGTATAACGAGTGCCGAGTATCTCTGCGCGACAACGACTCCCATGAAAGCAAAATTAACGAACTTGCTCTTTTAAACTCTTGAGTTTTGAAAGAAGAAGAGTCTGGAAGTTTAAGTCTGGCACCGTTTTTTCGGCAAAGTTTTCCCAGGTAAAAAGAAGTCTGGCACCAATTTACCCAAGGCGCTACCCGCAGAAGGCAAAACCACGACACATCCTTGCCCTTTAACGAAAACTCACAAGAAGGTTTCTTTTATCGAGAGAGACTTTGATATACTTCTTGAAATGCTGTTAGAAAATTAAACAAGAGGATAAAGGAGAGGTTAAATGAAGGTTCATGACAACGTTAATGATTGTGATGTTGAGATTCAAAGCACTGATGATCTCGTGAAAATTATGCAAGACGGACGACAAGTCGATTTAATTTGCGGCGAAGAGAAGAGTGACGCTGATGGCTATTTGACGTGGGACGTTGAGCATTGGTCAGCAATTGATAGCCGTCGCTTTATTAGAACTTATGCTTTGCGTGGACGTGAACTTGGAGAGTCGACAGGCCACAACATTTACGATTTGAATAATGAATTTAAGCCTGAGGCTGCAAAAGAAATTCAGCTATCGTAAAAATTTCTCATTTTTTGAGAATTAATGTATAATCAACTCTTGCGTTTAGATGTTTAAGTTTTTATCTTTGCGCATTTGACAATTTAATAAAAAAGTTTTGCTACTTAAGACAGTCGGCACTCTTAGTTTTTTAAAATTTTGAGTTTAATTAACGTTTTTCGTTGGCCTGCCGAGGTGGTAATTAGATTTTAATATTTTTGTTTTAATCTTTTTTAAACCCTTGTTTTATTGTGCAAAAGTGCGCGATCAAATGAGGGTTTTTTATTTTGACCAATTTATTTTAAGTTAGGCGAAACTTTTTTTAAAAGACAACTTATTGATTTTTTAAAGGAGGTGAAAAGAGTTTATGCCTAACAAAGAAAATGTTGCCCAGCTAGAGGAGATAAAAGAGCATTTAAGTAATGCTGGCGCTGTTTGGTGCGTTGATTATCGTGGTCTTTCTGTTAAAGATATTCAACAATTAAGACGAGACATACGCGCAAACGATGCTCAAATGTTTGTTTTTAAAAACACGCTAGTCCATCTCGCACTAGATGAGTTGAACATGCCATCAATGGATGAGATTTTGTCAGGTCCATCTGCTTTCGTTTTTACAGGAGAAGATCCTGTTGCAAGTGCTAAAGCCATTAAGAATTTTTCTAAGACCAATGAAGCACTTGAAATAAAGGGCGGAATTATGGATGGAACCTTCCAAGATGCTGATGCTGTAAAAGCAATAGCGGATCTTCCAAGCAGAGAAGAGCTTATCGCAAAACTTCTTGGTACTATCTCAAACCCGATGGCAAAGACGGTGCGCACTCTCAATGCTGTTTTGGAAGCACCTGTGCGTGCTATTGCAGAAGTTGCAAAAAAGGCTGCATAAGTTTACTTTCAAAAGCAGCTTAAGAAGTAGTAATTTTAGTTTTAATGTTTATTGCATAAATTAGTAAATTTTAAATTGAAAGGAATTGATTAGATTATGGCTAAATTAACAAAAGACGATATCGTAGAGGCTCTAAAGGAAATGCCAGCTTTGGAATTATCAGAGCTAGTTAAGGATCTTGAGGAAGTTTTTGGCGTTAGCGCTGCAGCTCCTGTTGCTGTTGCTGCTCCTGCTGCTGGTGGTGCTGATGCAGGTGCTGGTGCAGCTGAGGAAAAGAGCAACTTTGACGTTGTTTTGGAAGGCTTTGGCGACAACAAGATTGCTGTTATTAAAGCAGTTCGTGACAT
This sequence comes from bacterium, assembly GCA_963588595.1. Taxonomy (GTDB): domain Bacteria; phylum Actinomycetota; class Coriobacteriia; order Coriobacteriales; family Eggerthellaceae; genus Phoenicibacter. The sequence continues at coordinate 33,863 of CAVAIA010000029.1, read as the reverse complement.
AACTGGTCTTGGATTGAAGGAAGCTAAAGACGCTGTCGAAGGTGCTCCAAGCACTATCGTCGAGGGTGCGGATAAAGACAAAGCTGAAGAAGCAAAGTCAAAGATCGAGGAAGCAGGCGGAACTGTAACTTTGAAGTAGAGTTGCTCTGCGCATAAAAATACTTTGAATTTATCAAATTGGGTCTTTTAAATAAGACCCAATTTTTTTAGCTTAATAACCTTTAAATTTTTGAAGTTATAATTTTTTCAATGCCTAAATCGCTAACAGAATCAAAAAGAGAGGTAGCGATCGAAATCTACAATCGATTGATATCTCTTTATGGGAAAAGTCAATGTCCTCTCGATTTTGACGACGATCCATTTCGCCTCCTGATCGCTGTGATGCTCTCAGCTCAAACAACCGACAAAGCAGTAAATAAGGTTACGCCTAACCTTTGGAAAGCTTATCCAACGGCTTTTGATCTTTCGATGGCAAACGTTGTTGATGTTGAGAAGATCATTTCCAGTATTGGGCTTTTTCATGTTAAGGCGAATCGATGCGTCGATATTGCTGATGCGATTGTCAACAAATATGGAGGAGAGGTTCCATGCGACTTTAAAGAATTGCAAACTCTTCCTGGAGTTGGAAGGAAAACTGCAAACATTGTCATGAACGAAGGCTTCTTAAAACCTTGCGGAATCGCTGTTGACACTCACGTCTTCAGAATCGCAAAAATGTTATCTTTAGTTGATCGGGATTTAAAAGACCCAAATAAAGTCGAAGATGAACTAAAGAAAATTTTTCCAAAGGAATGTTGGGGTCAAATAAATCGGATCTTTGTTTTGTTTGGAAGAGAAATTTGCATTGCCAACAGACCAAAGTGCAACATTTGTCCTTTAGCTTATCTTTGCCCTCACGAAATAAGTCTATAAGGACAAATTTATCTTAAAAATCGAACGATCTTGAAAATGAATTGACTAAAGCATCCTCAAGTTTAATGAAAGCGGGACTATTTTTGTCTTGGCGTAATATTATTTTTTCATAAAGGTTTTCCTTTGTAACAGAATTGCATGAACCTTTTGAAAGCCCGCTTTGGTAAGCTTCGCTAATTGCATCTTCAGCGATCATTTTTATGTCGCGCCTTGTTAGATTGTCAGTTAATTCTGCTAGCTCAGAGTTATTAAGACCTCTAAGAGATGGATGATTGTTCGACAATTTGTTCCAAACTTCCACACGTTCTGTCTTGTTTGGCTTCTCAATCGATATTTCGTTAAAAGTTCCAAATTCACTTAACACAATTGGTGAAATTTCATCCTTCTCATAAGTTGTGCAAATGATTTGAACGTTAACATTTTCCACGCACTTTCTTAATAAAGTTATTAGCTCTTGTCCCGATGGTGTTAGACGAAGTGGCATAAATGGCTGAAATCCGTTCGTATATTCAAGGTCATCATCAAAAAACACATTCCAGCTTTCGAGCTCTTCTATGATAATTAATCCATTATTGTCAGCAACCCAAGCGAAGGGAGAAATATTTTTAGCTAAGTCCAATGCTGATTTGTTGGCTGTAAGAGCCATCGCTGGAAGACCAGCGGGTCCTTCTTGGATGCTAAGCTTTATCGTTGCCGTTCCCAAAGCATCAATCGTAGCTTGTAACAAAGGTTCAATTTCTTCTTGATTTTCACCAATGAACAGAATAGGTTTTAGCGCTGGTTTGGATTTAACTCCATGAAATTGATTGAGCGCTCCAACTATTCCTTGATTTTCAAAATCCCCCTTAGGAGACAAACCAAGATCCTTAAGTTTAGTGACTGCATCTTGGTATCCTGCCAAATCATCTAGGGAAAATGGACTATTGTTCGCAGCATTGAGCCGTGATTTATCACTAATTGACATCAAAACAGATTCTGCATTTTTAAATGTTTGAGACGAATAAGGAGCTTGCTCTTTGCTTTTTTGGCTTTGAGTTGCTTGTTCCTTGTTCTTATTTTGGTTAAGCTCACGCTTAAATTGCGCAAGCCATTCAGGTAAATTATCATCTTTCATAGGGTCTGTCAAAGCTACCATCTCCTTATTTTCATAACCCTCATTGAGCTTTTTGCCGCTCTTTTCTTTTAATTAACTTATCTTTATTTTATAAAAATTATTATAAATGAAAATTTATGATCGGTTAGGTTAAACCTAGATTTCATCTAGATCTAATCTAAGTGATTTGAATTGTTTTGTTAGCTCATCGAGAGCGTTTTTAGACCTGTTTTTTTCTTCAATGCTTTTCTTTGTTATCGCAATAGCGCAACAAACTGCATCATTTTCAGTGTGGGAAAGTGAAATTGGAATTTCAACTATCTCAAGTGATTCAGCGATTTCTTTTGCATTACCATAAAGACACACATAAGGAGCGCCATTGTCGTCATTTTTAACTTCAACGTCCTTATAACCCACCCCATTAGTAAAGCCCACCTTCATTGATTTTAAGACCGCTTCTTTTGCAGCGAATCTTGCAGCTAAGTGAATGAGCGGATCGGATTTTTTTGAGCAATAGGCAATTTCATCTTTTGAAAAAACTTTGTTTGTAAACGATTTAGTTCTTTGGCAAATTTTTTTAAATCTCTTGATCTCTATCAAGTCGACGCCAAGCCCTAAACGCTCTTTTGACGCATTGATTGAAAGAGCATCTGAGATTAACTTCCTAGTTTTTTTAGATCTAGCCATGACTTTATTATAATAACACGCATGTTTGATAGACAACTTTTAACTTCAATAGAAAATAATAATTGCCTAAAAGGCCTATTTTCTAAAATAAAAAAGGGAGAGAATGCAACTCTTGCAATTGCATCGTCTGCTAGAGTTTTTTTTGTTGCTCTTGCTTGGCAAATTTGTAAGCGACCATTGTTCATTTTAATTCCTGGGGAAAATGCAGCACATTCGTTTTCTCTTCAATTAAGTTTAATGATTGGGCGAGAAAACGTAAGTGAATTTTTATGTCCAGACGTCTCTTTCGTTGAAGAAAAGGCAATCTTAAAAAAAGTTGCTTCAAGTAGAAACAAATGCATTCATGATTTAATAACGGGGAAAAATAAAGTTATCGTTTCTAGCACTTCATCTTATTTGAATAGAGTCACATCGAATGTAGAGTTTTATTCTCCAATTAAATTAAGTGTGGGTGATGAGATTGAGAGTTTGGACAACTTTTTTGTTAAGCTCGAGGAATTGGGATATGAAAAAGTTAAGTCTGTCAATCAACCTGGACAATTTTCTTTTAAGGGAGGCACGCTAGATTTATATCCAGGAACTTTAGACTTCGCTGTTAGAGTAGATTTTTTTGGAGATGAGATAGAGTCGATCCAGCGCATATTTGCGCCTAGTGGTCAAGCTATAACAAAAATCGAAGCGGCAGAAATTCACCCATGCAACTTGATGCCTCTTGATCACAAAAGCGTCAAGCGTGCTGAGTGCTTGCTTGTTGCGAAGGCTAGGACAGACAAAAATGCGCGTAACCTTTATGAGACGCTTACGGCTGAAATTAACTTAAATGAAAAGCATTTGCTTGCTCCTTATTTATCAAGAATGTGCGATTTAAGAGAAATTATTAACCCTAGCTATGTTTTTTGTTTAATGGAGCCGCAAGCGTTAATAATGGATGCGACAAGGATTTTAGAAAAAGTAAAGAATGAGTTTACTGGGTCGGGGGCAAGTGTAGAAGACTTTTTTACAAATTTGCACAATATGCAATCTAGCAAAAATCAATTAATAAGTTTTGAAGCAGTGATCTCAAACGTCGATGAAGTGGACGCTAGAGTCAAAATTCTTAGGACTAATATCACTAATGATGACTCAAGCATAAGTGAGAAGATTAGGACGTGGTTAGATTCAGATTTTTATGTCCTATTCGCTTCTAGTGATAACAATATTGTTAAGAAACTTGAAGAGCATTTTGTGGAGTCCAGTTTTTCTATTAACAATTCTCAAAGAGCTGAAGTTTTAAAGAAAAGAGTTATAAATTTAGTTGGATTTGACTTGCCAGTTGGTTTTGTTGTCCCTCAATTAAAGCTTGTTGTAATCAGCTCAAATGATTTTAATAACTATTTCTATTCAAGAAACCTAGATGACTTTGACAGGACGAAGATAACATTTCCCTATAATCCTGGAGATTTTGTTGTTCATTCAACTTTTGGAGTTGCAAAATTCAATTCTATCTTAAAGAAGGAAATCGATGGATGCGAGCGCGACTACATTGAACTTTTTTATGCTGGGAAAGACAAGCTATTTTTGCCAATTGAGCAATTTGATAAGTTGACAAAATATGTTGGACCTCAAGGTCAATCTCCAAAATTGACGCGACTTAACACTTCTGAGTGGTCGCGTGCTGTAAGAAAAGCTAGAGCCGCAACTAAAAAGTTAGCTTTTGACCTTGTTGATGTTTATTCTAGGCGTGCTAATGTTGAAGGTTTTAGCTTTAAGATCAACCCGACCGACAAAAATGCCCTCGATAAAACTTTCAAGTTTACTCTAACTCCTGATCAAAGGCGAGCTATCGAAGACGTTTTTGAAGATATGCAATCTAGAAGGGTTATGGATAGATTGATATGCGGGGATGTTGGATTTGGCAAGACGGAAGTTGCTATTCGCGCTGCTTATGTTTGTGCAAAAAATGAAAAGCAAACGATTGTTCTATGTCCAACCACTATCCTTTGCGAGCAACATTTTGAAACATTCAATTTAAGGCTAAAGGACTTAGGTGTAAGTGTTGCATCTATTTCTCGTTTTAAAACAATTGCTCAACAAAGGGAAATATTGGACAGATTTAAAAGTGGGAAATTAGATGTTTTAGTTGGAACACACAGATTATTATCTAGTGATGTTAACCCTAACGATTTGGGTTTGGTAATTATTGATGAGGAGCAACGCTTTGGCGTTGGACATAAAGAAAAAATGAAGAATTTGCGTGAGGTTGTTGATGTTTTAGCGCTTAGTGCAACCCCAATTCCAAGAACTTTGCAAATGTCAATTTCAGGAATAAGAGAGATGTCTTTGATATTAACTCCTCCTAAAGATAGACGTCCCGTTAATGTTTTTGTTGGAGCATTTGACATTGATCTTGTTAGCGCTGCAATAAGAAAAGAGTTATCTAGAAATGGTCAAGTATATTTTGTTTCAAATAGGGTAAACACTATAGATCTTGTTGAGGAAAAAATATCAGAAATTGCTCCAGAAGCAAACGTTGGAGTTGCACATGGACAAATGTCTAAAACAGAGCTTGAGAGTGTTATGGAAGCTTTCGCTGCAAAAAAAATTGACATTTTAATTGCAACTACGATTATTGAAAATGGAATTGATAATCCAAACACTAACACATTAATAATTTCTGATTCTCACAACCTTGGCTTATCTCAAATGTACCAATTAAAGGGAAGGGTTGGAAGGTCGGGGCTTGAGTCCTACGCCTACTTTTTTTATCCGCCGAATTTGCCATTGAGCGAAAAAACTTCTGCACGCTTGATGGCGCTTGGTGAGCACACTGAACTTGGTAGCGGACTTAAGATCGCTATGAGAGATCTTGAAATTAGGGGTGCAGGAGAAATGTTCGGGGCCGAGCAATCTGGTAATTTAAGCGACGTTGGGTTCGATCTTTTCGCAGCAATGTTGTCAAGAGAGGTGATGCGTGCAAAAGAAGGCAAGCTAGATGATGAACAAACAAAAGACGTTAATGTTTTAAGTGATATATCAATTAACATTTCCGAAAGCGCGCTTTTGCCTGATGATTATATTGAAGACATTGAGGATCGAGTTTTGATATATAGAAAAGTATCTTTTGCTAGAAGTGAAAATGCACTAAGGAAGATATTTTTAAGTGTTGAAAAAAAATATGGTGAAGCTCCTGATGTTGCAATAAACTTTTTTGCTCGAGCTGCTATTCGTTCGCTCGCTTTTTCTTTATCTATAAAAACTATTTCAATCGCAAAAGGATATCTGGAAATCACGCCTATAAACATAGATGATCAAACAAGTAAAAAATTAAGGCAAATAGGAGGGATTTATTCTCTAAAGAGGCAAATATTGAAAGTTCCAATAAGGAACATAATGAAGGAAGGGGATAGTTATAACGTGGCAACTTATAAGTTTATGAAGAGTTTGTTATAATTTTTTTGCCTAAAAACAACTGATTAATGAATTGGAATTTTTATGAATAAAAACAAAGAAGTTAGGGTGAGATTTGCACCTTCTCCAACAGGAATGCTTCACATTGGAGGCGCAAGAACTGCTATTTATAATTGGGCATTCGCGCGCGCAAATAATGGAAAATTTATTCTTAGAATCGAAGACACTGACCGTGCTAGATCAACTCAAGAAAACACAGACATTATTCTAAGAGCTATGAAGTGGCTTGGTCTTGATTGGGATGAGGGGCCTAATGTTGGCGGCGAGGCAGGTCCATATTATCAAACTGAGAGGATGGACACTTACAAAAGAGCTTTAGAGCAATTGATTAGAAACGACGCTGTCTATCCTTGTTTTTGCACTAAGGAAGAGCTCGATAGAAAGAGACAAATTGCTGAAAAGGAGCAAGGTGGCTATTTTGGCTATGATGGCGCTTGCAAAAAATTGTCTAAAGAAGAAGCTAAGGCGCGAATTGATGCGGGCGAGAGTTATGTTTGGAGATTGAAAGTTCCTAGAGATCATGGACCAGTTGTTTTTGATGATGAAGTTTATGGTCATATGGAATTTCCAATAGATGTTATGGATGATCTCATTTTGGTTAGAGCTGATGGGACTCCAACTTATAATTTCGCGGTTGTTTGCGATGATTTTAATATGGGGATAACGCACGTCATCAGAGGAGATGATCATTTAAGCAACACTCCTCGACAAATTTTAATTTACGAAGCTCTTGGCGCTGGCATACCTTCGTTTGCTCATTTGCCTATGATTTTAGGTCCAGATAAAAAGAAGTTGTCAAAAAGACATGGTTCAACTAATGTTGAGGAATATAGAGATAGGGGATACTTAAGTGATGCGTTAGTTAACTTTTTAGCACTTTTAGGCTGGTCCCTAGATGGAGAGACCACGATAATCCCTAGAAACGTTTTGTGTGATAAATTTTGCCTTTCACGTATAAATAAGAAAGATTGCATCTTTGACGAAACGAAATTAGATTGGATGAATGGGGTTTACATAAGAGAAATGCCAGTTGATGATTGGGCAAAAGAAGCTCTTTTTTGGATTCGAGGTATCGAAGAGAGCAAAACCTCTCATGTTGAGGTTAATGAAGAATTTGCTAAAAAAGTTTGCCCTTTAATAATAGAGAGATTGAATCGCTTTGATGAAATCGGCGAAAAGTTAGAGTTCATGTTTTGGGACGATAAGGTCAAACTCGACGAGAAGAGTGTTAATAAAGTTCTTTTAAAGGAAGGTTCGCGAGCGGAAGAGGCTTTGCAAATTGCTCTTGAAATTTTGCAAGATTCAAACATTCCATGGGATGCTGACATTCTCCAAGAAAAGCTAAAAGAAGCGGGTGAAAAAGCGGAACTTAAGCCAAAATTGTTGTTTCAACCAATTAGAGTTGCAACGTGCGGAAACATGGTCTCACCTCCCTTGTTTGAGTCTTTAGTTTTGCTAGATCGCGACGATGTTATTAAAAGAATTAAATATGTTCTAAATTTACTTTTCTAATAATTTTTTATGCTAGAATGAATAAAGAACATGTTATTACATAAGACTAAAGTTTATTATTTAGTTGAAAACCAGCATTTAAATCCAGCTTAAATTAAATAAAGATGCTGAAAACCTAAGCTAAATTGATGTTTTAGGTTTTGTGTTTCGTTCGCTGTTGGACGTGTGAAAGGGTTTTTTTGAAGAGATATTTACATAAAAGCAAACATACGCACTTTAGTGCTGTTATGGTTGTAAAATCTACTTTTATCTCTGCGTTTACTCTTCTATGCGTTTTGTTGTTAGCGATGATTTTCAATTTTAATTTCGCGAACGGTTTTAACTTTGGTAATGAACAATCTGTCGACTCACACGAAGCTTCTTCCCAAACAACTTTTTATCAAGATAATGTTGATGGTGGCAATGTTTTAAAAAGTAATGAGACAAGAGATGTTTCCTATCTTTATTCTGACATCAAAAATGAGGAAGATCAAAAAGCTAGAGAAGCTGCAGAGCAAAAAAGAATTCATGATGAGCAGTGCATAGCTCGTGCAAATTCTAACAAAAGGGCTGCAGGAAATCCTAACGATGGAGTTGACTTTAGCGTTGGTAGAGAAAAATTTATCGAAACTTGGGCTCCTAGGATAAACAATTATTTGGCTGGGTATCCTCTTGCAGGGCAGGGGGAGACTTTCGCGAATGCTGCATTTGAATATGGTGTTGACCCACGCGTTTCGCCTGCTATATCAAACACTGAGAGCACTCGCGGTGTTAATTGTTTTCAACCTCATAACGCTTGGGGCTGGATGGGAGGAAGTGGCTGGTCAACGTGGGAGATTGCAATTTATGAGCATGTCAAGGGATTTTCTGAGGGATATGGATACAACATAACTGTTGGAGTCGCTAAAAAATATTGTCCTCCTTCTTATGCGACTTGGTATTCAAAAACAGTTTCCCAAATCGCTTATATCTAAATCGTTTCTTTAATAATGAGCAATAAATTCTTAGTTAAACGTTTCTTTAAAAATATATAATTAGTCAATTATGGGCAACATTATAGTAATAGGGTGCGGAAGAGTTGGCAGCCAATTGGCAGATGGGCTGTCTCTTTCAGGTCACAACGTTGCAGTTATTGACAAAGACCCTTCTTCATTTGATCTTCTAGGCAACGATTTTAATGGCGTTACCATCTTAGGCATCGGTTTTGATGTCGAAACATTGGAAAAAGCAGGAATAGAAGATTGCGATGTTTTAGTTGCTTGCACTCAAAGTGATAACGTTAACTTGATGGCTTGCGAAGTTGCAAAAAGGTTATGCGGTGTGGATCGTGTTATAGCAAGACTTTATAATCCAACAAGGTTGGAGGTCTATGAAGAACTTGGTATTGAGTATATTTGCGGAACAACGTTAATAGCAAAAGCAATAATCAAGAAGGTCGATCGTCCATGTATATAGTTATTGCAGGAGGCGGAAAAATAGGTTCATACCTTGCATCAACGTGCATTGATAATGGCAATGAGGTTGCAATTATTGAAAAAGACGATAGTTTATGTCAATTAATTAGCGAGATGTATAACAGCAGGTTTCTAGTCATTTGCGGCGATTGTTGTGAAAGTAGAATTTTAGTCGATGCTGGCGTTGAAAATGCTGATGTCTTCGTTGCAAGCACAGGTCAAGATGAGACGAATCTAGTTTGCTGTGAGTTGGCAGACAGCTTGTTTGACGTTCCAAGAGTCGTTGCTCGCGTTAACAGTCCTAGAAATTTAAGGATCTTTAAAGAGGTTGGTATAGAGTGTGTCTCTTCAACAAATTTGATTGGGTCAATTATTTTGGAAGAAGCGCTTTACGGCAGCGTTTCGATAACTTCATCTTTGACTCATGGTGATGTAATTTTAAGCGAATACTCGATTCCTCATAAAAAAAGAAATGAAGAGGGGGCAGGTATTCTTCTAAGCGACATCGAACTTCCTCAAGGTTGCAGAATAGTTGCAATTGAAAAAGATGGGGAACCTGATGTTCCAGACGAGGATTCAGACGTGATGATGTATCCAGGAGATCAAGTTATTGTTGTCTCCGATAGAGAGAAAATTCCAGAATTAAGACTCGTTTTTAGTCATCTTTAATTGATTTATTCTTGATTCTCATTTACACGTAGACCGCAAGTAAAATAATCAATTCCTGTGTCAACGCGCGATAGAGTTCCTGTTCCGGACGAATGGATGTAGGTGTCGTCGTTTAAAAATATCCCGACGTGCTCTTGACTTGCATCACTTTTGTTTTCCATAAAAAGGACGTCGCAACGTGTTAAGTCATTTTTGTCAACATGCTCCAATTTTGCATATTGACTTGAAGTGTTCTTTCCAATGTCAATATTTAGAGCCTTGCTATAGACAAGTGATGTAAAACCTGAGCAATCTGCGCCTTTTTCGTCTTTTCCTCCCCAAACATATGGAGTTCCAACGTAGAATAGGGCAACATCTATTACCCAATCATCGCTAAGATCTTTACTAACTAACTCTCTGCCACTCTTAAAATCTTGTGTCGAGTTAGCATCTATATAATCTCTTAGCTCTTGGGTTGTTTCAGGGATTCCATCATTAATTTTAGATGCGGCCTCTATCAATTGTTCCTTCGCATTTGCAATATTGTCGTTAATTTGATTCAACTTCTCTTCCAATTTTGCTTTTTCTGCCTTTAATTCCTCAGAGACTTGAACCATATAATTTAGGGTTGAGTCTAAGTACTTTTTAAGAACCAATGTTTCTTCAAAATTTTCACTTAAAAGAAGCTTTGCTATCAAACTCCCAGAATAATTTTGTTTATAAGCATAGGCGACAGCTTTATTTAGTTTTTGTTGTTTTTCTTCTATTAGTGCATTTTGAGCTTCTATTTCTTGAGACGCACTAACTCTTTGCTTAAGAGCTGAGGCGTAGGCGTTATATTTTTGAGTGTAAGTTTCGTTTGCTTTCTTAACGGATTCGAGCCATTTATTATATTGATCTTTTACAGCCTCGTCTCTTTCAGCTTTCGAGTAGCAATCTTCTCTTTTTTCTCCATTGTGTTGTTTGTCTTTGATGTCGCTAGCTCGTTCAACGTCATAATGTTTTGGATTTACGCATTCAGAAACATTTTCTAGTGCGTGAGAGTCTTGCACATATATTAGCGACATTGCAAGGGCAAGTATCAATAAAAGTAATAGTTTTTTTATAATGGTATTTGTTGATTTGTGAAAAATTTGCATTTGATTACTATATCAAATAATGCATTGAAATGTTTTCAATAATTTTTTCAATTTTGCTTTTCATTTTGTGATATCATTAAGCTTCGCGTGTGTTCACAAGATAGACACACCCGGATGCGTTGATTAGCGGAGTCGAGGTGAAAAGCCTCTTTTTTCATCTTCTTGGCCATCGCGAGATCAATGTAAATTTTAAGAGGGGCGAATATATCATTTTAAATTGAGTGATATGTCGCCAAGATAAAGAAAGTGAGAATTTAAGTTGGGAATTAGAAACTACAAGCCAACCAGCCCTGGCAGGCGCTTTCAAATGGTTTCTGACTTTGAAGACATAACAACTTCAAAGCCTGAGAAATCTTTGTTAGCAAAAAAACCAAAAAAGGCTGGAAGAAATTGTTATGGAAGGATCACTTGCCGTCATAAGGGCGGTGGGAATCATGCTAGATATAGAATAATTGACTTTAAACGTGATAAGGATAAAGTTCCAGCTCGCGTTGCGTCAATTGAGTATGATCCAAATCGCACATCAAGAATTGCTCTTTTAAATTATGTTGATGGTGAAAAGCGATATATCATTGCTCCTGAAGGTTTAAATGTTGGAGATATGGTGGAAAGCGGCAAAGAAGCAGACATCAAACCTGGAAATGCTTTGCCATTAGAAAACATTCCTGTTGGAACGCTTGTTCATTGCGTTGAACTTCAACCTGGCAAGGGTGCAAGCATGGCAAGAAGCGCTGGAACTTCAATCCAATTGATGGGCAAAGAAGGAAAATATGCGATCCTTAGAATGCCTTCAAGTGAGATGAGAAGAGTTCTTTTGACATGCAGGGCAACAATTGGTGTTGTTGGCAACGCCGAGCATTCTAATATAAAGATCGGCAAGGCTGGCAGAAATCGTTGGATGGGAATTCGTCCAACTGTCAGAGGTACTGTTATGAATCCTGTTGATCACCCACATGGTGGTGGTGAAGGAAAGAATAAGAGTGCTGGTCGCCATCCAGTTTCACCTTGGGGACAACCTGCCAAGGGTCACAGAACCAGAAACAAGAAGAAAGCTTCAAGTAAGCTAATTATCCGCAGACGTAGGGGTTAATTTAGTCTTTTGACTAACAGATTATAAGGAGAAAATTTTGAGCAGAAGTTTAAAGAAAGGTCCTTTCGTTGAGATGCGTCTTTTGGACAGAATCCAAAAGATGAACAGCGAAAATGACAAACAAGTTATTAAAACTTGGTCACGCTCATCCACCATCTTCCCAGAGATGGTTGGTCACACAATTGCTGTGCATGATGGGCGCAAACACGTTCCAGTCTACATTACAGAGTCGATGGTTGGCCACAAACTTGGTGAGTTTGCTCCAACTCGCACTTTCCGTGCACACTCTGCAGATAAAGGTAAATAAGGGTGAGAGGTGAGAAGATATGAGCAAAACTAAAAGAACACCTAACCCAATGCAAGCAACAGCGATTTCTAAATTCGTTAGAGTTTCACCTAGAAAATCTAGAATTGTTCTTGATTTAGTTAGGGGCAAAGGCGTAACAGAAGCTAGAGAGATTTTAACTTTTTGTGAACGTGCAGTTTCAGAAACAGTTTTAAAAACTCTTAATAGTGCAGTTGCAAATGCAGTTAATAACAACAATTTGGCGGAAAGTTCGCTTGTGATTGTTGAGGCAGTGGCTGATGAAGGTCCAACGCTTAAAAGAATTCGTCCAAGAGCTAAAGGAAGTGCTAGTCGAATCAATAAGCGCACATCACACATTAAAATTACAGTCGCAAGTGGCAAGGAGGCATAAGAGTCATGGGTCAAAAAGTATGCCCAATTGGGTTTCGCCTTGGAATAACGGAGAATTGGAAAAGCCGTTGGTATGCAGGAAAAGATTATGCAACGAATCTTGAGAATGATCTAAAAATAAGAAAGTTTATTGAAAAAGACTTAAAAGACGCAGCAGTGTCAAAAGTCGAAATTGAAAGAACGGGCGAAGACATTAAAGTAACAATCACTACTGCTCGCCCAGGCGTTATCATCGGCAAAAAAGGCGCTGATATTGAGATTCTAAGGAAAAAGTTGCAAAAAATAGCGAATGGCAAAATTAATGTCGATGTTCTTGAAATTAGAAGACCAGAGATAGACGCTAACTTGATTTCGCAATCGATTGCTTCTCAACTTGAAGGTCGTGTTGCTTTCAGACGTGCTATGAGAAAGGCTGTTCAATCTGCAAGGAATTCTGGTGCTGAAGGAATAAGAATTCAATGCAGCGGCAGACTTGGAGGAGCGGAGATGAGCAGGCGCGAGTGGTATCGTGAAGGCAGAGTCCCACTACAAACATTGCGTGCAAAGATTGATTATGGTTTTAGCACAGCTAACACACAAATGGGTGCTATTGGAGTTCAAGTTTGGGTTTATCATGGTGATGTTTTGCCTGGTCAAAAATTTTCTGATCCAGCACTAGAGGGGTCAGGAAGAGGTAATAGAAATCGTAATAATAATAGACGCGGACGCGCTAACACAGATCGGAGGCAGAAATAATGTTAATGCCAAGACGCGTTAAGCACAGAAAGGTGCAACGTGGCTCCATGAGGGGCAACGCTAAGGGAGGCACAACTCTTAGTTTCGGCACTTTTGGTCTTGCCACAAAAGAGCGCCACTGGATAACAAACAGACAAATTGAGGCGGCTCGTATTGCTATGACTCGTCACATGAAACGTGGTGGACGAGTTTGGATCACTATCTTTCCTGATAAGCCTGTTTCTAAGAAACCTGCTGAAACTCGTATGGGTAAAGGTAAAGGTGCGCCAGAATATTGGGTTGCTGTTGTTAAACCTGGCAGGATTATGTTTGAGGTTGATGGAGTAGATGAACAAACCGCGAAAGAGGCTCTTCGCTTAGCTGCAATGAAGTTACCTGTTAAGTGTAAGATTGTTTCATCTAATTCGGCTGACAACCTTGCAGGAAAGGAGGCCTAAATGAAACCTAGTGAAATTAAAGAATTGACTTCAGAGGATTTAAAGGCCAAGCTTGCCGAGAATAGAACTGAGCTTTTTAATTTGCGTTTTCAAATGGCAACTAGCCAATTAGATAACACAGCTCGTTCAAGTCAAGTTAAAAAAGACATCGCTCGCATCTTAACCGAGATGAGAGCTAGAGAGATTAGCGCACGATAGGGGGTGGGATTATTTATGGCAAACGAAGTTAAAACTATCAGAAACCACCGAAAGGTGCGTCAAGGCACTGTTGTTAGTAGTGCATGTGATAAAACGATTGTAGTTGCAGTTAAAAGCGATAAGCCACATCCAGTTTATGGAAAGATGATGACTTCAACAAAGAAGTATCATGCTCATGATGAAAATAATGAAGCGGGTGTTGGCGATCGCGTCAGAATTGCAGAGACCAGACCTCTTTCAAAGAAAAAACGTTGGAGGCTTTTAAACATTGTCGAGAAGGCGAAGTAGTTGCGTTTACGTCGCTTTTGGTAATAAGTTTTTAGAAATTTAACGAAGAGGATAGATAGAAATGATACAAATGCAAACAATGTTGCAAGTGGCAGATAACTCTGGCGCTCGCAAGGTGCAATGCATCAAAGTTTTAGGCGGATCTAAGCGCAGATACGCAGGCATCGGAGACGTTATCATTTGTAGCGTTAAAGAAGCAATTCCTAATGGTGCTGTTAAAAAAGGCGAGGTTGTTCGTTGCGTTATCGTTCGAACAAAAAAGCAAGTTCATCGCGATGATGGCAGCTATATTAGTTTTGATCAAAATGCATGCGTTTTGATCAATGCTGATGGAACTCCTCGTGGAACCCGTATTTTTGGACCAGTTGCAAGAGAACTTCGTGATAAGAAATACATGAGAATAGTTTCTCTAGCACCTGAAACCCTCTAAATAAGCAAGGAAGGATAAGACAAATGGCGGTAAAATTTGGCACAAACGCACGTGGTAAAGCAAAGAAGTTTAGAGTTCTTCCAATAAAGACTGATGACCAAGTTAAAATTTTAACTGGCAAGGATAAGGGGAAGACTGGCAAGGTTTTAAGAACTATCCCTGCTCAAAACAAAGTTGTTGTCGAGGGCATAAACCAAGTCAGAAAGACGTCACGTCCAACCAGGACAAACCCAAGTGGGGGAATTCAAACTGTTGAAGCTCCTATTCAAGTTTCTAATGTTGCTTTAATTTGCCCATCTTGCTCTCAAACAACAAGAGCTGCAAGAAGAAGGGATGAGTCCGGTAAAAAAATTCGTGTTTGCAAAAAATGCGGAAAAGATATTGATTAAAGGCTTTTTTATAGTAAAACAACTTTTTGTTATAAAATATTAGATTGGCTCTTTTAAAGTTATTAATTTAAAAGAGACGCATAGTCAGAAATTATGCGTTTAAACCACCAAGAGGTAAAGGAGAGTTTTTATTATGGCAAATATGCCAAGAGTTAAAGAAAAGTATATTAGTGAGGTTCGCGATCAATTAAAGAAGGATCTCGACATCAAAAACATTAATGAAGTTCCAAAGTTAACGAAAATTGTTGTTAATATGGGCGTTGGAGCGGCAACCTCGGATCATAAAATTCTTGACCATGCAATTGAGGATTTAAGAACGATAACTGGTCAACAACCAATGATTTGTCGTGCGAAAAAATCTATCGCTTCTTTTAAGCTTCGTGAAGGACAAGCGATTGGATGCAAGGCAACACTTCGCGGCGACCGCATGTGGGAATTTTACGATCGTCTTGTGTCAACTGCAATTCCAAGAATTCGCGACTTTAGAGGAATGTCTAAGAAAAGCTTCGATGGACGAGGCAATTACTCATTTGGCGTCACTGAGCAATTGATTTTTCCTGAGGTTGATTATGACAAGATTGATAGAACGCGTGGGATGGATATAACGATTGTAACATCTTCTCGTGATAACGAAGGTGCTCTTGCTTTATTGAGTGCCCTAGGTTTTCCTTTTAAGGAGAACTAGTTAATTTGTTTTATTCAGGTTTGACCTGTTTAAATAGTTATAGATTTTATATTTAGAAAGAAGGAATTAATGGCTAAAAAATCGATGATTGCCAAGGCTAAGCGTAAGCCAAAGTTTTCAACTCGTGGTTATAACCGCTGCAGTTGTTGCGGAAGACCTCATGGGTATTTTCGTAAATTTGGGCTTTGCCGTGTTTGCTTAAGAAAGCTTGCAAATGAAGGCAAATTGCCAGGAGTAACCAAGTCATCTTGGTAGTTTTTGGCGAGAAGTGTGCAGGCGCATTCGCTAAGGGCGAATTTTTTGCGAACCGCACGTTTTGTACATCACTTAACTAGAAGGGAATTTTGGTAAACATTATGTCAATGACCGATCCAATCGCAGACATGCTAACGAGAATTAGGAATGCACAGTCTGCAGGCAAAGAAAATGTTTCGATGCCAACTAGCAAAAAACTTGTTGAGGTTGCTAGAGTAATGAAAGAAGAGGGGTTTATTGAGTCTTATGACGTTGTTGAGGCTAGCCCCAGAGCTAATTTAGTTATCAATTTAAAGTATGGTCCTAATGGTGAGCGAACAATGCGCGGAATTAAAAGAATTTCTAAACCGGGACTTAGAATTTATTCGGGAAAAGACAAGCTTCCACGTGTTCATGGAGGTCTTGGACTTGCAATTATTTCAACATCAAAAGGCGTGATGGCTGATCGCGATGCCAGAGAAAAAGGCGTTGGCGGCGAAGTTGTCGCTTATGTTTGGTAAGTAAGGGGGTGTGAGAGAAAATGTCTAGAATTGGAAAGATGCCTATAGCAGTTCCTGCGGGAGTTGAGGTTAAGATCGATGGCGCGACTGTTAATATCAAGGGAAAGAATGGAGAGTTAACTCGCACCTTTCAAGATTGCATTGATATTAAACTCGATGGGGAGCAATTGATATGCTCACCTAAAGACGAAGAAGTTCAAACTAATGCATATTGGGGGCTGACACGTTCATTGCTCAATAATATGGTGTGTGGAGTTCATGAGGGATTCGAAAAGAAGCTTGAGCTCGTTGGCGTTGGCTATCGTGCTTCTATGAAGGGGACAGATCTTGAGCTAACTGTTGGATTTTCTCATCCTGTTTTGGTTAAAGCTCCTCAAGGGATCACGTTCGAGGTTCCTGAGCCTGACAAAATCACTGTTAAGGGTGCTTCTAAAGAACAAGTTGGTCAAGTTGCAGCCGATATACGTAAATGGAGAAAACCAGAGCCTTATAAAGGCAAGGGAATTAGATATGAGGGTGAATATGTCCGTCGTAAAGCTGGCAAGGCTGGCAAGGAATAAGAAGGGTGGCGTTATAGTTAATTATGCAAAAATCACAACTTAAAAGACAAAATGGTATCGCTAGACGTCATCGTCGCGTTCGCGGAAAAATAAAAGGCAGCGAAACTCGTCCAAGATTGATGGTGTTTCGTTCGAATAAAAATATAGAGGCGCAAGTAATCAATGATGTCACTCACACAACCATTTGTGGTGTTAGCACTCTAAGTGCTGACTTTAAAAAGAGTGGCAAAAAATCAAGCACATCAGAAGGTGCAAGTGAGATCGGAAAGATGATTGCTGCTAAGGCTCAAAAAGCAGGTGTTAGTGAGGTCGTCTTTGACCGTGGAGGAAATCTTTATCACGGTAGAGTGAAGGCTTTGGCAGAAGCTGCGCGTGAAGCTGGCCTTAAGTTTTAGTTAGGAGAAGAGAAAAAACTATGGCAAAAAGAAACAATCAACAACAAAACGCTGTTCCAGAATTAGAAGAGCGAGTGGTTTCGATAAATCGAGTTTCTAAGACTGTTAAGGGCGGCAGAAGAATGCAACTCTCAGCTCTTGTTGTCGTTGGAGATGGCAAAGGTAAGGTTGGAGTTGGAATGGGAAAAAGCCAAGAAGTGCCTAATGCTATAAAAAAGGCTGTGGAGGACGCTAAAAAGAATATGTTTAAGGTGCCAATAACTGAGGAGGGAACTATTCCTCATGATTACCTTGGTGTTTATGGCGCTGGTCGAGTTTTAGTGCGTCCTGCAGTTCCAGGAACTGGAGTTATGGCTGGAGGTCCTGTTCGTGCCGTTATGGAGCTTGCAGGAGTTAAAAATGTCATAACCAAAAGCCTTGGGACCAACAATGCTCTTAATATCGTTAAGGCGACTGTTGTGGCTTTAAAGCAAATGGAAAGCCCTGAAGAAGTTGCAAGAAGAAGAGGCGTTAGTGTATCCCATATTTTTGGCACTAAAAAAGTCGCAAAAGCGAGTGAAACTCAAAAAGTTTCTGATGTGGCTGAGTAGATTGTGAAAGGCTAGGAAAAATGGCGAAAAGTAAAAAAACATTAAGAGTTAAGCTGACTAAGAGCCCTATTGGCAGAAGTGCAGATCAACATAAAACGTTGCGCGCTCTTGGTTTAGGCAAAGTTGGCAGCACTCACGATTTACCTGACAATGAAGCAATTAGAGGAATGATTTTTAAAGTTAAACATTTAGTCAGCGTTGAGGACATTTAGGTTTTAATTGTTTTTTGTTTTATAAGTTGCTGGCGGCGAGCTGCCAGACGTTGAAAAAATTCAACAGCGAATTTAAGGAGAAGATTAAATTTTATGGAACTAAAAGATTTAACACCAGCGCCGGGTTCAACTAAGGCAAGAAAAAGAGTTGGCAGAGGACCAGCTTCTGGAACTGGCAAAACCGCAGGTCGTGGCATGAACGGTCAAAAATCTCGTTCAGGTGGCGGAAAGGGTCTTGGATTTGAGGGAGGTCAAACTCCATTAGCAAGAAGACTTCCTAAGCTTCCTGGATTTAGAAATCCTAATAGGCAAGTCTATTTTGCTGTCAACGTTAGTCGTCTAGAAGAGAAATTTGAAGCTGGCGATGTTGTTGATGGCGACTCGCTAAAAGAAAAGGGAATAATTAAACATAGCGATGATCTTGTTAAAGTTTTAGGTGACGGAGACATCAAAAAAGCATTAACTGTTAAAGTTGACAAGATTTCTGCTTCGGCTAAACAAAAAATCGAAGCGGCTGGTGGAAAGGTTGAAGCGCAGTGTTAAGATCTATTATTGACGCGTTTAGAGTTCCTGAGCTTCGCAAGAAAATTCTATTTACTCTTGCAATTTTGGCTCTTTATCGTCTTGGCGCGTATATTCCGGTTCCGGGCATTCCGTTCCATGAATTCGCTCAAGCTTTTGAAGAGCAACAAAGTGCTTCTATGGCACTTGTTGACTTATTCACTGGTGGCGCTCTTTCTCATTTCAGTGTTTTTTCACTAGGAATTATGCCTTATATCACCGCATCAATTATTATGCAATTGATGCAAGGCGTTATTCCAGCTGTTGGACAATGGGCAAAAGAGGGCGAGACAGGCAGAAAGAAAATAACTCAAATTACTCGTTATTTAACGCTAGGTCTTGGTCTTATAAACGCAATTGGTTATTTACTTCTTTTCCAAAGTTCAACATATAACGTTGTTTTCCCGAGCTTAGTTCCATATCCATTGATGTGCTTCGTCATAGTGTTTACACTTGTTGCTGGAACTGCTTTTATTATGTGGATGGGCGAGCTTATAACGCAGCGAGGCGTTGGCAATGGTATGTCTCTTATAATTTTTACTTCTATCGTCTCTCGCGTTCCTAGTGCAATCTTTTCGTCAGTAACACTTCAATCTGACACGGGCATGGGTATTGCTATGACGATTTTAATTTTGCTAATCGTTTTACTTTGCATTCCTGCGATTATCTATGTTGAGCGTGCGCAAAGAAGAATTCCTGTTTCTTATGCAAAGCGAGTTCAGGGAAGAAAAATGATGGGTGGACAAAACACTTATTTGCCTTTGAAGGTAAATGCAGCTGGTGTTATCCCTATCATTTTCGCTAGTTGTATTCTCTATCTTCCAGCTCAACTTGCAGCTATTTTTAACGTTGATTGGCTAAAATCATTCGCAGACGCTTGCACGACTGGATGGATAAATTGGGTTTTGACACTTCTTATGATTGTGTTCTTTGCTTACTTCTACACATCTATGGTGTTTAACCCTGAAGAGACTTCTGACAACATCAGAAAACAAGGAGGGTTTATTCCTGGTGTGCGCCCAGGAGCAGCAACTGTCACCTATATAAGAAACGTTTTAAAACGTATAACTCTTCCTGGTGGACTATTTATAGCTGCAATTGCTGTTATCCCTTCTATTTTGTTCTACTTCACTAATAATCAATTGATTCAATCATTTGGGGGCACTTCAATCTTGATTATGATTGGCGTTGCTCTAGACACTATGAGCAAGGTTGAAAGTCAATTGAAAATGCATAATTACGACGGATTCTTTAAATAAGGCAAGGAGTTTAAAGTTATGAATATTGTGTTATTAGGAGCTCCAGGGGCTGGAAAAGGAACTCAAGCTGAAAAACTTGTTGGCGATCTTGGTCTTTGTCACATCTCGACGGGTGACATTTTAAGGGCAGCTGTAAAAGATGAGACTGAGCTTGGTCTTAAAGCAAAGTCCTATATGGATGCAGGTGATTTAGTGCCAGATGACTTGATTATTGATTTAATGAGAGAGAGAATTCAACAACCTGACACTGGCAAAGGAGTCATTTTAGACGGATTCCCAAGAACAACCACTCAAGCAGTCGCGCTCGACGCTATGCTAAAAGAACTTGGACGCCCTCTAGATGCAGCATTACTCGTTGATGTCGATGCAGAAGTTATTGTTAAAAGGCTTACCTCTAGACGTATGTGCAAAGAGTGTGGTCACATTGGAAGTGTTGTTGATGGGGAAAAGTGCACTGAGTGTGGCGGGGAAATGTATCAAAGAGATGATGATAACGAGACAACTGTTAGAAACAGACTTGATGTTTACTCTAATTCGACTGCTCCTTTGATTGATTACTATAAGGGTTGTGATTTGCTTGTAACAGTTGATGGGGACAGAGACCCAGACGTTGTCTACTCAGATATAAAGTCTGCTCTTAAATAGTAATCTTGCTTTAGTTTTTTTAAATTTATTATTTGTTTTTTAGAATCCGGTGACCTAGCGCCCAATTATTTTTAGGCGAGAAGTTCCCGGATTCAATCTTTTCATATTCTTCTGCATAAATTTCAAGACGAGAGTCCATCAAGTCAATTAAATGAAGCGCCTCTGCTTCAGCAAATTTAGGTTGAACAGGGCTGCCAAGCTCTCCGTCTCCATGGTGAGAGAGGATCATATGTTCTAAGAGCAGTGATTTACTTTTATCGATATTAAGTTTTTTGCAAATCTCTCTTATGTTTGCAGCCCCTATGTATAGATGACCTAAAAGTTGACCTTCTTTTGAATAATCTTTAACAAGATTTGCTTCGCTTAAGTCAAACTCTTCAATCTTTGCGATGTCATGCAAAAACGTTCCAGCTAAAAGTAAACTTCTATCGATGATATTAGAATAAATTTCGCTTATATTGCATGCAACATACATCATGTTTGAAGTGTGCATGATTAGGCCACCTAAAAAGGCATGGTGGACAGTTTTGCCAGCAGGGGAAGATGAAAAGTTGTCCTTGACCTTTTCAAAGACGTGCAAGCATACTTTTTTGTAGTCTTCGTCTTCTATCGTGTTAATTAACTGAAGAACATCCTCTTGCCTCTCTTTTATATTTATTGGGGCGCTTTTTACCAAAGAGTCCATGTCAAATAGAGCCTTATCTGATTCTTGAGCTTTCCTTATGTTGTAAATTCTAACTTGCGGTTGACCATTATATTCTTGCATCGTTCCTTTAACTTTAATGATCGATCCTATGCATTCTGTTCCAACATCAAAGCGTTTAGGGTCTTCCCAAGAAAGCGCTTGGCAACTCATAGATTTGTCTGAAATTTCAACTCTAAAATATTCCTCACCAGTTGCCTTATTTTGGATAAGATAGTTTTTCATCAAATAAAAATCTGTGAATTCTTCTCCATTTTTAATGTCTTTTAAGAATTTATGCATGAAATTGGCTCTCCTAATGCTCGTAAATTTCCATTTAAATTAGTCCCAAATGCAATATAGGTCCTCTTGTCCTAAATATTTTTCCTTTGCTGATTTAAATTGTGCGACTAATTTATCTTGATCTTTTGGCAGCGTTCCTCTAAAGCGCAAGGGTGGCGCTTCAAATATTGCATCATAGTGCATTTCATAATTTGGCTTAATCTCGCTAATTAAAATTTCTTCTTCAAAAAAACGCTCACTTGCATTACTGACTTTATATTTGCCACATTTAAAATCATTCCAAAGTTCCAATGATTTGTGCAGCCCAAAGTCGAAATTGCATATATTTAATGGTTGAGTTTCGTTAAAAAACTTTGCTAGAGCGTATGCGTTTTCTTCTCCACGACCTTTGCCTGCAATTCCTGACATCATGTGTGCACTATAAACCATTCCAGCTTCCTTGATTCTTGAAATAGCTTCTTTGGCTTCACTTAAATTGTTGCCTTTGTTCATGAATTCTAAAACATCATCTAAACCGCATTCGATTCCAATATATAGGTTATAGATACCTGCATCTGCAAGTTCTTTTAGCTCTGTTGGTGATTTCGACAGAATATTTTTCACTGTTGCATCCATATTTATTTTGCATGTTTGATTGAATTGCTTGTGGATCTCTTCACATACTTTTAATAAATGCTCGCTTGGCAGGCAAAAAGCATTGCCGTCGCCCAAAAAAATTGTGTTGGGATTTCCTGCCTTTGAAGCAACTCTTGAAATTTCTTGGAAGACTTGCTCAAGTGGGAGAACTCTGAATTCGAGGTGTTTGAAAAGTCCACAAAATTTGCACTTATTATGAGAGCATCCTACCATTATAGGGAGCATAAAAGCTCCGCGTTCAAATGGAGATCTGCATATTCGACCTTCGTAGTCCATTGACCCAATCTCCTTTTTTTAAAGACTCAAACTATATTTTTTAATTATAGCTATGTCTTCCTTTGTTTTTTTTAAAAAAACATGTCAAATAATGTAAAATAAGATGTTGCGTGTAAAATAGGTTTTAAAGTTGATCAATTAAAAATTTAAGGAGCATAAAATGGCAGTACCTAAGCAAAGAAAAGGAAGAATGAGCACTCATCATCGCAGAAGTGCAAACGATAAAATTGATATGCCCGCAAAGAGCACGTGCTCGAGATGCGGAGCTGTCAAGTTACCTCATCATGTGTGCCCAAATTGCGGATATTACAATGGGCGTGAAGTTATTCAAACTGCATAATTACTTTTATGCAATCAATTTAGCACTATTTTTTAATGGTAAGCCGCGATAACTTTGTTTTATAAATAAAGTTTCGCGGTTTAATCTTGTTTAACTAATTGTTTCTATGCAAAATAAAAACGTTAAAATAGCTGTTGACATTTTTGGTGGTGATTTTGCTCCTGATGTTTGTGTTGAAGGAGTTTATGAAGCAATTAAGGAAGACGAGAATCTTGATGTTTTAGCGGTTGGCAAAAAAGATGTCGTTTTGCCTATGAAGGAACGTTCTGAACGGATAACGCCTATTTTTGCCTCTCAAGTAATTTCGATGGGCGAGCATCCAGCTGATGCTGTTCGCAAAAAGAAAGATGCTTCAATAGTTACTTGCGCAAAACTTGTTAAAGAGGGCAGAGCTGAAGGTTTTTTTAGCGCTGGATCGACTGGTGCGTGTCTTGCAGCTGCCATTTTATTTATAGGAAGAATTAAAGGTGTCAAACGACCAGCTATTGGGGCTCTTTTGCCTGGATATAATAAGCCGTGCTTGCTTATTGACGTTGGGGCAAATGCGGATTGCAAACCTGAAATGTTAGTCCAATTTGCAAAGATTGGTTCAATATATATGAGGCAAATGCTTAATATTGAGTCTCCAAAGGTTGGTTTGTTAAACATTGGCGAAGAAGAAACAAAAGGTAATGACATTTCGATTAAATCGCACTCATTGTTAAAGGAAAGTGTTGACACTTTTGCAGGAAATTGTGAAGGAAGAGATTTGTTATGTGGTGATTTCGATGTTGTTGTTTGTGACGGATTTTCTGGAAATGTTGCACTAAAAACTATTGAAGGCACTGGTAAAATGATGTTTTGGCTTTTAAAAGATGCGTTTATGGGAGGAACTAAGGAAAAAATTGCTGCGCTTCTTTTAAAAGACAAATTAAAAGAGTTGAAAAAAAAGACAGATTCTGAAGAACAAGGAGGAAGTCCATTACTAGGCGTTAAAGGCGCTGTCGTCATAGGTCATGGATCTTCTGGTGTTAAGGGAATTAAAAATGGAATTCTCGAAGCTGCAAAAACGGCAAGAGCGGATCTTGTTTCTTCGATTGAGGATGTTATTTAGTTTGAAAGAGGGAGAGCATCTATAAGCTATGAGTTTTAACTCAGAACAACAAGAAAAAGTAAAACTCGCTCAAGAGATCATTCAATATAACTTCAATGATAAAGAGCTAATTTTGAGTGCCATAACTCATCCTAGCGCCATTGAAGGAAAGCCAATTAAATATTCTTATGAGAGGCTTGAATTTCTTGGCGATGCTGTTTTGGGTGCGATTGTTGTTCATCAAGCTTATATTACTTTTCCGGAGATGGATGAAGGCGGCTTAACTAGGATAAAAGTCTCTTTGGTTAGCGGTTCTACCTTAAGTGATTTATCAGAGCATCTCGGTTTTCAAGACATAATAGTTTTTGGATCCTCCGAGACTGGAACAGGCAAGCGCGGAATGCATTCTGCATTAGAAAATGTTTATGAGGCAGTTGTTGGAGCATTGTTTTTAGATGGTGGCATGCAAGAAGCGCAACGCTTTGTTTTAAGAACATTGATACCAAAAATGGACAAGAGAATGGCTGAAAAGCCTGAAAATCCTAAGAGCTTGATCCAAGAAAAGTTGCAAGAACATGGAATAACTCCAACTTATAAGTTATTAAAGATGGAGGGACCTCCCCACGATAGAACGTTTGTATCGCAAGTTTTTGCTGGAGATTTTGCGCTTTCTAAGGGAAAGGGAAAGTCAAAAAAAGAAGCTGAAGCAAATGCGGCTAAAGCTTCCCTTAAAACGATAGATAAATTTATATCTCGCTTAAACAAGCCTAAGAAGAAGTTTGAGTTTAAGATTTCCACAGATAAGTTTTTTAAAAGAGATAACAAAGATGATAACAAGCAAAATAAAAGTCAAGATGGTAAAGACAATCATTCAAACAAAAATAACCAAAAGAAGGGGAGCTTTTAGGTGCATTTAAAATCGATTACACTAAAAGGTTTTAAATCGTTTGCTAAGGCAACCACTCTTAATTTTCATGAGTGTGTTTCTGCGGTTGTTGGACCTAATGGATCAGGGAAATCGAATATTTCTGATGCAATTTTGTGGGTTTTAGGCGAAAGAAGCGCTAAAAACATTCGTGGGGACGCTATGGAAGACGTTATTTTCTCTGGCGCGAAGAACAAAGGCAGAGCTGCTATGGCCGAGGTCAGCCTTTGTTTGGACAATTCTGACTCAACTTTAAAAATCGATTTTAATGACGTTGTTATAACGAGAAGAATGTATAGAAGCGGCGAGAGCGATTATTGGTTAAATGACACTCCAGTAAGACGCCTTGACATAATCGATATATTGCACGATTCTGGGCTTGGAAGCGGAACTCATTCAATCATTTCCCAAGGATCTCTCGATTCTGTTCTTGGATATGATGAGTTTGAGTTGCGTAATTTAATTGATGAGGCTGCAGGGATTTCTAAGCACAAACTAAAAAAAGAAAAATCCTTAAAGAAGTTAGAAAAGATGAAAACTAATTTCGATCGAATCAGCGATATTACTTTGGAAGTTGAGCGTCAACTTGGACCTTTAAAGAGAAGAGCAAAGAGAGCTGAACAATTTAGTGAAATTTCATCGAAGCTTGATGAGGCAACTTGCAAGCTTGCTGTAGACGATTATAGAAGACATGAATCAGAGAAGAAAAGTCTAAATGAATCTATTAATAAAAAGAATGAAAACTTAAAGGTTATTGAAAAGCAAATTAGTGATGCGAAGATGAGCATTGAAGATCTAACTTCGAAGATCCAATTATTGAATGAAAAGAATGAAATAGCTCATAGCAGGAGAAATACTATTTCTAAAAAGCTTAACGAACTTAAGATTATCAGCGAAAAAACGTTTTCTATATCAAAACAATTTGAAATCGTGTTCGATAGGGATGAGCAAGAGCTAAATGACATCAAAAGAAGAATAGTTGAGGATGAAGAAAATTTCAAGAAAAGTGATTTAGAACTAAGTGACCTTAACGTAAAACTCGATGATTTGACCTTTAAGAAAAATAAATTAGATGAAGAAAATGATGCGATCACAAAATCTCTTGGTGAGTTAAAAGAGATGGATTCAAAACAAAAGGATGAAAAAGAAAAACACTTAACTTCTTTGGAAGAAAACAAAAATGAACTTGCTAAAATCAAAGCAACTCTTGAAGGAAAAAAAGCTCGTCTTGAGTTTTTAGATAATAAAAAAAGCGAAATTGAATCATCTATAAAAGAGATTCAAGATTCGCTTGAAGCTAAGGAAAACTCTGCCAAGTCTTTAGTTGAGACATTTAAGAAGGCAAAAGATGACGAGAAGAATGCTAGTGACTTGTTAAAAAAATGCATGGACGCAAAAAGTGCTGCAGAAGAGTCCCTTATACAAGCAAAATCTGAAGAGAAGTCGATCAATACGCAAATTGATGCTTTGAACAAGCTTGCAAGCACCCAAGATGTTGACGCGATAACATCGAATTTTATTGAGGAAAAAGGTAATAATGAGAAATTGTCTTTATTGATGAAAACGATCCATGTTGATAAGTCGGTTGAGGATATAGTTGAGTTTTTATTGAGCGATTATCTAAATTCTATAATACAGATCGGAGATAACGAAATCGATTCTTTCGATATTGCGCTCGACATCAAAAATGAGTCTTTAAATTCACCTATTTCGTTGTTGCGCAATGAATGCCTAAATTCGAATGGAATAAAAGAGATTCAAGGTGCAAGAAGCATTGTTGACTTCATCAAGGTGGATAACAACAGCAAGAATGCTATCGTCAATTTAATAGGGGATGCCTATCTTTGCGATTCTTTAGAAAAATGCGTTGAGTTAAGTAGGTCAAATCCTAATTTTCGATTTCTAACAAAGGATGGTTTTTATGTTGGAAATAAAGGAGAGATTGTTGTTGATTGCGCTTGTGGGGATAAAAATAAAGGAACTTTAGAAAGATCGCGTCAAGTTGAAGAGTTAAAAAATACTCTTATTGAGGCCGCTAAAAAAGTATCTTCCCTTGAAAAAAGTGCTAACGATGCTATTGCTTCTTTGGAGGACGCGCAAAAGCAATCTTTAGAAGCAACTCAATTTCTAACGAAGGTTTCATTGCAAGTTGATTCAATCAACTCAGAGGTCTCAAAGTTAAGTGATCAATTAGACAAGCAAAATTTAAGCTATGAGCAAACTCTTGAGGATATTAAAAATTCTAATGAGGTTGTTAATAAATCATTGCCTGATATCAATGCAATTGAAGACAAAATTAAGAATGAACAAGAGCTGTTAGATAGCATAAACACTCAACTTCTTGCAACTGGTGAAAAACTTGAAGCTAAAGAAGACGAAAGAGCTGCGATAACTAAACAATTGAGCGATCTTGGCGCGGATTTATCTCACTTAAAAGAAAGAAAAATTTATCTTGATAATTTGCAATCAGGCAGGAAAGCTGAAATTGGCAGAAATAATGAAAAGGCGAATGAGATCACATCTAGGCTTACTTCTAATAAGGAACACAAAGTCTTGTTTAATGATTTTCAAAGTGTTTTAAACCATATATTTGACGAGATGACTAAAGCGTTTTCCAAGAGAAATTCCGATCATGATCAAAATACCAAAATCAGTGACGAAATGTTTTCAAAGGTAAGCGAGCTTAGAGAGTCTCAAGAAGAGCTCTATCGACAAAGAGATTTGATTAATGAAGCGGTTTTGGATGTCAAAGTCAAATGTGCCACACTCGATAGCGAGATGAAATCTTTAGCTGAAAAAATCGAGGAAGTGAGCAAAAAACCGCTAATGGATGCTCTTTTAATTCCTCAAATAGATAACAGACAGCAAGTTGAAAAAGAATTTGATGACTTGACTAAAAAAATTAATAGGATTGGAAACGTTGATTATTCGGCGCGACAAGAGTTTGAGGATCTAAGTTTAAGATATGAATTTTTATGTTCAAATCTAGATGACATAAGAAGCTCAATTTCAACAATTAGAAAAATTGACCAAATGATTGATGAACGTTTTAAGCTAGAGTTTGATCAAACCTTCTTGAATGTTAATGAAAACTTTAGTCAAGTCTTTAAAGAATTCTTTCCAGGAGGTTCTGGCAGTCTTAACCTTGTTAGTGTTGAAGGTCAGGATGAAGAAGGGATTGTTATAAGTGCTAATCCTGCAGGTAAGAAGATTAAGCGGATTTCACTTTTGAGCGGGGGAGAGAAATCTTTGGTTGCGCTATCTTTTCTCTTCGCAATTTTCAAGACTAGAAAGACTCCTTTTTATGTTTTGGATGAGGTTGAAGCAGCGCTTGATGACACAAATTTGACTAGACTTCTTGCTTACGTTGATAAGATGAGAAACTCAACTCAATTTATCTTTATAACTCACCAAAGGCGAACAATGGAACTTAGCGATGTTTTGTTTGGAGTTTCAATGCAAGAAGACGGGATAACTAAAGTTATTTCTCAACGACTTGATGCAGCGCTTAAAAATGCTTAAAATTTCTTTAACATGCTCTTTTAGAGAGCTTTAACAGAAAGGCTTGAAAAGTTGGCTTTTTTTGATTCAATTTCAAAAGGTTTAGAAAAGACAAGAAGCTCTTTTAAAGAGCAAATGAATTTTCTTCTTGATAGAGGCCCTGATCTTAGTGATGAGTTTTGGGATGACTTGCTTGAAGTTCTTATACTCTCAGATCTTGGTGCTAAGGTTTCAATTAAAATTGTCGATGATCTTCAATATGATTCAAAAGCTAAAGGCCTTTCTTCAACTTACGACGTTATCGACATGCTAGATGAAAAAATTGCATCCTTCTTTAAAGTTCCGGAGCAAGATTTAATTGAAGATAGGAAATGTATTGTTTTCGTTGGCATTAATGGAACTGGAAAAACAACAACTGTAGGAAAACTTGCTAACGAAGCTTCAAATAGCGGTAAGAAAGTCCTTCTAGGGAGCGCTGACACTTTTAGGGCTGCTGCAATTGAGCAATTAGATGTTTGGGCTCAAAGGTCTGATGTTAAAGTCATATCGAAGGAGCGAGGTTCTGATCCAGCGAGTGTTTGCTATGAGACGCTAGAAGTTGCTGATAAGGAAAACTATGACGTCGTTTTGATTGACACTGCAGGCAGGCTTCACACTAGTGATGATTTGATGCGCGAGCTGAAAAAACTAGTTGACGTTGTTAAGAAAAGATCAACTTTGCCTATTCAAATCATTCTTGTTATAGATGCAACGACTGGTCAAAATGGACTTGTTCAAGCGCAAAAATTTAACGATGCGCTAGATCTTGACGGTTTGATTATAACCAAGCTAGATGGAACTGCAAAGGCTGGAATTGCTGTGCAAATTTCAAGTGAGTTGAATTTGCCTGTTTATAGAATTGGAGTCGGTGAGAATATAGAAGACCTGCAAAAGTTTGTTCCTCTCGATTTTGCTCGGGCGTTGGTTGGCACTTTCGACGAGAGATATAAAAAGTAAAGAAAGAGTTTTATTATGCTTGAAAATTTAAGCGATAAGTTAACTTCTGTTTTTGACAATTTAAAAGGAAAGGGAAGGCTTTCTGAAGAAGACATTGATGTTGCTGTCCGCGAGATCAGACTCGCTCTTTTGGAGGCAGACGTTAACTTTAAGGTTGTTAAAGAATTTACGAATAAAACAAAAGAACTTTGCCTAACAAGCGATGTTTTAGATTCCCTAACTCCTGCTCAAAACGTTATTAAAATTGTTCTTGAGCAGCTAACCGATCTTTTGGGGAGTAAAATCACGAAGCTTGAATTTTCTTCAAGAATTCCAAACGTTATCATGCTCGTTGGACTTCAAGGATCAGGAAAAACAACAGCTGCTGCCAAGCTTGCTTATAAGCTAAAGAATGAAGGAAAGTCCCCACTATTAGTTGCATGTGATATTTACCGTCCTGCGGCAATTGATCAATTAAAAACTCTTGGTGCAGAGATAGGCGTTAGAGTTTTCACACAAGACTCTAAGGATGCGACTGAAATTGCTAAGAGAGGCGTTAAGGATGCAATTGATCATTTAAACGATGTCGTTATTATTGACACAGCTGGCAGGCTTCATGTCGACCAAGAAATGATGGACGAGTCAATTTCTATCAAGGAGGCAACTTCTCCTGAGCACATTATGATGGTTGTCGATGCAATGACTGGTCAAGATGTCGTTGAAGTCGTTTCCGCTTTTTCTGAATCTTTGGATTTTAGTGGCGTTATCTTGACAAAGATGGATGGTGATGCTCGAGGTGGCGGAATTTTATCAGTTCGTCAAGTCACAGGCAAGCCAATCATGTTTATATCTTCAGGAGAGAAACCTGACTCGCTCGAAGAGTTTCATCCTGATAGAATTGCAAAGAGAATTTTGGGAATGGGTGACGTTGTTTCTTTGGTCGAGGCAGCTATTAAAACTCAAGAGGACGAAGAAGCTCAAGCTGAGGCAGAGAAAATTGCGCGAGGCAACATAACTCTCAATGATTTTAAAATGATTAATTCTCAAATTCATAAGATGGGAGGCGTCTCGAGATTAGTAAGCTCACTTCCTGGTGGAGATAAGATGATGGGGCAAGGTCAAGTTGATGAAAAAGCGTTAGATAACATGGAAGTTATCATCGACTCTATGACAATCGCAGAGCGCGAAACTCCTGAAATTTTAAATGCGTCCCGTCGCAAAAGAATTGCTGCTGGAGCAGGAGTTTTGGTGAGCGATGTTAATAATTTGATTAAAAAATATAATGAGATGCGAAAAATGGTTAAAAAGATGGTTACTAGCCAAGATGAAGTTAAAGCTAAACGACCTCGAAAAGGCGGCAAGAAAAAAAGAAATAAGAAGAGAAGAACAAGCTCTCCAACTCTTCCAGGAGGGATGAGCATGAAAGATATCATGAATCTAGCAAATCAAATTGACATCAAATAATTGTTGTTATAAGCGTTTTTTCATGTAAAATGAATAGGTTGTAAAAAAGATTAAATTTAAATAAGGAGTAAAACTTAAGTTATGGTTAAAATTCGTTTAGCAAGGCATGGTGCAAAAAAGCGTCCATATTATCGTATTGTTGCTGCTGATAGCAGATGTCCAAGAGATGGAAAGTTCATTGAAGAAGTTGGTCGTTATAATCCTTGCACAAATCCTAAATTTGTTAAATTTGACAATGAAGCGATGCAAAAATGGATATCCTCAGGCGCTCAAATGACAGATGTCGTTGCCCATCTTTATAAGGGTTACACCGAGAAATAAGCGCTAGTAAATTATGGAAGATTATTCAAAGAATGTAGAAGGGCTAGTTGAGTATCTAGTAACAAACCTTGTTGAGGATAAAGATTCAATCCAACTTGAAACACAAGTTGATGAGTCTGGCGACATTCTGATTAATGTCAAAGTTGACCAAAATGATATTGGACGTGTCATTGGAAAAGACGGCAATATTATAAAGTCCATCAGGACTCTTGTGCGTGCTTGTGTTGCAAAAGAAGACATTAGGGTAGATGTCGAACTAGACGAGGATGAATAAAGAGAATATCGCCAAGTGGTGCAAGATTTGCACTATTTCAATTAAGAAAAAGTATATGAATGTCTGTGCATTTGTTTGCACAGACATTTCTTTTTTTCCTAAATGTGACTTAGAAGTTTTTCCTATTCCACCTTCTTTTGAAGCAAAACGCTGTCTTAGCGTTTTAGATTTTTATGAAAAAAATGGTGATAGTTTAATAACTTTTAAAGAAGTTACTTCACCTGAGCAAATGAGCCATTACGACGGCAAAGATCTCGTTGTTAGGACGAAAGATGCTATTTTATTAGAGAGGAATCTGCCTGACGACGATTTGAGTGGCTGGGTATTTTTTGATGCTACTTCTAACATTAAGGGTCTAATAGAAAATGTTGATAAAATGCCAAGTCAAATTCTGGTCACTTGCAACGTTTCTAACAAAAAATATCAATTCCCATTGATAGATGATTTCATTGAGAGTAAAGATTTTGAAAATAAGATAATTAATTTAAAATTGCCAATGAATTATTTTTCAGTAGAATTTAATCGAAGATGATGAGAGTAGATTTAGTCACAACGTTTCCAAACATTTTAGATTCGTATATCAACGAATCTATGATGAAACAAGCTCAAAAGAAAAACCTACTTAATTTTCATGCGCATAATTTAAGAGATTGGACGCATGATCCTCATAAAACAACAGATGATTGCATTTTTGGGGGCGCTAGCGGGCTTATCATGAAATGTGAACCCATATTTGAATGCATCGAAAGCGTTGTTGGAAAAGATTTTGTTGAATCAAAGATCGAGGCATATAAAAATGGAGTTGAGTTTCATCAAGATAATTTAAGAGTCATTATTCCTTGCCCTCAAGGCAAAGTTTTTTGCGATAAACACGCTTTCGAATTGTCAAAGATTGAAAGATTAGTTTTTATTTGTGGACACTACGAAGGAATTGATGAGCGAGCATATTGCCTTGCTGATGACCTTTTTTCAATTGGTGATTTTGTTTTAACTTCTGGAGAGCTATCATCGCTTGTCATGATCGATTCCATTGTTAGAAAAATCCCTGGCGTTTTAGGGGCAGACGATGGCGCGGTCAATGAGTCATTTGCAAACAGCTTGCTGGAACATCCTCAATTCACTCGTCCTGCTGATTATAGAGGTTTAGATGTCCCAGAAGTTTTGAGGAGAGGAAACAATGAAAAGATCGAACAATTTAATCGTTTTGAGAGTTTAAAGAGAACATGGAAGTTGCGTCCTGATTTGATCGAGGAAG
This sequence comes from bacterium, assembly GCA_963588595.1. Classification (GTDB taxonomy): domain Bacteria; phylum Actinomycetota; class Coriobacteriia; order Coriobacteriales; family Eggerthellaceae; genus Phoenicibacter. The sequence continues at coordinate 1,042 of CAVAIA010000029.1, read as the reverse complement.
CTATGAAGAGCGGAAATTTGACCCACGATGACTTAGAGATGATTGCTTCTATTAAAAAAGATAGTTTATAATGTCATTCTCTTGTTTTTTAACTTTATAAAATTGGGGTGTCGTCTAATGGCAGGACAGCGGTTTCTGGTGCCGTATGTGAGGGTTCGACTCCTTCCACCCCAGCCAATCTTGTTTTAATGATTCATTAGATATTCGGCCATAACGTGACGTATGTCACCTTTGCAACATCTATGTTTTGGATTCCTTTCTTTGCACTTACAAATCGTGCAAGCCCCCGTCATCTCTTTTATGTCGTCTAAAGTTTTCGCGCCTTTATCCATTGCGTTTTCGATGTCTGCCCTCGTTACATTCGAGCACCAACAAATGATTTCATCTTTGTCTTGCATAATCATCCCCTTTGAAATAACGCTTTTTTAGTAAGTACTTTAGCTTAATTATAAATTAAAAGTTACCTGATAAACAGAAGTCTGTGGAAGGGTAAATTGGTGCCAGACTTCCATTTACCTGGGGAAGGTCAATTGGTGCCAGACTTTGTTTTACCTGGGACTTTTATGTGATTTTCAACATTCAAGCTACTTGTTAAATCGGTGCCAGACTTGTTTTGTCAGCAACATAAATTGCAAATAAGCAAGCTCATGAACTTTGCTCGCAAGAACTTATTTATAGCTCAGCGATACTTTTGCCAAATGTTCATTCTTCGTGGAAACCGTGCGAAAATTGGTGCCAGACTTCCATTTACCTAGGGAAACAATAAAAGTAAAACGGTGCCAGACCTAAATTTCCTGTCTCTGTAAATTGCAACTCTTTTTTCTCAAAACTCAAAAGTTTGAAAGAGCAAGCTCACTGATTACACTTGCACGAGCACAGATGTTGCGCAGCGATACTTTTGCATAGATACCTTGATTTTGTAAAAAGTTGACAGGTAAATCTAAGTCTGGCACCAATTTTCTCCTTGCACGTAGGGCGGAGCAGGTCGGCACCAATTTTCCATTGCACCAAAAACTTGGGCAAAAGTAACGCTTCGCGTCAT
>CAVAIA010000028.1:0-2271 GCA_963588595.1 bacterium | reverse complement strand
CATTTTTAGGAATTTCAATTTAGAGACATGAGTGCGCAAATTAAAGAACAACAATCAATTAAAAAGCATTATGTTAATCGAATAAGCGAAATCAAAGACAGAATGGTCTCATTTATTGTAGAGAGAGATAACATTGATTTAGTCCAAAACCCTGCTCTTGAGGCTGAATATATCTCAAAGATCGGCTTATATGAAATTAAATTAGCTGAAGCTGAAGTTGAGATGCGCCGTGCGAAAAGAAAGTTAACGATGGCAAAAACTTGCATCAACAATGACCAAGAAGTTAATTTAGATGCAATTGATGAAGTTTTAACAAAGGAATATGAGAAATGGGAAAGCGGGGAAGGCGGAAGCTCTCCCAAAACATCAAACAGTAATTCGAACTCTGCAAGAAAAACTAATGAGATTCCTTTTGATGTTGATGAATTTAAAAAAATGTATCGCGAGCTTTGCAAAGTTTTGCATCCTGATTTATCAATTAAAAACATAGAGAATAAAGATAAAATTTTCGAAGCAGTAAAACGCGCCTATGAAAAAAATGACTACGTTGCAATTTTGTCATATTGCTTCTATTTAAACTTAAATGCAGCCCCTAACTTTAAAGACCTTGAAGAAGTTGAACTTTCTGAAACATTAGAGACTTATAAAATCTATGAAGCAAGCGCTCTTGAACAATTGCGAAAATTAAAAGACTCATTTCCTCAAAATGTTTCAGACAAATTGAAAAGTTCGATTTGGGTTGACAAAATCGTTAGAAATTTAAAGAAAAAGAGTGAAGAGTATAAAAAAGAGACGAAGGAATATGAAGCAAAGTTAAACTACCTAATGTCAACTTCTAAGTCCGAGTAAAATTATCGTGGTAACATTTTCATATGGAAAACGAATCGAAAACAAACTCATTAACGACAAGCAGAAAAGACATTTTTTCTGCATATATTGACGACGATGATGTTCGCTCAATAGATGTCTATAAGCCTTTTTCAAATGCTGTCAAACTCATAGACAACACAAAGATTGCAAGAACCTCAAAAGTTGAAAATATTGATCAGCTAATTAAAAAGCTACAAGTCGGTCAGCGCTTAAAATTAGTTCGCGAACCCAATAATTTAAATGACAAAAATGCCGTTAAAATAACAAATCAAGATGGAGAAAAGATTGGATATGTTGCTTGCGATGTTAATGAAATAATCACCAGACTCCTTGATGGCGGAAAAGACGTTTTTGCTGAAATAACAACTATTGAGCAACTAGGACCTTGGAACAAAATAGATGTCGGGATCTATATAGATGACTAAGTGGGTCGATGAGAATAATCTAAGGGATGGCGAGCGAGAACGCATATCAAGAGCGAGCGCTTTTCAACCAACAATAGAATTGTCTCCTAAAAGCGGTCTTCCCGAAATAGCAATAACAGAGGCTGTTCGCGATAATATGACGGGTAGATATTTAGGCAGGGAATACTTTGATGTTTACCCCCGAGGATACCTTCTTCCTGGAGAGAGTTGGGCAGGTCCCAATGTTGCTTTTAAGTATGCTTGTTCCTATCTAAATGAGGCAATGTATTTAGAAGCCCCAAAATATGAAAAGTTAAGAAATGAGTGCATCAAGAGCGCAGAACTTTTATTTTTGCATTCAACATTTGGCTCAATATGGAAAAAAACTTCTGAAGCATATAGAAAACTTGGCTTCATTTATATGTTTGACCTTGGATGCGGCTCTTATTGGATGATAAATGATGATCACGTTCCTCTAGATTCTTATCCTAAAATTTTGCAAATCGGCAATTACGAAAAAAGAGCTTACTATTGCCTTAATAAAGCTATTGAAATGGGGGACTCGTCATCAAAATGTCTTCTAGGAGATCTATTTAAAAATGGGGTAGGAACAAAAATCGACCTTAAACGCGCATTTAATTCCTACTTAGAATCTTTAAAGGTGAAAGAAAACCAAAGTGATCTTGCTCTAGGCATTGCAAATAGCAGGTTAGGGGAGTGTTTTGAATTCGGTTTGGGAACAATTGTTAACTATAACGATGCAAAAAAACACTACTTAAGAGCAATCAAACAACTTGATGCAGCTCTAGATTCTGGTGAAGATTATTATGAATATGAATTTGTTAATGCCCAAAAATCTCTTGAGCGCGTCAAACAAGAGAGCTTTGATAACAAAAGCGAAAGAATAGGATATGAATATAGCTATAGAAAAAGAAGATATTGTGACTAATGGGCTTGCAAATTAAAAATTTCGCTTCGTTTTAAAATAATTTGAGAT
>CAVAIA010000027.1:0-3449 GCA_963588595.1 bacterium | reverse complement strand
GGCATCAAATTGCGAGGTCCCAAAATTTTTCCAAGTCTTCCAACTTTTCCCATTTGGTCTGGAGTTGCAACAGTTGCGTCAAAATTGAATTCGCCTTTGTTTATTTGTTCGGTCAACTCATCCGTTCCGACGATGTCAGCTCCCGCTTCTTGAGCTTTCTTTGCAGCGTCGCCTTCAGCAAAAACGGCAACCCTAACAGTTTTTCCCGAGCCATTTGGCAAAGAAACAGTTCCTCTTATTTGTTGATCGGCTTGGCGAGTGTCAACTCCAAGACGAAAGTCTGCAGTCACTGTTTCATCAAATTTGACATGATCGATTTCTTTTAGAAGTTTGCATGCCTCAAGAGGAGAATAAAGTTTATCTTCAATTTTCTCTGAAGCCTTTTTATAAAGTTTAGATTTTTTAGCCATTTTTCTTCCTTTCGTGGGTCAAATGCGGGTGCTAAATGCCCTACCACTAAATTTAATAAAATATGAAAAACCGCGCCGCGTATCTTCTAGACGTGGCGCGATAATTCCCAAATTTATGCTTGCCCTTCCTCCTCGACAACTTCACCTTTGAGCATAGCAGCAAGCTTTCTTGTCACCTCATATTCTTTTTTCATCTCTCGTCCCTCAATTCTAACTCCCATAGAACGAGCCGTTCCAGCTACAATTTCCTTTGCAGCGTCGATGTCGTTTGCATTAAGGTCTGGCATCTTGATTTCAGCAATCTCGGTCAATTGTTGATCGGTGAGAGTGCCAACTGTTTGCAATTGAGGAATTCCAGCTCCGCTTTGAATTCCCAATTTCTCCTTAATCAAAACTGCCGCAGGAGGTGTTTTTAAAACAAAATCAAAAGATGAATCTTCATAAATTGTTACTTCAACAGGGATAATTGTCCCTTTGTTTGCCTCAGTTGCAGCGTTAAATGCTTGACAAAATTGCATCAAGTTAACGCCATGAGCGCCAAGAGACGTTCCAACTGGAGGTGCTGGAGTCGCACCGCCTGCAGGAAGTTGCAACTTAACAAATCCTTTAACTTCTTTTGCAGCCATTTTCTATCCTCTACCTTCTATTAAAGTCTAATTTTTATATCTAAAACTTTATCTTTGCGAGAAGCCCCATGTCCACTTTTGGGCGCAAAGCATAAGTTTTGTTTGCTAACTTAAATCTCCGCAATTTGGTCAAAGGTAAGTTCAACTGGAGTCTCGCGTCCGAAAATTGAAACTGTAACCTTGACTTTTCCTGCATCTGGCATAACTTCTGTAACTGTTCCTTCGAAATCTTTCAAAGGCCCAGAAACAACGTTGACCGTTTGCCCCTCGTGCAAAGTTGTCGTTGTTGCACTTGGCGCTTCCGCAGCCGTTCTCTTCATGATCTTGTTATATTCCTCGCGTGTTAAAGGTGATGGCTTGCCTTGGCAACCAACGAAACCAGTAACTCCTTGCGTGTTTCTAACAATCGACCAAGTTCTGTCGTTCATCTCCATTCTAACAAGAACATACCCAGGGAAAACCTTTCTTTCGCCCTCGACACGTTTGCCGTTGTCTTTAATTTCAGCAACGACTTCGGTTGGAATCTCAACCTTCGAGATGACGCCCTCGAGCCCTGAAGACTCTATGCGTGTTTCAAGGTTTGCCTTGACTTTGTTCTCATAACCAGAATATGTGTGAAGAACATACCAGCGTTTAGCCATTATTTTGTCCTCCATTGTTTGAAGAATCACTCGAGCTTTGTGTTTCTGTCGATGTGTTTGTGCCCGTGCTTTGAGTTTCTGTTGAATTATCTTGCGTGTTTTCCTCGGTCTTTGCCGAGTCACTGTTAACCAATTGATCGCTTGTTATAACTTGAGATGAGTCTGTCGTAGTTGAATCAGTTGATGTTGAATCGCTCGATCCACTCTCCGCATTAGTGCTCTCATCAGAAGACGTGTCATCGCTCGTTGTTGTTGTCGTTGAAACGCCATTTTGAATTTCACGCTCCGTTAGAGGCGTTATTCCGTTGATGTCAATCGCTGAAACGCCATAAAGAGCAGGCGTGACAATTAAGTTGTCTAGAATTGCAACGTAGACTCCAAAGAACAAAAGCGCTGCAACAACGACTCCAGTCCATTGGCTAACATCTTTTCTCGATGGCCATGTGACCCTCTTAAGCTCCGCTCTAACATCTTTAAAAAATTGAAAGCGATTTTTAGAATTAGCTTTCTTCTTTTCTGTTTTCTTAGAAGATTCCTTCTTGTTTTCAGTGGCTTCTTTCGAAGAAGTCTTTGCGTTCTTCTTGCTTTGTCCAGACGTCTCCTTAGCGCTCGTCTCTCCAGCTGAATCCTTTTCAACTTCTTCTTCTACAGCTGACTTAACGTTAAGTTCTTCTGTCTTTTTCTCAGCACGCTTAGCGCTTCTTTTTGCTCTTTGTGTCTTTGACTTCTTTGCCATAATTTACTTTCCACTTTTCCTTATAACAAGTAAAAATCTCTTCTAATCGCTTCTGCCAAAATGGCACGCCAGGAAGGACTTGAACCCTCAACTTTCGGTTTTGGAGACCGACGCTCTACCAATTGAACTACTGGCGTATATTGTCGACTTCCCAACACTTAAATCTAACAAACAAACTCTCTGAACCGCCGACTATCGAGTTTCGCGATGAAGTGTGTGGTGACCACACCACTTGCAATATTTCTTCAACTCAACACGGTCAGGATTATTCTGCTTGTTTTTCTTGGTAGTGTAGTTGCGTCTTTTGCACTCCGTACACGCCAATGTTATCATCGTTCGCATGAACACTCCTACTTTCTTAATTTTAGTTCACTTGCATGACAAATTTCACATTTTTTAACCTATATATAAAGATGATGAGAGGGCAGAACAAAAATCTGCCCTCAAAATAAGCATCTTTAAAACTTGAACTATTTAATGATCTTGGTAACTTTACCAGATCCAACAGTTCTGCCGCCCTCGCGGATAGCGAATTTAAGTCCCTCTTCCATTGCAACTGGGTGGATGAGCTCGCCTGTGATCGTTACGTTGTCGCCAGGCATAACCATCTCAACATCGCTTGGGAGGTGTGCAACACCAGTGATGTCAGTTGTGCGGAAGTAGAATTGAGGACGATATCCATCAAAGAATGGAGTGTGGCGTCCGCCTTCGTCCTTTGTGAGGATGTAAACTTGACCCTCGAACTCAGTGTGTGGTGTAACAGAACCAGGTTTGCAAATAACTTGTCCACGCTCTATGTCCTCGCGCTTTGTTCCACGAAGAAGAACGCCAACGTTGTCTCCAGCCTCTGCTTGATCAAGAAGTTTTCTAAACATCTCAATGCCTGTTACAACTGTTGATTGTGTGTCGCGGATTCCGACGATTTCAATTTCGTCATTCATCTTCAAAACACCACGCTCAACTCTTCCTGTTGCAACTGTTCCACGACCAGAAATTGTCATAACGTCTTCGATTGCCATCAAGAATGGTTTGTCAA
>CAVAIA010000026.1:0-3506 GCA_963588595.1 bacterium | reverse complement strand
CGAGTGAAAATTATTCCTGCAAGCGTTGAATTGATAGAAAACTTAATTAAGTTGAATGGCAAAATGATTGGGATCAACATTTTTGCGACCGTGTCAACGCTAACTCCCGTGTAGAGAGGCGTGACGATTAGGTTGGCAACCATGGCAGCTAATATTGATGCTAAGGCTGCTAAAAAGAGCGAGAGAAAAAGTTTTTTGTTGCTCTTTAATTTTGAGTAAACATTCCCGCAAACTAAAACTCCACAAAGCCCCATAAACAAACTCATAATAGCTCCCGCAGGGTCGGTGAAAATTCGAAAAATCCAAGGGAGCAAAACAACAATTGCGCCGGTTGAAGTTGAAAATTGCAAGGCTGCGAGCAAGCAAAAGATCCCTGATGGGTCATATTTTAAAAATGGTGCAGCTGGAAAAATTGGGATCTCGATAAAGCTTGTTACAATCGACAATGCAACGAAAATAGAGCAGGTTGCGATTCGCTTGGTGTCCCAATTTCCGCGACCATCGCCTGTTGAGTGTGAATTTGGTGAGGGTGAACTTTTAACGTTAAATCCTCTTTGAGCGTTTGCGCGCTCGTTTTTAGACATAGCCACTTTAACGGCTCCTTTCGTTTTTCCCATCCGGACTTTAACCGTTGGTGCAAGAATTTCACTTGCTCGGCTCGCTTTGTTTCGTTCAAAATTAAAGCGAGTTCGCGGACTTGATGAGCTCGACTTCGTAAAATCATCACCATCTCACCGCCAGTGGGGAGTTCCACCCCGCCCTAAAACGTAACAAAATTTTACCACAATCAAAATTGATGCAGTTTTGGCAATTTCAGTTTTTTATATAGCTCTAAAAGGGAGCTTTGAGCTAAAAAGAGGATGCGTTGTATGTTATAATTTTTTTACTTATTATTTTTTAAAAGGGGGCGCTTATGAGCAAGAAAGTGCAAAGGAACAAGGCTCTAAGTTCAATTTTTAAAGTATTTCTATCAATTGCCTTAGTTCTAACTTTATCTCCAACTGTTAACACTCCGAACGAAGCGAACGCTGTCAATAATAGCTCAACTTCGAAGGCTTCAAAGATAACAACTTCTATAGTCGGTCGTGAAAAATCGCAATCTGAAATTCAAGAACAAATTGACTCAAAGAGCGGTGTTATTGAACTCACTGACCGCTCAGATGTTAATCATAGAAACAAAATCGACTCGGGTGCTTCGCTTCAAGCGTCGCTCCCTTCAAGCGTTGATCTTAGAACCAAAGGAACTGTTACATCTGTTAAGAATCAAAATGCAACCACAACTTGTTGGGCATATGCTTCGAACGCAGCTGCAGAAACCTCGATAGCAAATGCAACAGGAATCTCTCCTCAAGACCTTTCTCCCTTCCAGACTGCATTTTTTGGATATGAAAGGTTGTCGAGCGACACGAGTGAGCTTAAAGGAAGTGCAAAGACGCAAGCTGGGGAGGGTCTCTATGTTAGTAGCGCTGTACTTGATGATGAGTACTATAAGCAATTTGGAATAACTTATGAAAATTGTCGTTTCAATATGTTTGGTGGAACGATATATCAACCAGCAAGTGAGTTTATGCAGGGAATTGGAGTTTCTAAAGAATCGGAGATTTCTTTCCCAAGCATTGTAAGCCAAAGTGGATTCTTTGATCCGGATTCAATGTCGCTAACTTCTTCCCAAAGAGAAATTAGCGTTGCAACTCTAAAAAATTGGAAGTATCTTGGCTCTGCGATTAAAACGACAACATCTTCCAGCACAACAACTTACGCCGGAACGGATGAAAATGTTATAACCGCGATAAAATCACAACTTGTGAGCGGAAATGCAGTTGAAATATCTTATTTTGGAGACAATAATCAAGATCCAACCGCTGACATTTATTTTAACCATAGCACCAATGCACAATACACATATGAATATAAAGGATCAAACCATGCTGTTTGCGTTGTTGGATATGACGATTCTTATTCAAAGTCTAACTTTTTAAGCGGTCATCAACCTGATAAGGATGGAGCTTTCATCGTAAAAAATTCGTGGGGTTCCAGTTGGGGTGATTCTGGTTACTTTTATCTTTCTTACTACGATCAATCTCTCGATGCCGCTTCAGTTTATGAATTTAACACTTCGACCTATCAAAATGGAACAGACATTAACAACGTTGAGATAGTTGATCAATATGACTATCTTCAAATGGCAACTTACGTGGGAGGAAGCGCAACTGTGACGGGTGGTCAATATTGGTATTCAAGCATCTACACCGCTTCTCAAAATCAAGTTCTTCATAGCATTGCAACTTACGTTGGCGGAAGCACCAAAAAACTTGGTTATAAAGTTTATAAGCTTAAAAGCGATGCAACCTCTCCGAAGGATGTCGCTGGCTCTTTAGACTCTCCCGATGCTCAAGGAACAGTCGACATCGATTATGAAGGATATAGAACCGTTGATCTATCTACGCCTGTGCAATTAAAAGAGGGCGAGAAATATGCAATTTGGTTCTACCAAACGGACAACAATAATGGGTATTACTTTTATCAAACTGCTATGCTTTCCTCAACTTATATAAGTATTTACAATTTTGCAGGCAACAGTGTCATTAACTCAGGAGAAACGTTTACATCACATGATCCTGAAAACGAATGGGATGAATTGTCGGGAAGCACTTATACAGATTCGTATGGTTTAAAGTATGCAATCGACAACTATTGCGTGAAAGGCTATTCAACTGCAGCGAAGACTGTAAAGTTTGAAACTAATGGGGCGGGGACCATTGACGATCAATTAGTTGCCATTAATAGCAAGGTCACTCAGCCAACCAACATCACCAAAACTGGCTACACTGCAGAGTGGTACACAGATTCTGGATTGACTAACAAATATAACTTTGACACTCCCGTAACTGGCGATTTAACGCTTTATTTAAAATGGGTTTTAACGCCCTATACTGTCACTTATAATGGCATCGATGGAGCGACGAACAACAATCCTTCGAGCTTTAATATGGAAACGGAAACTATTACTTTAAACGACCCAGTTAAAACTGGATACACGTTTACTGGTTGGTATAAAGGAACCCAAAAAGTTGAGCAAATTCCTAAAGGCACGACAGGAAACCTCGAGCTTGAGGCAAAGTGGGAGCCTAACACCTACACCATCAACTTTTCAGGAGGATCTGGCGCAGCAGGATCGACAAATTCAGTTGATGCAACCTATGATCAAGATGCAACGCTTCCCGCATGCGGGTTTTCAAAGTCAGGCTACACATTCACAGGCTGGAGTTATGATTCAAAAACTTATCAACCTGGAGACAGCGTTAAAAACCTTGCAAGTGACGATGGCGCGAGCGTTGAATTTAGCGCGACTTGGTCTATTAACACCTACACATTAACTTATAAAGGTCTTGAAGGCGCAACTAACAACAACCCTGCAAATTATACAGTTGAGACTGACACCATCACTTTAAACGACCCAGTTAAAACTGGATACACGTTCACTGGTTGGTATAAAGGTGATGAAA
>CAVAIA010000025.1:0-2584 GCA_963588595.1 bacterium | reverse complement strand
ACGAAGTTTTAAAAAGAATTGAAGTTTGAAGGAGTTTAGTTATGCATGGTTATTATTCTGTTGTCATAATTTCTTTATTGCTTGGGCTTTTGGCCTCTGCGCTTGTTAATTCGAGAATGAGAAAATATTCTAGGATTGCTTCATCATTGGGGATGACTGGAGAGCAAATTGCATACAAAATGCTTTCAGACAATGGTGTTAGTGATGTTAGAGTTCTAAGAGGAAGGGAGGGACAAGACCATTTCGACCCCAGGTCAAACACAATTTCTCTATCGCCAAGCAATTTTAACTCAACTTCCCTTACGGCAGTTGCGACAGCGTGTCACGAGGCAGGTCACGCGTTGCAATACGCGAAGAACTATAAGCCGTTGTTTATAAGAGCCTCATTAGTTCCTGCTGTAAATTTTTGCTCCAACGCATGGATTTTTGTTTTTCTCATTGGAGTTTTTGCTAATATAGCTGGTGCTACGATGCTAGCTTGCGCAATTTATGCTGTTGTCGTCTTGTTTCAAGTCATAACTCTTCCTGTTGAGTTTAATGCTTCATCACGTGGACTTGACTACATGAGGAGTTTAGGTCTTTCATCAGGGGAGCTATCTGCATCCTCAAAGCTTCTTAGAGCTTGCGCGCTAACTTACGTTGTCGCCGCTGTTGCTTCGGCTATTCAACTATTATGGATTTTTTCTAGCTCAGAAAGATAGATCAACTCGTTGTGCAAGACCTCAATTTTTTAGACGAGACAATTTCTGTTAGCGATGCTATCAGCTTCGCGGATTCTTTATTAAAAGAAATTGTTTTCGTAGTTCAAGGTGAAGTTACTGACATAAAGGATAGGTCGAGTTATAAAGCAATATATTTTTCTATAAAGGACGAAAAGTCGATTTTAAAGTGCCATATTTGGAAAAGCAGAATAAGCGAAGATGATTTTTTCCTGGAAGAGGGTTCTTTAGTTAACTTAACTGGAAGGTTTTCGATTTATGCAAAGCGTGGAGATTTAAGTTTTGATGTTTTAGATGTTAAATTGGCTGGAGAGGGAGATCTTCGAGCTAAGGTTAACAAAATAATTGAAAAGTTTCGAAATCAGGGATATTTTGACCCTGAAAATAGAAAACAACTCATAGAATTTCCAGAGAGGGTAGGGATTATAACTTCTGGAGCTGGAGCTGCCGTTCATGATGTTATAAGAACTATCAAAAGGAGAGCTAAGAGCATCGAAATTAACTTCTATGGAGTAGGCGTTGAAGGGAAGACCGCTAGCCATGACATCTTAAGCGCCTTAAAAACACTTGATGACGAGTCACTAGATTGTATTTTGATTGTTAGAGGTGGAGGTTCTTTTGAGGACTTGATGCCTTTTAATGACGAAGAGTTGTGTTTGGGGATAATTAACGCAAAGACACCAATTGTTACAGGAATTGGTCACGAACCTGACACAACTATCGCTGATCTTGTTGCTGACGTTCGTGCTAGCACGCCAACCGCTGCGGCGGAGACTATAACGGCAAATTTAGTTGATATAGACGAGATGGTAAAGGGTGGCTTAACTAGTTTAAATAATCTAATTTCTTTCAATTTATTTTCGACCAAGCAAAAGATAGAACAATGTAAAACTAATCTTGATCATCTATCACCAAAAAATGTTTTAAGGGAACAAAAAATGAATTATGACTATGTTTATATGAGGCTTCGCCAAGTTAGGCTTGACATGTTCTCTAAGAGCAAAGGCGAGCTTTCAAATTATGCAAAAAGGCTAGAAGATCTCTCTCCTTTGTCTGTTTTGGCAAGAGGGTATGCTTACGTTTCTAGAGAAGAGGGGGCAGTGGTTAAAGCAGCGAAGGAATGTAACGTTGACGATAACATATTTGTTCGCTTTTCTGATGGTAAAGTAAAGTGCGAAGTAAAAGAAAAGCTATAAGTTTTGTAGAGGAAGGAGGATTTCGTGGAAGAGAAAAAAGAGGAAACTTTTCAAGAATTATTTGATGAGCTCGAGTGTATTATCTCTAAAATGGAAGGAGGGGATCTTGAACTCGAAGATAGCATCAAGCAATATTCTAAGGGCGTCGAGATTATTTCGAAGTTGCAAAAAAAACTAGATGAGTCTGAAGTTGTTATTAACGAGTTGTCTGGAAAAATTGAGCGTGAACAAGAGTTTAATGATGGCGAGTTGTCGCACGCCTAATTAGTTTTAAATGGTTTATAAAAGGAGAGTGATTTTATGAAAAAGAAAGACGATTGTTTATTTTGCAAGATCGTAGCTGGAGAGGTTCCGTCTACTAAAGTTTATGAGGATGATGTTGTTTATGCGTTCGACGACATAAATCCAATGATGCCAGTTCACACGCTTGTGATTCCTAAGGATCACTATGACAATATAGCTGATGATTTGCCTGCAGATGTTAGTGCTGGAATAATCGCGGGAGTCCAAAAGGTTGCAGAAATAAAGGGAATCAAAGAGGATGGATTTCGCGTTTGCGTAAACACAGGCAAGCATGGCTGCCAAGCGGTAAATCATGTTCATTTTCACGTTATGGGAGGAGCGCAAATGGACACTGGCTCGCCATTAAAACAAAACATGGGAAAATAG
>CAVAIA010000024.1:0-2048 GCA_963588595.1 bacterium | reverse complement strand
GAAATCATCAACAAAAATGTTTCAGGTATGCCAATCGTTGACAACAACAAAAATGTTGTCGGGTTCATTTCAGACAGCGACATCTTGCGTGCCATGTCTCATAGTGACCTGCCAGTCTCTGACTATTCAACGCTTCTGACGGGTCTTGCGAAAAACGAGCTTCCAAAAGCAACAAGTGAAGAAATCATGGACAAAAACGTTATGGAATTTGCTTCAAAAGAGATCGTGTCAGTTAAACCAAAAACTCAATTGGAAGAGTTGTCACAACTTTTCGGTTTCCGTCAGCTCAAAAAAGTGCCTGTCATCGAAAACGGAAAACTCGTTGGAGTTGTTAATCGTTCTCGTTTCAGCAGAAGAATTCTTGAGTCTGCCTGCCTAAGGTAACTGAGCGTTCAATGTCTGACACCAGAATTTAAGGTGTCAGACATTACTCAATCCTGAAGGCTATCCAACTCTTTTGTAAGTTTTTTGTCAAATGTGACGATTTCTCTATTGTTGAGATATTTTTCTGCAATCAAAATGCAATCAACGAAATCCAGATTGAGCTCAGAGAAAAACTCCAACGCAGTTTTTGCGACTTTCGAACGCACGCAATCCACTTCATCAAGAAAAGCAACTAGGGTTTTGCAAATCTCAGACCTGCTAACTTCATAAACACCGTCTAAAACATAAACGCATTCAGCCAAAACCTCAATTGTAACTTCAGAACCCTCTTTAATGAACATTGAAACTTGAGAGGCTTGCTCTTTGATGTCACATAGCAAATAGCGCAAGCAAGCATTCGCATCGAGCAAAACCTTCATCTGCCGCACGCCGCCTTTTTCCACGCTTGTTTTTCAATGCCTATTAACGATTTGTTGGCATATGCTTTCAGCGACCCCATCAACCTAGGAGTAATTTTCTGTTCTTCATCGTAGGAAGTAACAATTGCAACTGGCTTTCCATACCGCGAAATAACGAAAGGCGTTCCCGAAGCTTCAACTTTCGCAATAAGTCCGCTCAAATTTTCTTTCGCGTCGGAAACGCTATGTCTTTCAAGAACCTGTTCCATTTTTAATCCTTCGTCTAGACCAACATGTTAGTCAATATTTTAACACAATATGAAAGTACTTAATTCGCAAATAAGGTGTCAGATTTTCACATTTGGGTTAACATATTGCCCGTGAGCTTTTGTTTTGGGTCCGCACTGAATTGAAAACTTGGGGCAGCGGTGTAAACATCCAAGGCACATAACACACTTGTCTTTTACCCAAACTGGTTTTTTATCTTTAATTTTAATGGCATGAACAGGGCATTTCTTTTCACAAAGACCGCAACCAATGCATGTGTCTTCCACGCTAAATCTGCTTGTTTTTCTGCAATGCAAGTTATAGATTGGCTTAGCTACCAAATTACTTAAAAAAACAGGGGTGCAACCTTTCATATAATTTCCATTTTCTTGGGCAGTTATCTTTGAAATAATGCCATCGATTGTTTCTTCAGTGTTGGCAAGAAATTTATCTTGCAACTCCTTCGTTGAAATATCAAAGATGGGTGTGTAGTTATCAACCATTTTCACACAAAAGTACGCATCTATGTTGCGATTTTTGATTTTCTTGTTTGCGAGTGAACCTGTTGCCCCTGGTGTTGTTCCATATGTTGCAACAAAATATAAGTATTTAGTTTTAAAGTTCGCTTTATCTAAAAAATCGTCGACTATGCTTGGAAGAGACCAAAAGTAAGTTGGGACAACAATTCCAATTGTTTCATCTTCAAAGTTAAAACAATTCTCATCTACACATTTTGTTATTGAAAAAATTTTGTCCTCTTGCACTTCAGCAATTCTTGTTGCTACATATTTCGAATTCCCAGTTGCTGAAAAATAAAGTATCATTTTCTTTCCTCTAATTTTAAATTCTTGAGTATTCGAATATTATGTAAAGTTTTTAATTATGTCGCATAGCACTTTTAACTCCTCATCTGTTGTGCTCCAAGAGGTGCAAATGCGAGCAATTGTTTGGGCATTGTTTGGTTTCTCCCAAAAATCAACTGTAACTTCTTCTTGTAGG
>CAVAIA010000023.1:0-16047 GCA_963588595.1 bacterium | reverse complement strand
ATATTCGTCTTGCGCCTTTTCCAAATTTTTAGAAACCCCAACTTTGTCCCCGTCAACAAGCATAAACTCTTCTTGCTCATTTGCATTAAGGATAAATGACTCAATTTTGTCTTCGACTTCGTCAGGAAGCTTCAATCCGTCTCCGTCGAAAACTTTAAGTCCGTTATACTCAGGTGGATTGTGGGAAGCAGAAATGACAACTCCTGCGTCGAACCCATCTTTTCTAACCAAAAATGCAGTTGCCGGGGTTGGAATTATTCCAGCGAGATAGCAATCTCCGCCCGCGCTCATAACACCTGCCGCGAGGGAATTTTCTAACATCTGACCGCTAATGCGCGTGTCTCTTGCAACTAAAACGCGCTTTCCCATGAATTTGACAATCGCTTGACCTAACAAAAAGGCTGTTTGACACTTAAGCTGCGTGTTCGCCTTTCCGCGAATTCCGTCTGTGCCAAACAGCCTTCCCATTTTTTACTCCAAAAAGGTAAAGAGAGCCTACTCTTCGTCTTCCTTGTTCTTAGCTTCTTCCGTTTCTTCATCTGTAACGCTAAAGCCAAGATCTCTCATAGCATTCAAAACAGCATCTAGCTCGCTTTCACTTCTTGCAAAACTGTCGCTGTCGTCTTCGTCATCGACTAGAGACTCCTCTTCGTCGTTAAAGTTGTCCATCCCTGAAGCTGGTTGGCTTGTTCCATCAGGGTTGAAAACCATATCCATAAGATAAGAAACGTCCTCTTGCGACTCTTTTGCCTTTGAGTCCTCAATGACAAAACGCAAATTGCGAGTGTCAAGCCCACGTTTTAGCTCAGCGATCGCTTTGTCGCCTATGCCCGAAATTTGCTTTAGCTCAGCCTCGTCTTTCCCAACGAGGTCTTGAACGATCTCAATTCCAGCCTCGCTGAATTTATTAGCCCAACGTTGAGAAACCCCAAGATCATCATAGAGATAGAGTCTGCCTTCTTCTTCGGTTAGGTTGTGTCCATTCTTGACGAGTTCAAGCATCCCCATGTAGTTTTTGTAGTTTCCATCCCCGACAAACGAACCGTCAGCTCCAATTTGCCATTGCTCGCGCTCAGGAATCATTTCCTCTATCGTTTGAAGACCTTCAGGCGCGTAATCAGGAAGCTCATCTTCCGTGTCAACATTATGTTTAATCGGCTCACCCTTGAAAGTGAGATCCAATTCGTGGTATCTCTTAATTCCAGTTCCAGCTGGAATTGGTTTTCCGATGATGACGTTTTCTTTCAAGCTGCGCAAGTGGTCAGTTGAGCCCTCGATCGCCGCATCCGTCAAGACCTTTGTTGTCTCTTGGAAGGAAGCTGCTGCAAGCCATGAATCTGTTGCGAGCGATGCCTTCGTTATACCTAGCAAAACAGGTTGACCAACAGGAGGCTCTTTGCCTTGATCGATAAGCTCATTTGCTGTCTTTCTAAACAAGAAGCGATCGACTTGACTTCCTGGCAAGAACGAAGAATCTCCACCATCAAGAACGACAACTCTCTTTAGCATTTGGCGAGCAATAACTTCGATGTGTTTGTCGTTAATGTCAACGCCTTGGCTGACATAGACGTCTTGAACTTGGCTCACTATATATCTAAGCGTCGTTGAAGCGTCCGTCAATCTCAAAAGCTCGTGTGGGTTGATTGAACCCTTCGTCAATTGCTGCCCAACGTGAACATCGCAACCGTCTTCAATTCCTGGCATCAATTGCGCACGCGCGCTCAATTCATATTCGCGAATGTTTCCTTCGTCGTCAAAAATCTTTAGGTGCATGTGATCTTCGTTTGTGCTAACACTCAAATGACCAGAGATTTCTGCCAGCTCAGCTTTTCCTTTAGGGTTCCTCGCCTCGAAAAGCTCTTGGACACGAGGAAGACCATGAGTGATGTCGGCGCCTGCAACGCCGCCAGTGTGGAAGGTTCTCATTGTCAATTGCGTGCCAGGCTCGCCGATGGATTGCGCTGCAATAATACCAACAGCAGTTCCGATGTTGACAGGCAAGCCGGTTGCCAAATCGAGACCATAGCACTTTTGGCAAACTCCATGCTCAGCATGGCATGTCATGATAGTGCGAATTTCTATGCTCTCAACTCCTGCAGCGTCAAGATTCTTCAAGTCGTTAAAGCTCTTTATATACTCATCAGCTTTAAGAACAACTTTGCCGTCTTTATCAACAGCATCCTTGTTCAAGCAACGACCAACCAAATTGTCGTCGATGTCACCCTTAGCATTTCGAATAGAATACTCCATTCCCTCATCGCAACCGCAATCGAGTTCGCGGATGATAACATCTTGCGCAACGTCAACAAGACGTCTTGTTAGGTGGCCTGAGTCTGCCGTTCTAAGAGCAGTGTCCGCAAGACCCTTACGAGCTCCATGCGTTGAAATGAAGTATTCAAGAACGCTAAGACCCTCTCTAAAGTTTGCCTTAATTGGGTGGTCGATAATTTGTCCCTTAGGGTCACTCATAAGACCACGCATTCCAGCGAGCTGACGAATTTGCTTAATGTTACCACGCGCTCCAGAAAATGCCATCATATAGATTGGATTGAACCTGTCAAAATTGTTTGCCATGTCCTCGCCAACTTTTTCATTTGCCTCATTCCAAATGTCAACGACCTCCTGGTGGCGGCTGTCATTCGTCAAAAGACCAACTTCATATTCCTCTTGGATCTCAGCGACCTTCTTGTCAGCCTCTTCCAAGATCTTTGCCTTTGTTGGAGGAATAGATGCGTCATAAACGGAAACAGTGACTCCAGCGCGAGTTGCATAATGAAAACCAGCGTCTTTAAGACCGTCGTAGATCTCAGGCAAATCGCCGAGCGGATATTTCTCCGCCAAATCAGCAACTAGACGACTGATCTCTGTTTTGTTCATCTCATAATTTAGGTAAGGGTAGTCCTTTGGCAAAACATCATTAAAGATGATTCTACCAACGGAAGTTTCAATATGATCTCCTGCTTTGTGATCCTCAAAAGTGTTATAGGAAGTGGCAACAAGTCCGTCTCTTTTTAGCCTGACGTTAATTTTAGCTTGAAGATCGAGTCCCGCGCGAGCCTCATAAGTTGTAGTTGCATCCGCAAAATCTATAAAGTGGCGACCCTCGCCCTCAAATCCTTCACGAACAGCAGTTAGGTAATAGAGCCCTATGATCATATCTTGAGTTGGGACAGTCAAAGGTCTTCCATGAGCAGGCGATTTAATGTTGTTAGTTGAAAGCATTAAAACCCTTGCCTCTGATTGTGCCTCATTTGACAGCGGAACATGAACAGCCATTTGGTCTCCGTCAAAGTCAGCGTTAAATGCTGTGCAAACCAATGGATGAAGCTTAATCGCCTTGCCATCTACCAAAACAGGCTCAAACGCTTGGATGCCAAGGCGGTGAAGGGTAGGAGCGCGGTTAAGCAAAACTGGGTGCTCTTTGATTACCTCTGCCAAAACATCCCAAACTTCGCTTGCGCCCTCTTCTATCATTTGCCTTGCGGCGTTGATGTTTCTGTCTCTATCAGCTCCAAGCTCGATCAAACGTTTCAAAACGAATGGCTTGAAGAGCTCGAGCGCCATTTGTGATGGTAAACCACATTGATGAAGTTTAAGCTCAGGTCCAACAACAATAACGGAACGTCCAGAATAGTCAACACGTTTTCCTAACAAGTTTTGACGGAAACGTCCTTGCTTTCCTTTCAGGATGTCGCTCAATGACTTAAGCGGTCTTCTTCCAGGGCCTTCAATAGCTCTGCCTCTTCTTCCATTGTCAAACAACGAGTCGACTGCCTCTTGCAACATTCTCATCTCGTTATTAAGCATGATCTCAGGAGCGTTTAAGTCAAGCAATTTCTTTAGGCGGTTGTTTCTGTTGATAACGCGGCGATAAAGGTCATTTAAGTCGCTTGTTGCAAACCTTCCGCCATCGAGTTGAACCATAGGACGAAGATCAGGAGGGATGACTGGAATGACCTCCATAATCATGTTTGCTGGATTCGATCCGCTATGCAAAAAGCTCTCAACAACCTTTAAACGCTTAAGGGCCTTCGTTCTCTTTTGACCTTTGCTTGAAGAGATGAGTTCTTTTAATTCCTCGGCTGTTTTCTCAAGATCGACCTCTTCAATTAAATCGCGAACGCTTGCAGCTCCCATTCCGCCCTCGAAATAGTCGCTATAATAAGTTCTCATCTCTCGGAAGAGCTCTTCGTCGTCAACTAATTGGCGAGGCTTCAACTTCAAAAATTCGCTAAACGCATCTTGGCGCAAAGCTTTTCTTTCATTAAACTCTTCAATCAACTCAGCGATTTCGTTTTCAACCTCTTCTTGGCTCAAAACTTCTTCTGCTGGTTTATCAGTTATTTCGTCCTCATCTGCCTTATAGCCCTCGCCCATAGCGCGAGTTGCTTCGATCAAACGATCCCTCTCAGCATCAATTTGCTCTAAGTCAGCATACATCTCCTCGCGAAGCTCATCTTCGTCCTCTTCGCGAGCTTGCTCGTCAACTTTTGTTACGAGGTAGGAGGCAAAATAGAGAACTTTCTCAAGATCCTTAGGAGGAATGTCTAAGAAATATCCAAGGCGACTTGGGCTTCCTTTGAAATACCAAATATGAGAAACTGGCGCTGCTAGTTCGATGTGCCCCATTCTCTCACGACGAACTTTAGAGCGAGTTACCTCAACGCCGCACCTCTCGCAAACAATTCCTCTAAAGCGGATTCGTTTATATTTTCCGCATGCACATTCCCAATCGCGAGTTGGCCCGAAAATTTTCTCGCAAAACAGACCGTCTTTTTCAGGTCTTTGCGTTCTATAGTTAATCGTTTCAGGCTTCTTAACTTCGCCTCGAGACCAGCTTCTTATTTCCTCTGAGGAAGCAAGGCGCACTTGAATTGCATCGAAATTTCTAACGTCAAATTCTGCTGTTTTAGTTGCCATTATTCTTCCTCCTTTCCTTCCTCATCACCATCTTCGTCGATCAAAAGATTCTCCTCATCGTCTTCATTGTTTTCCAAGTTAAGATCCAAGCCTTCCATCAAATCGCCCAGATCGCTCTCTATGTCAGCAAGAGCGTCTATCGCTTCTTCTTGAGCGGTCAATTCAAGCTCTCGTTTGTCTGCATAAACGTTAGGCTTGCGATCGCTTGGATCCGCGTCATCCTTAATTTCCATAACCGATCCATTGCCTTGAAGCTCAACTGAAAGTCCCAAACTCTTCATTTCCTTGACTAAAACCTTAAATGACTCAGGAACCTCAGGCGCAGGAATGTTGTTCCCATTGACGATTGCTTCATATGCCCTCGATCTTCCAGAAACGTCGTCGGATTTAATGGTTAGCATCTCTTGCAAAACATTTGATGCGCCATAAGCATAAAGAGCCCAAACTTCCATCTCTCCGAAACGCTGACCACCAAATTGAGCCTTGCCGCCGAGAGGTTGTTGAGTGATTAAGCTGTAAGGACCATTCGAACGAGCGTGGATCTTGTCGTCGACCATGTGGCCAAGTTTTAGAATGTAAGTTGATCCAACAGTGATCGGCTCTCTAAATTTCTCTCCTGTTCGCCCATCATAAAGCCACATCTTTCCCTCGCGAGAAAGTTGCGGAACGAACGTCTCATCGAAGTGTGATCCATATTCTTCTTTTTTCTTAAGCATTAAGTTTCTATTAGCAGCCTCTATCGCATCAGAAATTTCTTCCTCTGTTGCTCCGTCAAAAACAGGCGTTGAAACAAATTGAGGACCTTCAACAGGTTCCTTTTGCTTGTCGTCGTCCGTCCATCCCCACTTAGCAGCCCAACCGAGGTGGTTTTCAAGAAGCTGACCAACATTCATACGAGAAGGAACGCCGAGAGGATTCAACATGACGTCGATTGGAGTTCCGTCTGCCATATAAGGCATGTCTTCAACAGGCAAAACGCGGGAGATAACACCCTTGTTTCCGTGACGACCCGAAAGTTTGTCTCCAGGTTGAACCTTTCTTTTTTGCGCTATGAAAACGCGAATCATATCCTTGACTTGTGGTTTTAAGTCGTCTCCTGCGGACGCTCTAAAGTGCAAAATTCCAATAACACGCCCGCCAGCTCCATGAGGAACACGAAGGGAAGTGTCTCTAACGTCTCTTGCCTTCTCACCAAAGATAGCTCTTAAAAGTCTTTCTTCAGCCGTTATGTCGCTCTCGCCTTTAGGAGTAACTTTTCCAACAAGAATGTCGCCAGGTTTAACCTCAGTTCCAACCATAACGACGCCTTCTTCATCTAGTTGAGACACGGCGCTTGGAGAAACGTTTGGAATTTCTCTCGTTATTTCCTCGTCACCAAGTTTAGTCTCGTGACACTCAATTTCATGTTGAGCGATTGAGATCGAAGTTAATAAGTCTTCTTTAACAACACGCTCAGAAACAATGATAGCGTCCTCGTAGTTATAACCTTCCCAAGGCATGTAGGCGATAGTCAAGTTTTGACCTAGCGCAAGCTCACCATGGTCGCAAGAAGGTCCGTCCGCCAAAACATCCCCAGCGCTAACTTTGTCTCCAGCGCGCACCAAAGGATGGTGGTTTATGCAACCACTTTGATTTGATCTCTTAAACTTTGGAACGAGATACTCGTCATATTCTCCACTCTTAGTTTTGATGATGATCGTCTCGCCGTCGACATAGTCAACAACGCCATCTCTTTGCGCAATCATGATCTCGCCACTGTCGACTGCAATTCGATGCTCCATGCCCGTTCCAACAAGAGGAGCTTCAGGCTTTATCAATGGCACTGCTTGGCGTTGCATGTTTGAACCCATCAACGCGCGGTTAGCGTCGTCGTGCTCCAAAAATGGAATGAGCGCAGTTGCAACGGAAGTCATCTGGCGAGGAGAAACGTCCATGTAATTAACTTCCTCAACCTCAACCTCAGCTGGCTCTCCAAACTCACCCTCAGCATTTTGTGTCCTACACAAAACTCTCTTTGCAGGGACAAATTTGCCTTTCTCATCAAATTTTCCGAACTTTCCTGTTTCTGGGTCAAATTCTTCATTTGCTTGCGCAATCGTGAAGTTTTCTTCTTGATCAGCCGTTAAATAGTCAATTTTGTCTGTTACCTTGCCATCTTCAACCTTGCGATAAGGAGTTTCAATAAATCCATATTCATTTATTCGTCCGAATGTTGCAAGGGAGCCGATAAGGCCGATGTTTGGACCTTCAGGAGTCTCGATTGGACACATTCTTCCGTAGTGAGAATTGTGAACGTCACGAACGTCGATTCCTGCACGCTCGCGGGAAAGTCCGCCAGGTCCCAAAGCAGAAAGACGTCGTTTGTTAGTGATCCCAGACGCAGGGTTAGTTTGATCCATGAATTGAGAGAGAGGAGAAGAGCCAAAGAACTCTTTTAATTGAGCGTTGATAGGTCTCGAATTGACAAGGATCGTTGGCGTTATCTCTTCTGGATCAAGAGTGCCCATTCTGTCTCTAACTTGTCTAGACATTCTTGAAAGACCAGTTCTAAAAGTGTTAGAAACTAGCTCTCCACAAGTTCTGATTCTTCTGTTTCCGAAATGATCGATGTCGTCATAGGAATATCCGTCTTTTTCTAGACCTAGAGCTATTAAATACTTAATCGTTTTGACAATGTCGTCAGGGGTGAGCGTTTGGATATACTCGCCTTTTTCTAGTTTAATGTCGCATTTTGGATTCTTTCCATTATGCAATTTTTTATTAATTTTATAGCGGCCAACACGCGCTAGACCATAGCGGTTAGCTCTAAAGTAGAGGTTTTCAAGCATCGAGCGCGCGCTTTCAATCGTTGGCGGCTCGCCTGGACGGAAACGCTTATAGAGCTCGATCAACGCCTCCTCTTGATTAACAGCACTATCACGCTCAAGAGTGTTTAAAACAAATTTGTTCTTTCCAAGAAGCTTTATCACCTCGTCATTTGTTTGCGCAAGACCAAGAGCACGCACAACCAAAGTCGCCGGCTGTTTGCGCTTGCGGTCAATTCGAACATTAAGAGTGTCGCGCTTGTCTGTTTCAAACTCAAGCCACGCTCCATGACTTGGGATCATTTTCGCGCTTATAATCTCTGTGTTGCTTGTCCTGTCAAACTCCTTCGAGAAATAAACCCCTGGGCTCCTGACCAATTGAGATACAACAACTCTCTCAGTTCCATTGATAATGAACGTGCCACGAGGAGTCATCATAGGGAAATCTCCCATGTAGCACTCTTGCTCAATGACCTCGCCCGTCTCGCGGTTAATGAACCTAACGTCCGCAGTTAGAGCCGCTTGATAGTTTTGATCTTTATCTTTGCATTCCTCGATTCCCATCTTTGGTTCCTCAAAATGATGGTCGCCAAATTCGAGAACCATGTTTGATTTAGCACTCTCTATTGGAGTCAAATCATGGAATGCTTCAGAAATGCCCTCCGTTTTAAATTTTTCGAAACTTGAGATTTGAACATCAATCAAGTTAGGCATATCCATAACTTCTGGAATTTTTGCAAAAGAACGTCTTTGTCTATAAATGTTCTCTTTGCTGGTCTTTTTCTTGGTCGCCACTATTAAATTCCTTTCTTTAGAACTTCTAAAATCTAAAAATTCGCGCAATAAATATTTATACCTCTAAACTTTGCCACTTTCAAGAAAAATTTTTACAAACACTAAATTTTTGGAGTATTTTGTCTAATAAAACAAGAAGAAACTAAAGTTAAACCATATGAAAATGGTTAAGCGGCCAAAAGACCAAAAAAGCGCGCGCTTCAACTTTAGATATTTCTACAGATCCGAAATACCTTGAATCTTGGCTATTCGTCCTGTTGTCTCCCATAACGAAGACGCAACCTTCTTCAACTTTATAAGGAAACGTCAAGCTTGAATTGCTCAAAGGTTCGCTTGGAAGACCATGAGTGTATTCCTCCTCAACCTCTTTACCATCAATAACAAGTTTTCCATCCTTAAAGTCCACTGTTTGCCCCGCGGTTGCAACAACTCGCTTCAACAAAAGATAGTTCTCTCTATTTTTGTCCTCGAAAACTATTATGTCCCCACGCTGTGGCTCAGAAAATCGATAGGAAACCTTTTCGCCATAGACCATGTCTCCAGTCATAACTGTTGTTTCCATAGATCCGCTTGGGATGTAATAAGTTGCTGCAACGAAAGTAGCGATCAACCTTGACAAGACTAAAACGATTGCAACAAAAATCGCAATCTTAATGACTCCGCGAAAAAATCCACTCTTTGAGGTTGCGTGATCTCCTTGAATGCTCAATTTACCCTTCTTACACCTTCAAGACAAAATTAATTTATAAGTAGGAATTTTAACAACTTTAATACTACACTAATTGCATGGCTCGAAGCAGGATTTCAATGAATTTGTCAAGCAAAAACTTTCTTGAGACTTAGGGAAGCTTAACTCTTTTTAATAAAAGCGAATTTGAAACAACAGTCACGCTTGAAAGCGCCATCGCCGCTCCCGCAACCGCTGGAGCCAAAATTCCGAACATTGCTAAAGGCACCATTATTAAGTTATAGATTAAAGCCCAAAAGAGATTTTGTTTTATCTTTCTCATAGTTGCTCTGGAAAGATCGATGGCTCTGACAACATCAATCACATGATTTCCCTTTAGCACTATCGAGCAAGCTCCTATTGCAACATCTGCCCCGCTTCCCATCGCAATTGAAACGTCTGCCTTCGCTAGCGCTGGGGCGTCGTTAATTCCATCTCCAACGAACGCGATAACCCGGCTTCCTTCTCCTAAGTCTCCATCCTTAATTTTTTCGACAACTTCTCCTTTTTCAGTCGGAAGCACCCTGCTAACAACATTGTTCGCGTCAATTCCAAGTTCCTCAGCTATTTTTTCTGCGCGCGACGTTTTGTCTCCTGAAACCATCCAGCAAGCAATCCCCATTCCTTCGAGCGTTGAAATGGCGATCTCCGCGTCAGGTCTTATAACATCATTCGTGACAACGCTTGTCTGCTCATCTTCGTTAGCGTTATCAACGACTCCTGTTGTTAACGTTCCCGTTTTATCAAAAACGCAAGTGTCAACTTCGCATGCTCTCTCAAGCATGTCTCCATCTTTAATCAAGATTCCTTTGCCAGCACCAACACCCATTCCGACCATTAACGCTGTTGGAGTTGCCAATCCCAAAGCGCAAGGGCATGCAACGCAAATGACCGAAATGGCCGGAAGGATTGCCATCTTTGCAATTTGCCCTGCATCGTTAACTCCCGCCGAACTTGAAAATAAGCACCACCCAAAAAAAGTTGCGACAGCGACTAACAAGATGCAAGGCACAAAAATTCCAGCGATTTTATCAGCCAGCCTTTGAACGCTCGGTTTTGATGCTTGCGCATCCTCAACAGCGCTTATAATCTTTGAAAGTTGAGTGTCCGCTCCAACGCTTTTCGCGATTATAACAACCTCCGAGCCAAGATTGACAGTTCCTGCGCTGACCTCATCTCCCTTATTCTTGTCTATAAGCTCTGCTTCTCCTGTCAGCATGCTTTCGTCAACTTTTGTCTCTCCCTTTCTAATGGCGCCATCAACAGCAAAGTTTTCTCCTTTGCCGACCACCAACAACTCGCCCGGAAAAACATCATCGATTTCTAGCTCAAAGACGCTCCCATCTTTTTTTATTGCTCTAACTTTTTCAGGAGTCAATTCCATTAGCTTCTCGATTGCCTCGCCTGCTTGATCTTTTGCCCTTGACTCCAAAATTTTGCCAAGCATAACAAACGTTACTAACATGCAACATGTCTCAAAATAGGGCATTCCTTCATTTATCGCTTGATCGAAAAACGTTATGTAAACAGAAAACAAAAATGCTATCGTTGTCCCGCTTGCAACTAAAACATCCATGTTTGCCATTTTGCTTTTAATTGAATCGATTGCACCTTTATAAAAGCGCCATCCAAAAACAAATTGCACAGGAATTGTCAAAATCATAACTAAAACGTTTGCATAAAACATGTGAGATTCCATAGCGTTCCCGCCAGACGAAGAAACAGATTCGCCTCCTAGCGCGTGATAAAGAAATTTTCCAACTTGCATGTGAACTCCTGGAACCATGCAAATGCAAACAACTATTATGGTTATGATTGCGCAAATAGAAAAATCTCTAACATCTCGATTTCTCTTCTTTTCAATTGCTAACTTTCTTTCCTTTAAGACTTTAGCTCTGTTATTTTCTGGCGCTTTCATAGCGTCAAACGAAAGCCCATCAAAAACTTCTAAAATCTCATCTTCATTCGTTAAATTAGGATCAAAAATAACTTTTCCAGAATTGGAAGCAAGAGACACGCTCACCTCTTTGACGCCATTTAGTTCTTTTAAGTGGTTCTCAACATTTAGGGCACAATTGCCGCAATGCATCCCATCTATTAAGAGCCTTAATGCTTGCTCTGTCATTGTCTCACTTGTCATCTTTTTTATTCTTCTCGCTTACCGAAAAAGATTGCCTAAAAGCTACAACAAAATGTTAAGCCTTATAATAAATTATTGCAATTTATCTAGAAAAAGAAAGGTGAATTATGGCAAACATGACTGAAATTAGATGGCATGCTAGAGCCGGTCAAGGTGCTGTTACAGCTGCAAAACTCATAGCTGACACTGCTCTTTCTGCCGGATCGTTTATTCAAGCAATGCCTGAATATGGTCCCGAGCGAACAGGGGCTCCCTTAAAGGCCTACACTCGAGTTTGCGACTCTCCAATCGAGGTTCACAACTCGATCAAAACTCCCGACATAGTTGTTGTTTTGGACGAAACGTTGCTTGGCGTTGTTGATGTTCTGGAAGGGATCAAAGAAAATGGCGTTGTTATTCTTAACACGTCGATGACGCCTGATGAGGCGCGCGCAAAGCTTAACGCTCCATCAAACATAAAAGTTGCAACAGTTGACGCGACAGAAATCTCTTTGTCAACTATCAAACGCGACATTCCAAACACTCCAATTTGCGGAGCTCTCGCAAAAGTTACTGGAGTCGTCGACGTTGAAGGAATAAAGGAGCATTTGAAAACAACGTTTGGCAAGAAATTTAGCCAAGAAATTATAGATGCAAACCTAAAGAGCGTTAGCCGCGCTTACGAGGAGGTGCAAGAATAATGCAAATGCCAAGTTTAGAAACTTTTGACGAGTGGCGTCCAGAAGAAATCCCTCAAGGATATGTTTGCAAAGCAGGGACTTCTAAGGAATACGAAACGGGCGGATGGAGAAGCAAACGCCCTGTTTGGGACAAGGACGCTTGCACAAGTTGCATGATGTGTTGGGTCGTTTGCCCAGACTCTTCTATCACTGCAAAGGACGGGAAGATGACAGGCATCGATTATGACCATTGCAAAGGATGCGGAATTTGCGTTCATGAGTGCAAATTCGACGCTCTTTCAATAATAAAAGAATCTGAAGCAAGCGAGAAAGGGGACAACTAATGACAACTTCGAAACCTTTTTCAGCAACAGGCAATCAAATGATAGCGGAGGCTTTTCGCCAAGTTAACCCTGACGTTATGGCTGCCTATCCAATAACTCCGCAAACGACCATCGTTGAAGGATATGCAAAATTTGTCGCAAATGGAGTCGTTGACACTGAATTCGTAACGGTAGAGAGCGAGCATTCCGCAATGAGCGCATGCGTTGGCGCTTCTGCCGCAGGAGCTCGAGTTGCAACTGCAACAGCCTCGCAAGGTCTCGCATTGATGTGGGAAGAGCTCTACATCGCTTCAGGAATGCGTCTTCCAATCGTCATGGCGAATGCAAATCGCGCCCTTTCAGCACCAATTAACATCCATGGTGACCACTCCGATGTTATGGGCGCTCGTGATTCTGGCTGGATTATGATGTTCGCCGAAACTGCTCAAGAGGCTTATGACAACTCGATAATCGCATTCCCAATCGCTGAGGATAAAGATGTTCACCTTCCTTTCATGACAACTCTCGACGGTTTCACAACTTCGCACGCTATGCAAACGTGCGTAAAAGAAGACGATGAAACAGTTAAAAAATTTGTTGGTAACTACGTTGGAGAAAATGGATTGTTGACATCAAGCGAGCCTGTTGGACATGGCCTTTTTGCTAATGGTTCAAGTTATATGAAGACGAGAAAAGTTCTTAGAGACGTTTCTCGCGCAAGCTTGCCAATCATAGAAAAATATGGAAAGCAATGGGCAGAAATCACCGGACGTCCTTTTGATTTGGTAGATTGCTGGGGACTTGAAGATGCAGACATTCTTGTTGTTGTTTTGGGCTCCGCCGGAGGAAACGTTCGCCATGTTGCAAGATTGCTAAAAGAAGAGGGTGTCAACGTTGGCGTCATTCGCCCAAGGGTCTTTAGACCATTCCCAGACGAGATGATTGTAAACACAATCAAGCAAGTTGCTGACGCACGCAAGTGCAGCGTTGTTGTTCTCGATAGAGCAGACACAATCGGCGCTCACTTCGCGCCTCTTGGATCAGACGTCTCTTCAGCCCTCTTTGCTGCCGGCGTTAACGTTCCATTTAAAAACTACGTCTTCGGTCTCGGGGGCCTTGACTTCACAGAAAAACTCATTCGCCAAATTATCGAAGAAGCTAAAGAGCTTAGAGATTCTAATAAAGGAAATGGCGAACTTAAATTTATTGGATATATGGACGAGAAAGGGGAAGAATAATGGCAAACTTAAAAGAACTTTCCCAAAAAAGAGAAATCCTTTCTCCAGGACACAGGCTATGCGCTGGTTGTGGAGCTTCTATTTGTGTGCGCCAAGTTTTAATGGGAGTCCCAGAAGATTGTCAACCTATCGTTGGTTGCGCAACTGGATGTTTGGAGGTTTCAACAACAATTTATCCATATAATGCATGGAACGTTCCTTTCATCCACAACGCGTTTGAAAATAGCGCAGCAACTGTCTCCGGCGTTGAGGCGGCTTTCAAGGCAATGCAAAGAACGGGGAAAATTCCAGCCAACAAAAAATGCAAGTTCGTCGCATTCGGCGGCGATGGCGGAACTTACGACATCGGTTTGCAATCTTTGTCAGGCGCGATGGAGCGCGGACATGACATGGTTTATGTTTGCTATGACAACAACGCCTACATGAACACGGGAATTCAAAGATCGAGCGCAACTCCAAAAGGCGCTTGGGCAACAACAGCCGAGGTTGGACCTGCTCAAAAAGGGAAGCCTCAAATTAGGAAGGATCTAGCGAGCGTTATTGCTGCGCACCACATCCCTTATGTTGCACAATCGACGGTCGGTCATTGGAAAGATTTGACTGCAAAGGCGCAAAAAGCGTTTGAGTGCGAAGGATCTGCTTTCTTAGTTGTTTTGGCGCCATGCCCAAGAGGTTGGAGATATAAAGAAGACTTGACTGTTCAAATTTGCCGCGCAGCTGTCAATTCAAAATATTGGCCACTCTTCGAAGTTGAAAATGGAGTTTGGAAAGTGACAGACGTTCGCGATAACAAGAAAGTTCCTCTAGAGGATTTCTTAAAACCACAAGGTCGTTTTAAACACCTCTTCAAACCGGAAAATGAAGGACTTCTAGAAGAGATCAGACAAGATGTTGAATCTTATTGGGATTATCTAAAATCGATGGAGGAAGCGACAAATAAATAAGTGATAACTTTCTTTCACCTTTTCAAAAGCCCTCTTTATGAGGGCTTTTTTGTTTGCTTTCCAAAATTTAAAAAGATTTACCAAATCCTAAAAGATAAGGTATAATTGAAAGTCGCTTGTTATCTATGATTCATTCGGGGTGTTAGCTCAGTTGGTTAGAGCGCCGGCCTGTCACGTCGGAGGTCGCGAGTTCAAGTCTCGTACATCCCGCCACTTACATTTAGAGCCGCCTTCGGGCGGCTTTTTTATTTCCGAAGGCAGTGAATCCATATTCGTCTTTGCTGAATTTCCGTTGAAAGGCAAGGCGTTCGTTCATGCGATAAAACGCCGAAAAGTTTGCCAAGTATTTGCGAATCAAATACAAGAGTATCTTCTTAATAGGCGCGTCGATATGCTGTTAAACTTCAATCTATGTGAACTTGCGATGCCGCAACGCGGGCAAGGGGTTGCCTGCAATGGCCGCAAGAAGTCGCCTTAGGGTCTTTGGAGGGGCCAAAAGGCGCAGGTACTGTCAAAAGTACTAGGTGAAGAGGTTGCCATGGCTTTTATGAAAAGGTCGTACGGCGGCATTCAGCCGTACATCCCGTGCGGAATCTTGCGTATCCGCCTTCCGTTCGTTCACTTCAAGATCTCGCCGCCAGAGATAGTGACCGGCCTGATGAACGCGTGCACGTCCTATGGCGCGTTGGCCGTTCTCATTTCCACGCTGGGGCTCGACCCCGAGGTCGCGTGGGCGCTCGTGGTGTTCGAGACAATGATGTACACGTGCAATTGGTTGCTCGGCGAGCCTTCCATCTGCGGTTGGATCACGCCGGCGATGGCCATCGTCATCGTGTTCTTGGAAGGGTTCGACCCAGGGGTCGTGCGATTGCAAGCGTTAACGGCGGTTCAATTAGAGTTAGCCTTGATGTTTTTGATATTAGGAGCCACAGGGTTATCGAAAAAGCTGAACACGCTGTTGCCGCCAGGCGTTAAGGCCGGCATCGTGCTTGGCGCCGGCGTGAACGCCGTGTACGCTCGTCTGAAGGAGGGCGGCGCTGTCGATACCGCCACCATCGGCTGCATCGCCGGTCTGTGCGTGGTGTTCTGCCTGATGTTCAGCCAGCGCATCCGCAAGCACATGGACACGCATCGTATCCTGCAGATATTGGGCAATTACTCGTTTTTGTGGGCTATTTTGATCTTGTTCATCGTCGGCGGCGTGTCGGGCGAGTTCCAGTACGACTTCTCCGGCAAGCTGGTCCGCTTCCCCGATTTCGGGGCACTCATCACCTCGGTGAGCCCGTTCTTTATTGGATGGGCCGAGCCGGGCGTTTGGATCCAGGCGTTCCCCATTGCGCTGATCGCGTGGGTTATCGCTTACGGCGACTTCGTCACGGTGCAGCAGCTTGGCATGCAGGCCCTGCGCGATGACGAGTTCATCGAATTCGACCCCAACCGCACGAATATCATCTGCGGCATCCGCAACCTGGTGCTGTCGCTGCTCGCCCCGTACCC
>CAVAIA010000022.1:0-13505 GCA_963588595.1 bacterium | reverse complement strand
CAGGATCGCTCAACCTGAAATCAGCGGAAAGGTCTATAACCACAACTCCATTTTTGACGAGTTTAGACGCGACGTCCATCGCCGTTTTGTGAGGCACCGCCAAAAAAACAACGTCTAAATCGCAAAAATTTGGATCGTCCTTGCTAACAAAAACTCTATCTCCAAGTTTTGAATTTATTGTCGACGAATAAAGCTCACTCAACCTTTGACCTTTAAATTTCTCTGAGCCGATCAATTCCAAAGAAAAATTTGGATGCTGATCTAAGATGAAACATGCTTGAACTCCAGCAAAACCTGAAGCTCCAATGACTCCCGCCCTAAACATTGTTTTTTCCTCCATTTGCATTAGCTTTACTTTGCCTTACTTTCATAAAAATAGAAATGCATAAACTAATTATGAAGCACACGCCGACAAAAATCCAATTAGTGTAATCTGAAACACTAGCTAAAAATATCTTATTTCCAGAAATTGTTGGCATATTTGCGATTTGCGAATGCAAGAAGAAGTTTGAAAAAGGATTCCAGCCAATAGCACTTTGGGAGCCAAAAGATGCAAAAACAAACGCGCATAATATGCAAAAAAGTATAGTCAAAACGACATCCCTTAATCCTCTAAACCTCTTATACATGACAGAAGGGGCGAGAATAGAGATAGCAGATAAAAACACAGCACCTGCAAGCGGGCACAAAAGAGCGCAAAACGAAATAAAGTTAGATGTTCTGCCGATATAACCCCACCAAAACAAGAAACCAACAGCTATCAAGGTTCCAGGGAGCCATCCTTGAAACAAAAAGAGTGTTATTGAGATTTGAGCGAAAGGAATAAAACATGCCCATCTCGGAAAGAATAGAGATAAAAGAGATGTTGCCAAAACAACGATCACCAATGTTAAATCTCCACCATAGTTAAAAGAAAATTGGTAGAAGTTAGCAAACTCCACAAAGTTGACGCATGCAAACGCCGAAAGAAGAGCTGACGAAATTGCGCACAAAAGTCGAACAGCAATTTTTTTAAACCTCTCACCTTTTAAAAACGAGGATGACTCATTCTTTTTCTCTTTCTTTTTTTCTTTAGGTTTTTTCGCTTCAACATGCTTAGCTGGATTTTCGATCTGAGTACTAATTTGGGAAGTTGAAGTGTCTAAAAAAGCATCCTCGTTTCCATTCACCAGAACTGAAAGTTCCTTCTTTCCAACCTTCGCTTCCCCAAGATAAGGTTTAATCGCATCTGAGAACTTCTTTATTGAAGGGTATCTATTATCTGGGTTAACATTGAGCGCTTTAAATAAAATATCGTCTGCTTCAATCGGTAAGTTCTTCCAACACGCGCTCGGGACAAGGAGATCTTCCGTTTTAAAAAGATCCCTTTGTTTCTCTATTGATTTTGCCTTCCTAAATGGGTTTTTCCCTGTTAGCATTTCGTATAAAACGAGAGCAGTTGCCCATTCGTCCGTTCTAACATCCAACGCTTGACAATTCAATTGTTCCGGCGGCATTTGTCCCAAAGTGCCAGCTGTGGCAGTCCCTTCCCCATTTATGTCCATTAAGGTTGCAAGACCAAAATCTGCGACCTTGACCTCCCCTCCCCGGCCAATCAAAATATTGTCAGGTTTTATGTCTAGGTGAAGAATTTTTGCTTTGTGTGCAACTAACAAAGCGTTAGTCAAACATTTAAATATGTGAGCAATAATGTCAAGGTCAATGTCGTCCCCTAAAATTCGCAAGAGCGTGGAAAGCGTTATTCCCTCAACAAATTCTTCTATTATGTAGACCTCATTGCCCTTTTGAACACAATCATAGATTGTGACTATGTTTTCGCTGTTCAGATTAGCGGCAGCTCGCGCCTCCAAGATCGCTGGCAACTCGCTTTCTTCATCTCCGTTCGAGCTTGCGTTTTTCCCAATCTTAAAAGCTTTAATCGCAACTTCTCTTTTAAGCCTAGTGTCATACGCATGCAAAACAGTGCTATAACCGCCTGTTCCCGCAGTTTCAATAATTGTGTATCTATCTAACAACTTACTTTCGTTTAAAGTTAATGTGTACATGCGTAGATCAAAAACTCCTCATTTTTCATCTTCTTACCAACAATCGGTGATTTTATGTCACCTTCTATCTTAAAGCCAACCTCCCGAAGCGCACTTTTAACTTCTTCAACCGTTCTGTTTTTTACTTCTTTATCCTCAACAAAACCGTCTTTTACTTCTGACTTATTAGCTTCAAATTGTGGCTTAACTAGGGCAATTAGATGGCTCACTTTTCCATCAACGTTGCAAAAAGAAGCTATTTTTTTTGCAAGCGATGCAAGACCTATAAAACTAACATCTATAACAACAACGTCGAAAGGACCTTCAATCTCCTCACAGCTAACTTTCTTTATATTAGTCCTTTCAAAAATAATCGTCTTAGGATCTTTTCGAATTTTCCAATCAAGTTGACCATAATTAACATCAACGCAAGTCACGCTCTTAGCCCCAAATTGCAACAAACAATCGCTAAAACCACCGCTTGATGCGCCGATGTCGAGACACTTTTTTCCTTCAATTGGAACGCCAAACTCTAAAATTGCATGCTCTAACTTCAACCCTCCCCTAGACACATACTTTTTTTCCTCGAGAACTTCTATTAAATCATTGAGTCCAACCGTTTTGTTTGGGGATGTGCAAAACTCTCCTTCAACTTTTACCTCTTTGGACAGGACTCTAGCCGTGGCTTCCCTTTCATCTTTAAAGAAACCGCGAGCAACTAAAGCATCTTTTAGTGCAATTTTATCCATGAACTACAAGTATAACTTAAAGTTTATAGCCAAAACAAATGCTATAATTAGAGAAAATGAAGATAATTGAATAGAGGAAATTTATGTCGTCGCGATTTGAGTTACGTCCGCGCGATGTTAACGTTGTTAGAGAATGTGTAAAAAGCACTGGTTTACCATATTTTATTGTTTCAACGTGCGTTGCTCGCGGGTTTAACACTCCTAAAAAAATAGATGAATTTTTAAATCCAACATTAAAAAGATGTTGGACTAATCCTTTTGATATTCCTGGACTTCCAGAAATTGCTGAAAGGTTGCACGACGCAATTATAAAAAAGAAGAAGATTTGCGTGTTCGGCGACTTTGACGTTGATGGCATAACCTCAACAGCTGTTATGACAAGAGCGATACGAGCTTTAGGAGGGCGAGCTTATCCATTTATCCCTAACAGATTTGAGGAAGGTTATGGAATCTCACTTGAGGCCTACTCAAAGATTAAAGAAAAATGCGAGCCAGAGGTCATGGTTAGTGTTGATTGCGGAATCGCAAACGAAAGCGAGGTTTCTCAAATTTCCTCGCAAGGAGTTGAGGTTCTAATAACAGACCACCATGAAGCGGGCGATCTTGTTCCAAAAGGTGTTTTAATTTGCGACCCTAAATTCAAAGGAAGCGAAGAGGACGCAAGATTAGCTGGAGTTGGCGTGGCTTTAAAAGTCGTTCAAGCTCTAGGCTCAATTGAGGGATTTCCGAATTTGTGGCTAAACTATTTAGATTTGGCAGCGTTGGGAACCCTAGCAGACATGATGGAGATGGGTTTTCAAAACAGAAGCCTTGTTGCTGCAGGGTTGGAGCGGATGCAACAAAAAACCCGCCCAGCGATTGCGGCTCTATGCGAGGTTGCTGGAACTTCGCCAAAAGACGTGACGAGCACATCCGTTGGGTTTTCTATTATTCCAAAAATCAACGCCTCAGGGCGTCTTGGACAAGCAAATGTTGCCTTGAATTTGCTCTTGACAGACAAAGAAGACGAAGCTAAAGAGCTAGCAAAAGAGCTTGAAGTTTTAAATCAAAAACGCAAGTCACTTGAGTCTGAACTTGGCGATTGCGCAAGCGAACAAGCAAAAGAAAAGTGGCATGACCAAAGTTGCCTAATCGTTGCTGGCGAAGGGTGGCACGAAGGTGTAAAAGGAATAGTTGCAGCAAAACTTATTGACACCTACAGAGTCCCAACACTTTTATTTACGATAGACGGAGATGAGGCAAGAGGGAGCGGAAGAAGCGTTGGCGAGGTCAATTTATTTGAAGCGGTGGACGCGCAAAGAGACCTTTTAACACGTTATGGAGGCCACAAAAGTGCCGTTGGAGTAACTCTTCCAACGAAAAACTTGCCAGAGTTTGAAAGAAGAATGACGCAATATTTAGACAAGATCGATCATGAGGATTTAAAGAAAAAAATTCTAATCGACTCCGTTGTGTCGCTTGATGAGTTGACGCTTGACAACGTTTCTCTCATTAAAAAGATTGGCCCTTTCGGACAAGGAAACACTCAACCAATATTCCTAGCTAAAAATATAAGAGAAATCGAGGGTAGACCAGTTGGAGCTTCAGAGGAGCATTATTATTGCAAATTGTCAAATAGCAAATCAAAAATTTCTTGCATAAATTTTCATTGCGAAAACGTGGATGAGCTTAAAAGCTACACTGAAGGGATAAATGCTGTTTTCTCTGTTAAAAATGAAACTTGGAGAGGCGTGACAAACGTAAAAGCGCAAGCAGTTTCATTGCTCCCAACAAAAAATAGTTCTGAATTAACCTCACTAACTTCCGACCCACCTTTGGAATTGATTGATGGTCTTTTTTCTTACCCTAAATATATCCCTTCAAAATTTCAAAATAATGAAACTCTGGATTTGGAATCGAGAAAAGAAAACAGAGAAAAGCTAAAAAGTTTGGGTGAAAATGAGTTATCAAAGAAAATAAAAGAATCTTTGATAGGGCAATCCTCTCCTCATGAATCCCAATCTCAAGTTATTGAGAATTTGAAGAGGGGCAAGAACACCCTTGCAATCATGGCGACGGGGCGCGGAAAATCATTTATTTTCCAATTTTTTGCAACATACCTCGCTATAACGCAAAACAAATCTAGCATATTTATTTACCCTTTGCGCGCGTTAATGGCTGATCAAGCATTTTCTATGCAAAAGAACTTAAGAGATTTTCAAATAACTTGCGAAATCCTAAATGGGAACACAACAAGCGAGGATCGCAAACGAATTTATAAAGGCTTAAAAGAAAAGAACGTAGACATAGTTCTAACGACTCCAGAATATTTAAAATTTCACTCTAGTGAAATTGCAGAGTGTAAAAACATAGGCTTTGTCGTTGTTGATGAGGCGCACCACACGGCAGAAGGTTTGACTGGAAGAAAAGACTACCTAAATTTAACTAACGTCCTAGCCCAGCTTGACAACCCAATTGTCCTTGCAACAAGCGCAACTATGCCTGATGAGGTTAGCATCAAAACTAGAGAGGTGCTCGGCATCAACAATGAAGTTGTCGACAAAACACCACGAAATAACTTAAAAATCAATGATAAAAGAAATATATCTCCAAAAGAGAGAGAAGACTACATTGCCAAAATCATCTCGGATGGGCAAAAGGCAGTTATCTATGTTTCGACGCGCCAACAATGCATGGATGTCGCGCGGCGGCTTCGCCTGCGCGTCCCGAAGCTCGCCGCTTCGATCGGTTTTTATTGCGCTGGTCTAAAAAAAGAAGACAGGGCGAAAATAGAAGATTATTTTAGAAGCGGCGAGCTTAACGTTTTGGTTGCAACGAGCGCTTTTGGCGAAGGAATTGACATTCCCAACATTCGAAATATTGTTCTCTATCACATGCCTTTCTCTTTTCTCGAGTTCAACCAAATGGCGGGACGCGCAGGCAGAAACGGAGAAGAATCATGGATCCATCTCTTGTTCGGAGACAGGGATGCGATGACGAACAGACAAATCTTAAACGAAGCGACGCCGCCGCGCGACATCATGGCAGTTATTTATAACCACTTAAAAAAATTGCAAGAAAAATCTGTCGAGCCAACATTTTCAACGAATGCAAAATCGTTTTCAAAATCGCTTGGAGGGTTTAGAATTAAAGGCGTCAAACATGTCATTAAGGAACAAGAGTTTGAGTGTGCGGTTAATGTTTTTGCTGATTTAGGTCTTATCTTTGATGATATTGAGCTTGATAATAATAGAAAGCAACATAAGATTAGAATTAATGAGGATGCGAAAAGAGTTGAACTAACAGACTCACTTCGCTATCTTGAGGGTCAAATCCAAAAGGATGACTTTGAAAGTTTTAAAGATGAAATTATGAGGATGACGCAACAAGAGCTGACAAATAGGGTAACGCACCCAATTTTTTAGAGAACATGAAATAAAGAAAGAGAGGTGAAAAAAATAATGGCGACAAAAGAATCGATTTCAAATCCGCCTATAGCATTCGATCCAGAGACAACGTTCAATGAATTAAAATCACTTTGCGCAGAATATATGGACGATGACGACCTTGAAACGTTAAATAAAGCATACGTCTATGCAAAAGAGAAGCATATCGATCAAAAAAGGAAGAGCGGCGAGCCTTATATTATTCACCCACTTTCTGTTGCAAAAATTCTAACATCGCTTCGGATGGACATAGAAACAGTTGTTGCAGGAATTTTGCATGACACTATAGAAGACACAGATGCAACTAAAGAAGAGGTTGCAGAGCTCTTTGGACAAGATGTTGCCCTTTTGGTCGATGGAGTGACCAAGATCACAAAAATTAAGGTGACGAATTTAAGCGATGAACAAGCGGCAACTATAAGAAAGATGCTCGTTGCGATGGGCGAAGACATCCGCGTTATCGTAATAAAATTGGCAGACCGCCTCCACAACATGAGAACCCTCTCTTCTTTAGCGGAGGATCGACGTCTATTTAAAGCGCGCGAGACTCTAGAAATTTATGCTCCGATCGCTCATCGACTTGGAATATCTAACATTAAATGGGAATTGGAAGACCTTGCCTTTTACCACTTAGAGCCTTCAAAATATAAGCAAGTTGAGCGCTTAGTTGACGACTCAAGGGAGAATAGGGAGAAATATCTCGCTGACGTTGAGTCAAAGATAACAGCGGAACTTAAAAAGATCGGGATAGAAGCAAGAATTATGGGTCGGCCTAAACATTTCTACTCTATCTATCAAAAAATGATGAAGAAGGGCAAGGGGTTTTCTGAAATTTACGACCTAATCGCGGTTCGGCTTATCGTTGATGACATCAAGGATTGCTATGGAGCGCTAGGCGCTATTCACTCGATTTGGTCGCCGATCCCAGGGCGCTTTAAAGACTATATTGCCATGCCAAAACATAACATGTATCAATCGCTTCACACTACTGTTATGGGACCGGCAGCTCGCCCTCTCGAAGTTCAAATTCGAACAGAGGAGATGCATCGCGCAAGCGAATATGGCGTTGCGGCGCATTGGCTATATAAAGAAGGCGGCAAGGAAGTTTCAAAACACGACATAGAAGGTCAATTGACGTGGCTTCGAGAAATGATCGATTGGTCCGATGAAAGCGATGATTCGAGAGAATTCTTAAAAGAGTTAAAAATAGACCTTGAGGATGTTGATGTTTACGTTTTCACTCCTAATGGTGACGTTAAAACACTAAGAGCAGGCTCGACTCCCGTTGATTTTGCATATGCAATTCACACAGAGGTTGGAAATAGTTGCATAGGAGCTAAAGTTAATGGACGAATTGTCCCTCTTTCCTACCGCCTGTCAACAGGAGACCGCGTTGAGATAATGACATCTAAAGTTGCAAGCCCCTCGACCGATTGGCTAAACTTTGTTAAAACTCCTTCTGCTCGCAACAAAATTAAGTCCTACTTCGCGAAAATCACGCGTGACAACGATGCTATTGCTGGAAGAGAAAAACTTCTTCTTGAAATGAGAAAGAATGGATATGGACTCTCGAACGCACGCACATCAAAAGCGCTAAGACTCGTTGCAAAAGATATGGGCTACCCAGAAGTTGAGCAAATGTTTGTTCAAATTGCTAAGGGTAAAGAAAACGCAGAGACCATAACAGCACGTCTTTTACAAATTCTCGTTGAGAGAGCAAAAGAGGACGAAGAGTCAAAGAGCCCAACGAGAGTGAGCGGGAAAAACATAGACCGCTTGAACATGATTACGAGCGTGACTCGTCCAAAGAAACATGAAGCTCACACAAAGAATGGGATTATAGTTAAGGGAATTGATGATGTTTTAGTTCGCCTTTCGCATTGTTGCAACCCAGTTCCGGGAGACGAAATCATAGGTTTTGTTACGCGAGGCAGAGGTGTCAGCGTTCATAGAAAAGACTGCCCTAACGCAAAAGACCTTCTCTCTCACCCAGAGAGAATCATTCCTGTTGCTTGGGAAAATTCTGCTCAAATTAATGCCGCTTATAAGGTGGAAATCGCGATAAATGCTATGGATCGGATGGATCTGTTGCTTGATGTGACTAAAGTTTTTGGAGAGATGGGAATCAACGTCGTTAGCTGCTCAATGAACACTAACTCAGGCAACTTTTGCACGTTAAAAATGGGATTTGAAGTCAGCGATCTCAAAATGATAGACTATTGTATAGAAAACTTAATGAAAGTTGATAGCGTTTTTGAAGTCAAAAGGGCGCTTCCATCTGTAAACAAGGATAAGCATAAAAAAGGAGAAAAGAAGTAATGTTTGATTTGGGAAAAGTTAATGTTGTTGAAAATTTGTGCGTTGACGTTGAGTGCCTTGTTTTGGGGATTTTGATGAACAACGTATACATCGTAAGCGACGGCAAAGCAACATTTGTCGTTGACCCTTCTTGCGATGCTGAAAAGATTGTTGACGCGCTTGGAGGGAAAAAATTAGATGCAATTGTTATAACTCATGGCCATTGGGATCATATTGGAGGCGCTGCTGATCTAAAGGAACTGACGGGAGCAAAGACAATTTGCTATGAGGATGACAAAGCGTGGTGCGAAGAAGGAAATGCAACTGGAACTTCTAGAAAATCGAAGAGCGTTACAATTGATCAAACGGTAAACGAGGGAGACGTTATCGAGCTCGGAGACATGAAATGGGAAGTCATCCACACCCCTGGTCACACGAAGGGCAGCATGTGTTTGTTCCTCGCTCCCGAATCCGGAAACCACAAGGAAGGAATGCCTGTTTTGATTGCAGGCGACACTCTTTTTGCAGGAGGAACAGGAAGAACCGATTTTGAAGGAGGCAGCGACGAAGACATGGCGTCCTCCGTTAAAAAATTATCAAAACTTCCTGACGAAACAGTCGTCTTACCAGGACATCGTTCAATAACATCGATCAAAAACGAACGAAGAGGAACATTTAGCAGATTCTAATATCTTATAACTCAGGTGAACAAATATGAACAAATCACTTAATAGAAAGCCGGAAGAGTTGACAATTCTTGTGACTGGGGGTGCGGGGTTTATTGGATCTCACACGACGGTTGAACTTTTAAATCAAGGATTTAATGTTGTTGTTGTCGACGATTTGAGCAACTCTTCTAAAGTCGCATTGTCAAGAATAAGGCAAATCGTTGGCATTAAAGAGGATGATACGCAACTTAAATTTTATGAGTGCAACATTTTGGATGAACAGGCGATTGATAGAGTGTTCAAAGAAAATGATATTGATGCAATTATTCACTTTGCGGCGTTTAAAGCTGTTGGAGAATCAGTTGAAAAACCGCTCGAATATTACATAAATAACATCTCAGGAGCTTTGAATGTTTTAAATGTTTCTAGAAAGCACGATTGCAAAAACTTCATTTTTAGCAGCTCTGCCACAGTTTATGGCGAGCCAGAAAGCGTGCCTTTGTTTGAAACTTCACCAAAGAAGGACGCAACTAATCCTTATGGCTGGACAAAATCTATGAACGAGCAAATTTTATTTGATTTAGCGAAGAGTGACGGCGAGTTTAATATAGTTTTGCTTAGATACTTTAACCCCATAGGCGCGCACGAAAGCGGGCTTATAGGCGAAGATCCTAAAGGAATCCCTAATAACTTGCTCCCCTACGTCGCAAAAGTTGCCGTTGGAAAACTTGAGCGCGTTGGAGTTTTCGGAGATGATTACCCAACGCCTGACGGAACGGGAGTTAGAGACTACATCCACGTTGTTGACCTAGCAAAAGGGCACGTTTGCGCTCTTAATTGGATGGGTGGAAAAGCAGGATCTGACGCAGGGCACGACCGTCATGGATGCGAAGTTTTCAACCTTGGAACTGGCAAAGGGTCGAGCGTTCTTGAAGTTATACATGCTTTTGAAAAAGCATGTGGACACAAAATTGAGTTTGAGATTAAGCCGCGCCGCGCAGGAGACATCGCCGAGAATTACGCAAACGCGGACAAAGCAAAAAAAGAACTTAATTGGGTTGCAAAATTTGATTTAACAAAAATGTGCGAAGACGCATGGAGATGGCAATCGTCAAATCCTGACGGTTTTGAAGTATAATAACTAGTTGTCTTTTAAAGACGCGGGCGTGGTTCAATGGTAGAACTTGAGCTTCCCAAGCTTACAACGCGGGTTCGATTCCCGTCGCCCGCTCCACTTCTTCACCTTTTAACGCATCCAAAGTTCGCTTAACGATGGTTTCAACCTTTGCTAGCTTTCCAATTCCAACATCTCCGCACGCAAGATTGCCTGAAATTGGGTCAATCACCTCAAACCCTCTCTTCTTTAAAGTTTTTAAATTCTTTTGAGTTGCAGGGTTCTCATACATAAAAGTGTTCATCGCAGGGGCAACTATTTTTTTGCAAGTTGCTGCTAAGCAACACGCCGTCAACGCGTTGTCGGCAATCCCATTTGCAAGCTTGGCGATAGTGTTCGCTGTTGCTGGCGCAATTAAAAAACAATCTGCTTGACTAGCATAAGAAACATGGGGTGTTAGTGAATTTTCGTCGTCGAAGATATCATTAAACACTTCGTGACCCGAGCATATTTCTAAAGTTAGCGGTGTAACGAACTTTTCAGCGTCCTTCGTTGTTATAACTTTAACGTCGAAATCAACCTCACGAAGCTCTTTTATAATGTCACACGCTTTATAAGCTGCAATGGAGCCTGTCACTCCCAATAGAATTTTTATGTTTGGCATAAAAAATATCCTTCTTAAACACTTAAACTTTCAACTTCAATAATTGTATAACTTAAGTCTGGCACAAATTTACCAAATATATGATAAACTGCTAATGGCATTTGTTTTAATAGTTAAGAAGTGAGGTAAATTTATGTCATCAAATATGATTAACCGCTTTCGCGGAACAATTATTCTAAGCGCGATCGCGTCACTTATTTTGGGAATTCTATTCCTATCTGAGCCGCTTTTGACAGGGCTCACACTTTGCTACTTTTTCGGCACTGTTTTGATCATCGCAGGACTTGCGAAAGTCATCCTTTGCTTCGTTAGCCCAACCGGCGTTGCAGAATCAATTTTAGGCGGGATCTTTTCGATATTAATCGGCGTTCTTTGCGTTTATAGACCGGACATCATCGCAGACATCATTATGCTTTTCGCAGGAATTTATGTTATTGCAGATGGTGCAGTTATGTTTTCCTTAGGAATTGCTAATATTAAAGAAAAAATTTCGGGTGGTTGGTTTTTAGCCATCGCTTCAATTATTCTAATAATTTGCGGAATTTACATTATGTTCGCGCCAGTCACATTTATCGTTGTCTTCGCGGGAATATCCCTTATTTTAGATGCGATTATGTGCATCATCGTTCTTATAATGTCTAGAAAAAAGAACTAAGAAAATCAAATAGTTTGATAACTTAAAGGTCGTTTGCCTGGAGTTAATTGGATTTCCAGGCTGCGACCTCTTCTTTTATCCAATCAGCAAACTCTTGAACTCCTTCGCCCGTCTTCGCACTGATCGGGATGACTTTCGAGTTTGGATTTCTTCTCTCAATATATGACTCGCACTTTTCCAAATCAAAGTCAAAATAAGGCAAAACGTCTATTTTGTTAACTAAAACCAAAGAGGACACTTCATACATTAATGGGTACTTCAGCGGTTTGTCGTCTCCCTCTGGAACGCTTAGAATATTGATAGATTTAACAGCTCCTGTGTCGAATTCTGCAGGGCAAACAAGATTTCCAACATTCTCAAGAATAACAAGATCAAAGCCATCTCCCACTTCTTCGACTCCTTGGCGCGTCATGTCAGCATCAAGATGACACATCCCTCCTGTGTGCAATTGAATGGACGTAACACCTGTCTCGCTCGCAACAGTTTTTGCATCCTTGTCAGAATCGATATCCGCCTCCATAACAGCAATTTTCAAATCGTCTTTTAAGCGGTTTATAACATTAACGAGAGTTGTTGTTTTTCCCGATCCTGGAGAAGACATGACATTTAAAAGATAAGTTCCTTTTTTCTTTAACTCTCCTCTTAATTTCTCAGCTCTCTCATTGTTGTTCTCAAAAATGCTTGCCTTAAGCTCAATTATCTTAACTTCGCCCATCTTCATCCCCTTTGTTTTTCTAGTTTAAAGGCGCCCAAAAGGACGCCTAGCATTCTTAATATATTTTAAAAGCGTGACTATTCCTTTAGTGGATCAACCATAACTTCTTTGACAGGATTTTCATCGAAATCCTTTAACTTCTCTTGTTTCCAACATTCACAAGCTGGCATTCCTTTTATTGTAGAAGCCACAAAAACTGGATCCTTGCCCGCCTTCTTTTGCTTCTCATAATCTTTAAGCGCATACAAAGCCCATTTTCCGATTACAACGATAACTATCAAGTTCATTATTGCCATAAATCCCATGAAGATATCTGCTAAATTCCAAGCAAGATCGAAAGAATTCATAGCTCCATAAATAATTGCAATTAAGCAAAACACCCTAAAGACGACGAGAGCATTTTTATTTTTCGTTATAAATTTAAAATTGCTCTCTGCATAGAAATAATTGCCGATGAGAGATGAATAAGCAAAAGCGAAAATCGCGAACGTTATAAAGTGGATTCCAA
This sequence comes from bacterium, assembly GCA_963588595.1. Classification (GTDB taxonomy): domain Bacteria; phylum Actinomycetota; class Coriobacteriia; order Coriobacteriales; family Eggerthellaceae; genus Phoenicibacter. The sequence goes on along the minus strand of CAVAIA010000022.1, from coordinate 685 downwards.
CAACTCCAACAGAATCTTGGACTGCTTGTTGAACCAATGGAATGCCTTTGAACTGAGCAGCTGTAGCTGGATCTTTGACAAGGAACAAACAAACCATAACAGCTGAGCAAGAGCAAATTAAAATCGTGTCGATATAAACTGACAAGCTTTGAACTAGACCTTGTTTAACAGGGTGAGAAACGCTCGCTGTTGCCGCCGCGTTAGGAGCAGATCCCATTCCAGCTTCGTTTGAGTAAAGACCACGCTTAATTCCAAGCATAATAACGCTGCCGGTAAATCCTCCAAAGATCGCTTGCCAATCAAACGCAGCTTCAAAGATTGCTTGGAACATCATTGGAAGATATTGCGCATTTGAGATCGTTGTCCAAACTGCGATGATGATATAGGCTCCAGCCATGATAGGAACGACAATGGATGTTATAACGCTAATTCTTTTTGCTCCACCAAAAATGACAGCTGCAGTCATCAACATCAAAATCAAACCAAGAACAAGAGAGCCGCCATTTGTTTGATAATCTGGCATGTAATACTCAAGAGAAGAGCATGCGTTAAAAGCTTGAAGACCGTTAAAACCAAACGCAAAGCACAAAATCAAGAGGATTGAGAAAAGCACACCCAATTTTCTTGAACCTATCGCTTGCTGAATATAATAGGCAGGACCTCCACGAAACGCCCCGTCCTTATC
>CAVAIA010000021.1:0-16281 GCA_963588595.1 bacterium | reverse complement strand
AGCTTGCTTATTTACATTTAAGAATGTTGAAAAACACGTAAAGTTCCCAGGTAAAACAAAGTCTGGCACCAAATTACCAGAATCCTCACAAAAGTATCGCTGCACGATAAATGAGCTCTTGCAAGCAGAGTTGGCGAGCTTGCTTATTTGCAATTTATGTTGCTGAAAAACAAGTCTGGCACTGATTTATCAACTTGCTTGAATGTTGAAAAATGACAGAGAGTTGCCAGGTAAACGGAAGTCTGGCACCAATTTCCCTAATTTCCCTTACTAAGTTTTAAACACTCAAAAGTGTTAAATAGCAAGCTGTAGAAGTTTGCTGACAAGAGCAAGTTTGTTGCGCAGCGTTACTTTTGGTTGGTTAGCTTGTTTTAAGGCAGAAAAACAAGAAAGTTGCCTGGTGAAGCGAAGTCTGGCACCAATTTTCATGATCAGGCATGTTTCCTCATCGACTTATAATTCGCAAGATATGTGGCAAACTCAGCAGAGGTGTCGGAATTGCCACTTCTCCAAGCTTTGTGGTCGGTAATTTGCGATTCAAAACCATAATAGGCGTCAATATATGCGATCAAGTTGTCAAGAGCGACGAGTTGTGCCTCAGGGTAATCCCCAGATCCACCGACGTGAACAATCTCGATGCCGACCGACCATGAATTCATTCCATAGTCTGCAAAAGATGAGCCGATTGAGACTGTCCCCTTTTTGTCGTCGCGACTCTCATCCCCAACCCCAAATTGCGCATTGTGACCCGTGTCACCGAAACCAGCGTGGTGGGCAATTTTGTCGAGAGGAACGCATTGCCAAATTGTTCCGTCCTTGTTGACAACAAAGTGCGCTGCCACCAAATTGCCATTATTGTCCCACCCAGAAATCACGCTCGCAGCGTCATTGTTGCCTTCAGTGTCGTGGAGCATAATATATTTTTGGCAACTCGCAGGCTTTTCCCCATGAACAAAAGAAGCGCGATAATCTTCTTTGATTCCAAGAGAAGCCCTCAATGTCTCAGCGTTAGTGCTATTAACGGTCTCTGGCGCTTCTTTATCATTCGCTTCAAGCTGCAAAATTGAGTTTTGCTGCTCCTCTTGATTGAGGTCTGAATCCTTTGCTTCATTGCCCGACTTATCATTAAAAGTCGTGTTAGCGCAACCGCTCAAGCTGAAAACTAACAAAAGCGAAAGTATGAGGATAAAGACGCTTCTTATTTGCATCTGCTTTGCCAATGTTGTGACTTCTCGTTTATGTAACAGCTTTCTCAATGCCTTAGAAGCGCCTTCGTTCCTCTAGTTCATAAAAATTATTACTTCCCTATTTTGTAGACGAAGAAGCTTGATTTTTCGCTATGTTCATCCACTCATAATTAATAAAATACATACCAGAATTTATTATGTCCGATCCTAATTCACCGCCTCTAAAATCAGAGCCATAAATGTCTGAAGTGGTTTTCCCTTGCAATCTCAAAAGTTGCTCGACTATACATGGAGCTTGAGGATAAAGAGCACCACTTGTGTGTGTTTGACTTGAGCCCGGGTTATTGATAGAAGTGTCATAATTATCAATCCATGTCCGATACTCTATATCTTCTGAATCAATTTTGCCGACGTACAGCACTTCTTTAATGTCGTTTATGTTATACAAAGCTGTGTTTTCGAACTCAGAATAAACACTTCTGCATCCTTCTGGATATGGGACACAATAATAATCAAACGTCCACGATTCAGATTCACCCAATTTGTAATTATTATCTAAATAGGTGACAGGCTTTTGTCCTATAACCATCCATTTGCCGTCATTAGTTGAAAAAATCGAACCTAAAGGTAATCTTATACTCTTATCCCAGCTTGAAGAAACTCTTTGATTCATTACAGACGAATAACTAGACTTCATAAATGTGTTAGTCGAAATGATGAAAGATAGCGCAAGAAATAGTCCCACGCTCAAAATTAAAATAACTAAATTCTTTTTGTCCTTAATCATAACTTTCCTCCTAACGTATGTTTAAATACAAACTTAACGAACTAGGTTCGTTCGATCACTAAGTCAATCCTAATTCGGATGTTCAACGTCTACGTGATAGCCTCTACTATCGAGGATTCCAATCAAAAAAGAAGCATTTGCCGATTCGTATTCGTTGCCCGTATAATTGAAATCCTGCGGTTCAATTGTTCCCTTGTACCAAGATTGTTTGTTGAAATATTCCTGCAACCACTTGTTTTTAAACTTTCTGCCGTGTCTTGCCCAAATTTCGTTTTGAGCAATACTAATTTGATCATTAGTTAAATTTTTAATGTCTGCCTCAGTTAACTTTCTCGATGAGCTGTCAGCAATAACATACCCTCCAGAATTTGAGTTTGTGCTCGAGTTATTGCTCGAAGAATCACCCTTCTTTTCTGATTTGTTAGCGCTCGATTCTTCCGTTGCCTCGCCTCCTTTCTCCGCTGCCTTTTTATCTGTGGAGTTTTCCGACTTAACAGAACTAAAAGGTGTGTCTTTCAAAAAGTCGATTGGAGGTTGAATGATTGCTAGACTTGCCAGAACTCCTCCAACAATAATAATTAAGGTTGCAAAAACTAAAATGACTGTTGGTGCCTTGGAGCTCTTTGCTTCCTTGATTTGCGGAGTTGGGCTTTGAATTGGAATTACAGAATTAACTTTTACTTCTTCCTGAGCAGCATCAAGCTGAACATCATCAGGATGGGCGACGCTCATCACTTCAGTTTTTTCGATTTGAGGAGCAGGAGTTACCTCTTGCGGCGCTTCTTCCTCTAACTTTTTGCCACAATTAGTGCAAAACTTCAAACCTTCTTTAACTTCTGTTCCACAATTTGTGCAAAACATAAACTCGCCTCCCCCCTTTAATTCGACAAAGTCTTGCAAACAATAAACTCAGTGTCTTGAGCTAAAAACAAGTGATCCCCTGGCGCAATCTCAACTTCAGGCGAGGCGACACCATTCGCTTCATTTCTGGGAAGTTCAACAACAACATTCTTAGATGTGCCTGCGTCATGTTTGACCGTTCCATTTTTAGAGTTTAAGCCCTTTACCATCCATCTCCCATCACCATCTTTCCATATCTTCAAATGCCGCCTGCTAACAGTTTTTTCAACATCAGCGAAAACGTGAGATCCCTCTGGCAAAAGCCCTATTTCGTTGCCTTCTTCTCCATCGTAAAGATCAAAACCAGGAGTCACCATAACTCCATTTTTGATCCTGAAAAGCGTTAGACCATAATCATCAGTCTTAACCTCCACAGGTTCAAAATCAGCAGTTTCCTGAAATTGCGCTGTTCTCATCGTTGCACCCTTCGCATTCATTTGCTCGATCGTTTTGTCGATCGCAAAGGAAACATCGCCCGTGCAACCCGCGGTTATAAATAGCAGCATGACGAGACTGCCTTTGGCACCCTCTGTTAATTGAGACATGTTAGCGACGGTGACAACAACGTTCATGAAAGATTTATCTTTCAACTCAAACGCTTTTAGTGAATCCACCATTTGCGGAACCGCAACGTCAATTAGCTTGTTGTAAGCCGAATTCCCCGAAGCACTTTTAAGCGCATTCCAAGCGAAAGTTGCTGTTGACACAAAATCATCAAACATCCTCATGCTCATGTCACCAGGAGCGAGTCTCACAACTTGCCTTGACAAAAACGTCTTGTCCTCCAGCCTCGTTAACAATGGAGTCTTTCCCAAGTTCGCTTCCTTGTTAAACAAGTGCATCGCAAAATCCTTATTACTAACGCCAGCCTCTTTCTTCAAGAAATCAAAGACGACGAAGCAAGGAGTGGGGGTTTGTGAAGAAGATGACATTTGTCTTACTCCCAACTGCCTAAGCAGCCTGTTTCTTAGTTTCGACGAAGGTGCCACTAGCGCTAAATTTAGACGAGCTATATTTAGACTCATAACTATTTGCGTTAGTTTTTACAGACAAAAACAGCGTATTCATTTTTCCAACACCATCAATTTCTTTAGGAGAAGAGCTCTTTCCGCTGAAAGTGACTTGCTGACCTGCATCATTTAGCGCGATACTAAATGAATTTTCTCCAAAAGTGTGATTAATAGTGCCATTAGCCGTACCCGACAAATTAACTGCTTTTTCATATTCACTTGCTGAGCTTCCTTTTGGATGACTAATGGAATAATCTGCTATTGGATTTTCTGTCTTTTCGGAATTCTTAAACGTCAATGATAACGTGTTTGATGCGTTGTCGAGAATAGATGAGGACGTGTACTCAAACGTCTTTCCCGCTAATGAGTATTCAGTCTTCTGATTTGTTATCTCTTGATCGCCTTGCTTCTCCCACCCTTTTTCAGGATTAAACTTAAAGGTTTGTTTCACTGAAGCCGTGTCCGCTCCAAACCAATATTGAAGCTTGCAATCTTGCGAAGCTACGCAAGTGTACGACCCATTATTTTCCTTTAATTCTGACTTAAAATTCTCAGAACTCGTTGTGACACTTGAACTTGAAGAAGAATATGAAGAGGAAGATGAAGAACTAGTCGTCAACTCAAAATTATCAACTCCCTTTAAAGGTTTTGTGGTGCTGGATTTCTTAGATGCCGAACCCGCGACTTTCCAACCGTTAGAATCCTTAACAAAAGTCGCTTCCCCGGTAAATTCAGATTCGAAAGAATCATTCTTTATTGTTCCTTTAAATCTAACATTCTTTCCCTCTTTTCCGCCATACCAAGCAAGCAGCATCGAATTGTCAATTTTCTCTGTGCCCGTGATTTTAACATCGTAAAGAGTGTAATTGGACCCATTAGTGTAGTCATCCTTCACAAATCCACCTTTAAAGGAACTGCTTTCTTTAATGCTAGTTCTCACTAAATCTTCTGGAACTTGATCTGAATAAATGCTCATGCAAATTACAATGGCAATTCCAACAATAATAGCGGAGACTACGCCGATAATAATCTTCTTCTTTTTTTTATCTTGCATCGCATTTTTGACAGTGTCAGAAATTGGCGTTGAACTTGCAACTTTAGCAGCTTCAGGTGCAGGCGTTTGAGCAGGATCTTGCGCTGCTTTAGATTCGACTTCATCCACCAATTTCTTCCCGCAATGCTTGCAAAAATTCGATCCTTCGGGCAATTCTTTTCCACAATACTTACAAATCATAATCTTCTCCTCCCTATCTTTAATTCTTTCCTTTGTTCTTTTCATAAATCCCAATTATGCCAACGGCAATAATAACAAGTGAAGCAACTATGCTTAAATAGAACCCAACACCCAGCGAGCCTCCAAAGGAGTTAATGGATTTGGCTATGCTTGAAATGGAAGATTGCAAAAGGATGTTCAAAAGTCCTAGCACAATCAAGCGCACGTGACGCGTTGAGTTTTCTTTCGTAACAAACAAATCGATTGCGCAGCAAACGGCAGGGAACAAGAAGATTAACAGCAACCATGAAAATGACGACGTGTAGGAAGATGAACTTGCCATCGACATTAGCGAAGCAGGTGACATGCTGCTCGTTCCATAATAGGAACTTGCGGTTAACGCTGGCAAAAAGAAACAAATCGCCATCAAAGCGGTTGCACACAAACCCACAACATCCCAAAGGGAGCGACCCTTCAAAAAACTAGAGTTAGAGTTGTCTAGCTTGCCTTGCAACTTAGAAATTTCACCTTTTACGTCAACCTGCGGTTTTGCTGCTTGCGGTGTCTGTTCTGCCGCAGGCGTCTTTACTGGTTGTGGTGGCTGACCTGCCGCAGGCTGGGTTGGTGGTTGCGACGCTGGAGTTTGATCCTCTGGCACACTTTGCTGAGGCGCCACACTTTGTGCTACAGGCTCAGGTGCTGAGACGGGCGCATTAACATTAGCACCACATGCTCCGCAAAACTTCGCATTGTCTGGCAATTCTTTACCGCATTTTGGACAAAACATTTTTCCTCCTTAAATCTTTGACACTGTCCTATAAAACACTTTTAGTTATATGTTTTCATCTTTAAAATAAGTTGCGCAACTTTTATAAGTTTTGGATGCTCCTCATTAAAGCTGAGCACTAACCTTCTATTTCACTTAAATTCTTACCAACATCGGAAGCATTTTCTGCCTTAACAACAATATTGCGCACTCCTAAGGCATAACTCCCAATCTCATAGTCTTCGGTCATGTAGTACAAAACACCTGCTTGGTTAAACGCCAACTTTGTTAAACCATCCAATCCATTATCCAGCGAGGAGCTTTGTTCAAGTTTAACCGCCGTAACAACCTTGTCTTTTGAATCGATATCACTTGGCTTATTTGTTAAATTGAGAGACACGGCCTGCTTAACTTCAGAGAGCAATTCGTCTTGTGTAATTCCTAAATACGTTGCAAAATCAATGGTTTCACCAGTCTTGAGATTAAACAAAATTGAACCCCTTATCTTACTCCCATGCGTTCCTCCACCGTACCATAAGTTAGAATCGACAAAACATGCCACATTCTCATTTAGATAACCAATCTTTAAACTCCTAGACATAACAACACCGCCAGAACTGCTCACAGAAGATGTTGCCTCGGCCTTATCTACACTTTTGTCAATAGAGTTCTGAATTGTTGAATTAATTTTATCTATACTCTTTGAGCCGTTAGGGTTAGTCAGCAAATCATAATTCCATGTCGCATCTTCTCTTTGCCCAGCTGTCGATGATGTGCTATCAATCGGTACGCTAACGTTAACTGTATGCTCTTCTACCTCAACATTCCCTACCGAAGAAGTCTCTTCTTGCTGTGCAGACTTTTTATTGCCTGACGCCTCAACCTGATTGTTGATTATATTTTCCTCATCCCACCAGAATTTGCCAACAAATTCGTTGGAAGCAAAACCATTGCTGACTGCAATTTGACGAGTGTCAACGCCAAGGTTAACAAGCCCTCGTTTGTTCACTCCAGGCAAAACGATGAACGAAAGCGGCGTTTGGCTTTTCTTACCGAAAACCATCGCATATTTAACCGAACACGTTACAGACGCGGTTGTGTAGTTTAAGTTCAAAGTATCTGCACCAGTTGATGTGATTTTCACCAAATTGCCGCGCGCGTCATATTCATAATTTTGAACGAAACCGCAATCAAAACTTGCACTAGCAAGCCTGTCACCGTCATAGGCATACGTGATTTTTACAATTGAGGTTTGATCAATCCTATCACTGTCTGGCGTATGCCCCGTAACAAGGTAGGTATAAATCGTTTCTTGCATACACTTCGAATTTTCACCAATTGAATAGTCATGTTGTTGATAATATGAATTATTCCCAACGTGAGTTACATAAGAAGTGGTCTTAGCACCATCTGTCTTCCATCTTGAAATTATGTGATCACTTGAGCCCTTTTCTTCAATTTTGCCATCTGCATACTCAACAGTTTCATTCTTAACTTTCGTCACCGTGTTTTCACCCTTGTACTCAATCGGATAATTGCCGTTATAGTAGCTATATGTGCCAGCATTGAATTTCTCGTTAGTCAACCTATTTCTCTCATCATAGGTTAAAGTCTGTGTCGAATTCGAAGAGTTGTAACTAGACTTTGTTTTCGAAACGCGCCCTGTCGAGTCGTAAATAAAGTTGTATGTAGTGGTGTCTCCATCCCGGGAAACCTTTAAATCTGTCACTTTAAAGGCGTTCTCAATGGTTTGTTCTGTAACAATAGTCGCGTTTTTGGTTGTCTCCTCCACCTTCTTCGGCACATACTTAACTTCATATTCGGAATTTTCTGGAAGAGAGACTTTTAGATTTTCATTGTCTGGAAGTTTAACCTCGTCGTAGGTAATCATGTCGGGAAGCTTAATGTCAGTGATGTTAGAAGCGTTGCTGAAGTCAGCACTCTTTAAATTGCTGTTCTCAGACAAATCTAGTGACGTAACATCAGAACTTTTGACGGTAATGCTGCTTAAATTTTTGAAAAAAGGAAGGAAACTATAATCATCTCCAGAATCAAGTTCAAGCGTTTGCACTTCGTCAAGTTCTTCTTCCGACAGTTTGCCATCTCCATCTTTGTCATATTTAACAGTTAAAGTGTTCAATATTGCTTCGTCTTTGATTGTGTCTGCATCTAACAAAAGCTCTTTAGGAGTTAAGGACTTCCATAAAAACAACCCGCCAACAAACACAACAACAAGCAAAATAAGAACCCCACACGCGATCGCAATCGTGCGTTGAGTGTTTCTCTTCTGCAAGGGAACAGCTCCTTCAGGAGTTGCCGGAACATCCATCGATTCTGTCGGCGTTTGCTCCTGTTCTGGCTCACTTTGCGCCGTCTGTTGCGACAAATTCGCCCCGCAATTAGTGCAAAACTTCACCCCATCCTTAATTTCCGCTCCACAATTTGTGCAATTCATGAGCTTCTCCCTAATTTAGTCCTTCTAAATGCCTATTCGTTTCTAGCTATAAATTGAATATTTAATTTTTAAATGAAAGATTATTAATTGCATCTACAACCTGATGGGTTTGATTTTCAGCAGCAATTCTAACGTTTGTGTCATAATTTCTAGCATTAGTCATCATTTCAATGTTAGACTTAATCGTTTCTGCTTTCGCTTTTTCAAATATCAAAAGCGTGATCTGATACGCTGATCCGTTATCAAGCAAAACACTAACTTTAGTTTGAAATGCATTAAGTGCAAGGTTTAAAAAGAAAATTATTCCGATAAAAGAAACTAAAGGATTTTTTACAGTAAAACAATACCACAATAATGCCCCAAAAATACCGATTATTAAAGATGAAAGTTTCAAAGAAAAGTCGCTTGTTGCTCCAGTTATGTGATTAACGTTAATGCTCATTTCATTTTTTCCCAGAGGAATGAGACCTAAAACAGTATTAGGGACTTGAATACGAATATTGTCCCTAGTAAATTCAACTTTCCCTTTTAGGTAGAACGTTAAATATGAAGTTATATACTCGATAGCTTCAAAACCCTGTGCCTGAACAGGATTTTCTGCCTCGTATTTCTGAGGCATAACTGGCTTGCCTTTAGACTCCGGCTTCGCAACAATCTGGGCGCCGCATTCTTTGCAAAATTTCGATCCTTCTTTAACAAGTGATCCGCACTTTGGACAATTCATTTTTTCCTCCTTGAATAGGGTCTATCGCTTATAACAATTATTATTAAATAGCGAACATACATAAATTAGTTGCACAACTTTTTATTAACTTGGTCTGGATGACTTCAAGTGGAAAACTCAAAGATTGATTTGAAACAAACATCGAAGTTTGTTGGATCACACAGGAATGACAACCTAGAGCAGAGAAACCTCTCTCTCTCTCTCTCTCTCAGATCTTGACTCATTAAAGTCTCCTCCCTAATTCGATAAACTTTGGAACATACCAACTTTTAAGATCGTTCCTTCACTTATCTTATTATAGTGTGAAGCGAAATGAAAAGTTGCGCAACTATTAAATAATTATGAAAGTTTAGGATAACATTATTTCCTTTTCACGCTGAATTCCATCATGCACAAAAGCACGCAGAACATCACTTTTCGAGCAATGTCGAAAGTTTGCAATTTCCGTTAACTCTTCATTGACGTTTTCAGTCGAAACGAAACTAATGGTGGCCTTGGCAACGTTCAAAGGTTGAGGTTTGCCATAAATACAATCAGAAGCATCTTCAAATTCAGAGAAATTACCTTCTTCTGCAGTCTTGGACCATCTTTCAATGTCTTCCCCTGTAACAGGATTTCCCTTTTCATCGACCCAACTCATTGTTTGCTCCTTTCAACTTCATTTATAAATGATTTCCTTGCTGGCGCCATTGCATGAAACACAACAAACTCATCCATATTTGAGAAAAAACCGATCATCTCACAAGTTTCGCCATTCGGCAGAACACCGATAATCATTCGAACGAAAGCTCCATTGCGATTAGATTCTCGATTTTTATACTTCACACTTTGCTCAAATGCGGTTGTTATTTCCTCCTCCGAGAGTCCATGTTTTAATGCGGACTTCTCGCAAATCAACTTCAATGCAATTCGCCTTCCTCTCTCGTTATTATCAATTTAATTATAGCAGATAATTAAAAGGATAAGCGCCACAACTTCGCTTAAAATAGCATCATTATAATACGTGTCAGAATTTGAAAGTCATTTAATCTTCAATCCCGTCTTAAAGATATAGAAATTGAATTAACTTGAGCTATTGTTTGCTATAATATTCATTATAATAAGGCTTTAATTAAGGATGTTAACTTGATTTTTAATATACAAAAATCAGCAACAAAGCACGGGCTCAGTGAAGCTGAGATTGCTTTTGCTTGGCAAAACATATTTGAAAGTTGTGAGCATCATGATGCCGATGAAGATTTCGATTGCTATATTTCCTTTGGGACACTTCCTAACGGAAATGTGGCAGAACTGCTATGGTTCTATGGCAACAATGATGATGTAGTTATATTCCACGCGATCACACCGCCGACAAAAACGTTGATCAATGAACTTGAAAGAAGGAGAAGAAAATGACAAAAATAACAAACGAAAAAGGGCAAAGCATTAGCACTTCGAAACTTGAGAAAATTTCTGACGAGTTTGCGAAGGGCAACATTGGTAAAAACGTAAATCTAGGTTCAATAACATATGGAATACCAGAACCAATTAATAACAAGAAGACAACACTTTGCGTGTCAGTGCCTGTTGTTATGAAGCAAAATCTTGACAGCCATGCACGCGACCTCAATTGCACAAGCAGTGAACTCGTTCGCGCACTCATTTCGCGTGAATTAATGAATGCCTAAAACTTCACACCTGTCGTCTGCAGGCGCAGATTGTTATTGTAAAAATGATTGCGAGGCACACTTGGGCAATTACGAGTATCGGGTCAACATATTCCGAAACGAATGACCAGTCACTTGTCAAACTTCGAGTGAATGCCGTTAGAGCGATGACTGCGGCGGTTCCAATTGCGATGTCTGCACCTTTTTTAGGCATTATTAAAAATGCAAGGGCGCTGACAACAATTGGAACTATCAACATTACAAACAAAGGTGCGAACGAGATTGTTACAACTTCAGTTGAAGTGGTAGAAGAATAAAGAGACCCGCTTAAGCAAAAAGAAACAATCGCCGCTATCACGATATCAAGACAAAACCCAAAAGCAAAAATTCCCTTGCTAAAGGCAATTTTCTTCTTCTCTTTCTCAAAAAGGAGTTGAGCTTGCGGGTCTGACTTAAAGCTATCACCAACAACAAAATGTGTTGGATCCTCGACTGCCCGCTTTAACACAACAGGTTCCTTAACTTGGGATTGAACTTCAGCGTCAATTGTAATGAACGGCAGCAAAGGCTTGTTGGCGAGTGCATTTTGAACATTAACTTCATAGTTGCTTATAAACTGTTGCAACATCAACTTCAACTCATGCGGCGTCACCCTTTCCTGTTGAATTGGGTGCAAGCCTTTGAGCAAAATTAACCCTAGTTGTGCATCTACTTTGTTTTGTGCCTTTGAATTACTGTCATTTGCACCTGCATGCAAGGTTAAAGGCATGGCAATTTTATTGTCTAATTTATGCCTGTAATATGAATCACTTTGCACTTTAGAATGTTTCAAATCATATGGCGTTTTGCCACATAGAAGTTCATACAAAACGGAGCATATAGCATAGGAATCAATTTTAACGGACTTTCTTAAAGCATCAACGTTTTCAATGTCAGTCGTTAACATTTCAGGAGCTGCATATTCTGGAGTCGCACCGCGCCTTAAACCTTTAAATTGAGTAAAGGAAGGATTTTTTAGATCATGAGACACATGCGATGAACCGAAGTCGATTAAGCACAAATCAAACTTCTCTTCTCTAACTTGCTGCTCGATTGACTTATCAGAAATGCGAAACATAATGTTACTTGCAGAGATGTCGCGATGCACAAACGATTCGTCGGCATATTGTAAATTCTCGATCATCTCAAGCAATTGAATTCCAATTTTTGCAACGATAAGAGGATTTACCTTTTGATGGTTCGGGTCATCAGCTTTTAGCTCCTTTGCTTCGGTGATCGTTCCGCCTTCGATCCACTCCATGAGCATGCAGGGGGTATCCCCGATTTGTCCAAGCCCATATAATTTAGGAAAATTTCTTGCTCTACAAAACGTTGCTTGGTTTTTATATTCCTGCTTGAAGGCCTCAATTCTTCCTTGTCTGACTCTTGCAACCTCTTCTTCTGACAAGCTTGAAGAAACATCTAGATAGGGGGTCTTCAGAGCAAAAATCTCACCTAATGCATTTTTTACTTGAACAACCTGCCCAGAGCCACCTTTTCCTGCATCAACATCAGTTCTAAACAGTTCGATAAAGCGGCGTCTTGCCTGCTCTTCGTCCTCAACGCTTGCGATGTCATAAGACCAAAATTGCGAGAGCTTAATTTGTTCAAGACCGACCATTTTAGTCTGCCTTGACAACGTTAACATTTGATGTCTTAACATCTACTGTCGAATCGCTGCTCACATATATAGTTATCTCAGAATCAACACTGTCAGCCTGTCGCAAATTAAATTCAGCGCCTTCGGGGATTTTATTACCACGTAAATCAATTTCAATCAACTTTTTGTTTTGCGAAACGTTCGCCTCAACAATAGAATTATTAGACAAATCAATTTTCTCCAGAAGTGGAAAATAACCAATCCCAGAGATGTCCGACACACCTTTCCCACTTAAATCTGAATTAGAAATTTCAATTACAGCATCCCTTTCTTGAGGCGTCAGATATCCATCATTATCAACATCGACCTTTTCTGAAACATATTCGCGAAAAGCTGTATCTGGGAATATTGAATTGTCGATTTTTACAGGAGAGTCAAAAGAACGCGCGTTTAAAGCCTCTGCCTTAGGAAAAACGAAAGTCTGCAATTCAAAATAGGCAAAAATAAGGACTGCCACAATGCAAACAATTTTTACAGCAGCAGTCCTATTCATTTTTATTCAACTTTTGTGCCACAATTCATGCAGAAATTGCAATCACTCTCCAATGGCTCGCCACAATTCTTACAAACTGGGATTTCAGGCTCGCTCGAAGCTATAGGTAGCGGGCTTCCACAAGCGCCACAAAACTTCATTCCTTCTTCGAATTCACAACCACAATTGGGGCAAAGGTTAAATGCTTCCTCCTCAACGACTTCCTCCTTAACCATTTCTTGAACTGGCGCTTCTGCCTTAAGTTCTTGGGCTGGAACCATAGCTATAAGTTGCGTTTTCTCAGCAGACAAGTCAACAACATCCTCTGTCTTCTCGTCCTCAACCTCAGCTCCTTCAAGAATAGAAACTCGCTTCTCTAAGGCATCAAGCCTTGCTTTAAGCTCCTCAATTGCGTTGTTGTCATCCATTGTGCCCCCTTATGTAGCGTCTTTTCTTAATTATAGTTCAACTTACGTTTAGCCGCCACAGAAACCCCGGCCGCCACAAGACATGTGCCACCAACCCAATAAAGGTCTCCTGCATCGGATGTTTGTGGGAGCGATTGACCATAGATGGATCCGTTTGAAGATTGAGTGTTTGCTGCAGCAACTAATTGTGGCAATTTGCTTTCATCGCCCCTTGAATTTTCAGCTGCGTCAACAGAGGCTTCCTTAGTTGATTCTTCATAGGCTTTCTTCGCTTCTTGATAGTCTTGAGATGCAATATCGTAGTTAGACATCGCTAACTTCAAGGCTTCTTCAGCTTCGAGATACACCTCGTCAGCTTCTTCAAATTCAGCACGCTTTTGCTTGGCAAGAGAGATTGCATCCTTATATTCGCCTTGTTTAGTTAAAACATAGCTTGCGATGCTCGACAATTTAGAATTATTGCTCCAGGAGACAGGAACCTCTGAAAAGAACAACTTTTCAGCTTCTTCTTCATTTATATATGGTTTAAGCTCATTTGCAGCAACCTCTGCTTCCTCTAGCGCTGAAAAAGTTTTAACGACACTCTTATCAGCATCATCTAAAGCTTCTTGCGCACCGTCTTTAGCGAGTTTTGCTTCGTCTAATTCACTTTTGGCGGTGTCAAATGCGTTCTTTGCATCAACAAGTTCTTTTGCAGAAGCTTTTAGCAGTTCAACCTTTTGATCAGCTTGCTCATAAGCAGTTGATTTTTGGTCGCGAATTTGCTCATAGGACAACAATTGGGATTCGGCTGAAGTTTTGTTAGTTTTCAATGTTGCAATTTCAGCCTTTTGATCTGCTAGCGTCTGCTCCAACGAATCCGCTTCCGCCTCAGAAGCTGCTAACGCTTCAGATGCTGACTTATAGGCGTCATTTTCTTTATTGTAATCCGCATTCTTCGTATCATAAACCTGCTTTTTTGCACTCAATGCATTTTGAGAAGCTTCAACTTCGCCCTGCGCTTGCGTGACATTCTCAGAAAGTGAAGAGTCAATGACCCCGTTAACTTTGTTGTAATAGGTCATGAAACGTTTTGAATAATCGCTAAAAGAGTAGACAGTGTCGCCACTTGTCTTCAAAATTGAGTCATATGACGATGTGAAAGTTTGACCATCACACACCCGATACCTTGTGTTTTTCGTATTGTAAGCAAAACCAGTGTAAGTGTAGTTCGGATTAATGATATTCATATAATGGCCAATTTCAGAATATGAGCCAGTGTAGTTTTTTTGTGCCCAATTGTAAGCTTCAGCTCCAGTGATTGTTGTGCTGCTACCAGTTTTTGCCTTGTAGAAAGCATCGAACGCATCCTTTTCTTGAGTGTACCAACCCGCGAAAGGGTCAGAATAGCCCCATGACAAATTTTCTCCAACAGCAAATGTGGAACCGCAATTTCCTGCATGGTTCATTTCAACTGAACCATAATTTGTTTGAACCTGCGAAACAGCAACTAAAGAGTCATACACTTTAAGTTCTGGCAATCCAACTGAAACTCTTAGCTCGTTTATTTTAGCCATTCGCTCAATTGCTTTTTTCATATTTTCCAAAGAGGTGGCGTCGTTCGAATTTCCCACGTCAGTGTGAGAATCGCTAAGGCCACTTGTTGCTTCTGGGTTCTTAACAATGTTAGCAGCATACGTTGAGCCGTTCGACTCAAAGAAGCCTTGGCTTCCCTTCGCGATCGCTGAGTCATCTTTCTTGTTTTCCTGTTTAGCTTTTGCCAAAGCATCTTGCGCATTTTTAAGGTTTTCGCTCTTTTGATTAAAGTCTGCTTGAGCAGCATCCCGCTCTGTTAATGCCTGATCAAGTGCCTTCTTAGCAGAATCAACTTTTTCTTTTGCCTGCGCTGCGGCAGTTTTATTGGCTTCAACCTTGCTGTTTGCTTCTTCCAGCGACTTTTCGGTGGTTTCCTTCTCTGACTTCTTATCCTCTAGGTCACTTTTGCTCTTCTCCAATTTCTTCTCAGCTTGAGTCACATCCGCTTCTGCCTTTTTCAATTCGTCTGATGCAGTTTGCTTTG
This sequence comes from bacterium, assembly GCA_963588595.1. Lineage (GTDB taxonomy): Bacteria > Actinomycetota > Coriobacteriia > Coriobacteriales > Eggerthellaceae > Phoenicibacter. Next base: position 935 of record CAVAIA010000021.1, on the reverse strand, counting down.
CAGCCTCTGCCTCCTCTAGCTCCTTCTTTTCATCAGCATACGTGGCTTCAGCCTTATTAAGTTCACTTTCAGCGGCTTTTAGTGCGCTCTCGGCATCTGTCACCTTAGCTTTCTTCTCATCCAAGTTCCTTTGTGAAGCTTCTAAATCCTCAGATGCTTTATCGTAGTTATTCTGTGCATCTTGCAATTCTTGAGGAGCTTTTGCAGAGGAAGTCGTGATTTGAGATACCGCCGCCTGCTTTGCACTTCCAGCAAACGTTAATGCCGCCTTTTCCTCCTCAGCTTTCGCTTGACGAAGAGCATAAGCAGAATCTCTCTCGCTTTGTGAATGCGCAAGTTCTTCAGAAGCGTTCTCATAAGCCTTCTTGGCTTCAGAGAATTTTTCTTGCAAAGACGAATCCAAAGAACTCATAACAACTCGATTGAAACAAGGCTGAGCCTTCGGTTCAAGATTCACAGCAGATGCAGATTTAGCTGCAAACAGTGGACCTGCAAACGTTGAAGCAACCAGCAACGCTGCACTTGTTCCCGACACAATTTTTTTTGAAGTTTTCATTTTCCTAACCCTTTCTTCTTTGCTGGATTGATAACAATTCCTAGTTTCACCTATGAATCAGAAAATTTGTTGCGCAACTTTTAAGGGGAGGCAATTGGTGCCAGACTTACTTTTTTGCAAGTGGGAAATTGGTGCCAGACTTTGTTTTACCAGGGAACTTTCCATCTTTTTCAACATTCATAAATGTTAAAAAGCGAGCTCATAAACACAACTCGCATGAGCAACGACAACGCGAAGCGTTACTTTTGCTCAGGTTCGTTTCTCGTGGGAAATCAGTGCCAGACTTTGATTTACCTGGTAACTTTTTACTGAAACAAGCATAACGAGCCCAAGTATCGCTGCGCGACAACGGTGCTCGTGCAAGTGTAATTATCGAGCT
>CAVAIA010000020.1:0-11045 GCA_963588595.1 bacterium | reverse complement strand
GGAGCGCAAATGGACACTGGCTCGCCATTAAAACAAAACATGGGAAAATAGCTTAAAAGTTATTATTTAAGCTTTAAAATAATATTTAAGTTTTTTAAGTTTCGTTCAAATTCAAAGAAAGGTTAAAAGTAATGAAAATTTTAGTCGTTAATGCTGGATCTTCTTCAATGAAGTTTCAATTAATTGATGTTGAAAGCCATGAAGTTCTAGCAAAGGGTCTTTGCGAAAAAATTGGTCTAGGTGAGGGAATTTTCTCCTATGGAATCGATGAGAAGGTCACATCAAACCCAGTTATGGACGACCACTCTAAAGCTTTGGAACTTGTCTTAGATTCGTTGATCAATGGAAAGGGAGCTCCTATCTCCTCACTTGACGAAATTGGTGCAGTTGGACATAGAATTGTTCATGGCGGAAAATATTATGGCAAGAGCGCTATCATCGATGATGAGCTTATTTCTAGAGTTGAAGAGCTCAAGAGCTTAGCTCCTTTGCACAACGGCGCAGGTTTGATCGGTATCGAGGCTTGCAAAAAATTGATGCCTGGAAAGCCAATGGTTGCTGTTTTTGACACCTCATTCTTTAACACCCTTGAGCCAAGCGCTTATATGTATCCTATTCCTTATGAGTATTATGAGAAATATGCTGTTAGAAAATATGGTTTCCACGGAACATCGCATAGGTATGTTGCTCAAAGAACAGCTGAGTTTTTAGGACGCGACATAAAGGATTTAAGAATCGTCACATGCCACATTGGAAATGGTGCTTCTTGCTCTGCTGTTAAAGGTGGAGTTGCGATTGACACGTCAATGGGTTTGACTCCGCTCGATGGTCTAATGATGGGAACTCGTTGCGGCGCAATCGATCCTTCAATCGTCACATTCTTAGAGGAAAAAGAGAATCTTTCACCTCAAGAGATGGACACAGTTTTGAATAAAAAGAGCGGCTTTATGGGAATCTCTGGAGTTTCATCTGACTTAAGAGACGTTGCTGCTGCTTCTGATCAAGGAAATGAAAGAGCAACTCTTGCATATGAGATGGCTTCTTCGATTATTAAGAAGTATATCGGAATGTACACATTTGCGATGGGCGGAGTTGATGTTATAACTTGCACAGCTGGCGTTGGCGAAAATGACGTTAGAATGAGAAAGATGGTCTTTAGCGGGCTAGAAGATCTTGGCATCAAACTCGATCTTGAGAAGAACAACACATTTGGTGGCGAGAGAGAAATTTCTGCTGATGACTCAAAAGTCAAGATTTTGGTCATCCCAACAGATGAAGAGTTTATGATTGCTAAAGACACTTACGATTTAGTTAAATAATTAAAACTTAAACTCCATTTAAAGTTAAGTTATTCGCCCCCTTGTCTCTATTTTAGATGAGGGGGTTTTTAGTTGAAATTGAATAACTTTTGAGCAAGTTTATAGCCAGAAAGTCCTGCTTTTCGTCCCGCTTGTGTTGGAAGATTTGTTGTTATGTTTAATACTGACGTTCTAACTCTTAAATAAAGAGAGTGATCCTTTTCTTTTAAGTAATCCCAAATCTCTTCTAGCTTAGCTTTGTTCTCATCCGTGTTTTCCATTCTCAAAAAAACTGAGCAAATGCACATCATCATAGAAAGATAGCCTTCAAGATATTTTCTAAGCCTTCTTGGCTTTACATTCATAACATCGACTGAGTCGATCATAGTTCGAGTCACCTTAAGTTGTTGATCTATGCGCTTTAGCATGACCGACTCGTTAACTGATTGATCTTCGCGCCCTATAAAATAGTGATAAACGTCAGCGTTTATGTAATAGAGAGTCTTGACATGTGGCAAAGGTGCGTATACATATATGTTGTCAACATAAAAACAATGCTCAGGAAGTTTTAGATCAATATCCTTTAGCAAGCTAGTTTTATAGAAAACTGAGTGCATTAAAAGGTATTGAGAAGGCATAAACTTGCCGACTTCTTCCCATCCAAATTCCCTTTTTTGAGGAAAAACATTCCTATAGCGCATCTCTGTTCTTTTATCTTCATGAACTTTGTCATAGACGTAGTTTGCTATAACTAGATCTGTCCTCGCTTCTTCATCTTCTTTATTTGCTTGGGCTCTTAGGTACTTAAGCACTTTTCTCATCTCATGCACATCAACCCAATCGTCGCTATCAACTGGTTTAAAATAAACGCCCTTTGCATGCGTAAGTCCTGCGTTGACTGCAGATCCATGACCACCATTCTCTTTTGATATTGCGCAAACTCTGTCCGGAAAGTGGACTTCCCATTTCTTCGCGACCTCAGATGTGTTATCTTTTGTTGATCCATCGTCGACGATTATGACTTCAATGTCTTTGCCGACTGACAAAAGCGACATTATGCAATTGTCCATATACTCTGCGGAGTTATAGCACGGAACTGCAAATGATATCGTTATATTATTCTTGCTCATTAAAAAACCTGCTTGAGATAGCCTTTTTAATCTTAGCTTTCTTTTAAAACTAACTTGTCTGATAGCTCAAGGGCAAGGGAGATTATTTTGTCCATGTTGTAGTATTTATATTCAGCAAGCCTGCCCAATGGGTGGAAATTGTCCATTTCGCTTACTAAGTTTCTATATTTTTGATAATGTGCGTTGTTCTCCTCATTTATAATCGCGTAATAAGGAATTTCTGTTGTTGGATCTGTGTATTCCTTTGAATATTCCTTCATTATTGTTGTTTTTTCGCTCTTTTGACCTGTTAAACGTTTAAATTCAGTGATGCGTGTGTAGTCTTCAGAAACTGTGTAGTTAACAGTTGCTGATGGCAGCTCATATTCTTTATCGAGCGTCTCATATTTAAAATCGAGCGATCTATAGGGAAGTCTTCCAAAGCGTGCGATGAACAATTCATCCAAAGGTCCCGTGTAGACAATGGGGAAGTCATTTATGCACGTTCCTTTAATTTTTATTGACGCAACTTTAGAATCTTCTTCATTTCCATCGAAATCAAGCTCGAAGATCGACGCTGCATCCACATTTAGACAAATTGTAATATTTTCGCGAGACAACATATTTTCAAAACAAGCAGTGTAGGAAGGCGTTGGCATTCCTTGATATTTGTCTTGGAAATAACGATCATCTTCAGAAATGAAGACTGGCACTCTAGCAACAACGCTTGGATCAACTTCGTCAGGTGTTAGCCCCCATTGCTTTTGAGTATATTTCAAAAACACATTGTTATAGACATAGTCTGCAATCTTCGACAAGTCAGGATCATCGCATGCACGAAGCTCTGTTATAGTAACCTTTTTCTCATCGCCAAACTTTTCAATTAGCTTATTCGTTAGACGTTTCGCTTCGTCCTCGCCGAAGGCTAGCTTCATTGAAGTTTTATTGAATGGAACTGGCATATAAGTTCCATGCACATTTGCAAGTACACGATGTTGATAGTTGCTCATCTCAACAAATCGAGATATATAGTCAAATGCTCTTTTGTCATTTGTGTGGAAAATGTGAGGCCCATATCTATGAACCAAAATTCCAGCGCAGTCTTTTTCGTCGAACATATTTCCGCCGACTTGAGACCTTTTCTCAAACACTAAAACGTGCTTATTTGCGCGCTCTGCTAACTCTCTTGCACACACCGCGCCTGCAAAACCGCTTCCAACGATGAATGCATCGTAGTCTTTAATATTAATTTCGTCATATTTAGCGTAATTTATGCCCATTTTCTCTCCTTTAGCGAAATTAGACATTTGATTTAAGCATATCTATTATACTTTGTTATGGACAAATATTCATTCACTTTAGGGGATATAAGATGTCTTCTTTTATAGAAAGCGCGATTGAGCGCGCTAAAGATTTAAATAAAATTATAGTCTTGCCTGAGGGCGATGACGAGAGAGTTGTGCGTGCCGCCAAGGTTATTGAAAAAGAGCAAATCGCTCAACCTATTGTTTTGGGACCAAACACTCCAAGTTCAATTAAGAAAATTACCCCTGAGCTGGCTGAAGGTCTTTATGAGTTGCGAAAAAAAAGAGGCATGACAATCGAGGAAGCAAAGGAACTTATTTGTGACCCGCTCTATCTTGCGATGATGCTTCTAAAAACAAAAAGGGTTGATGGCGTTGTTGCAGGAGCGGCTCATGCGACAGGGGACGTTTTAAGACCAGCTTTGCAAATAATAAAAACTGCTCCTGGGGCAAGGCTTGTTTCTGCTTTTTTTGTTATGTGTGTTCCTGATTGTAATTTTGGTGAGGAGGGAACTTTTGTTTTTTCCGATTGTGGACTCAACGTTAACCCTGATCAAGAGGAACTTGCCAACATTGCAATTCAATCAGCAAAATCCTTTGAGTTATTGATTAAAAGGGAGCCTAGAGTTGCAATGCTTTCTCATTCTAGCAGCGGGAGCGCTAAGAATTTAGATGCTGAAAAGGTCGTTTATGCAACGATGTTAGTCAAAGAGCAAGAACCAAAGCTAAAGGTGGATGGCGAGATGCAATTAGACACAGCTCTTATTGAGGACATAGCATTATCAAAATTTCCTGGCTCTGAGGTCGCTGGCAAGGCCAACGTTTTGATTTTTCCTGACCTAGATGCTGGAAACATTGGCTATAAACTAGTGCAACGCCTCGCTAAGGCAGAAGCATATGGACCTATAACGCAAGGCTTGGCAGCTCCTGTTAACGATCTTTCGAGAGGGTGCATCGCTGAAGATATTGTAGGTGTTGCAGCGATAACTGCAATCCAAGCTTCATTTACAAATGGGGAATAATCAAACTTTAGTTTTTCTATTTTATCTTCCGCTCGCGAAGAAAAACAATGACATCGTCCCAGGACCTGAATGCGCTCCTATAACTGGATCAAGGCAATTATAGAAAACGTCATGAATTCCAAATCTTTCCTCGACCGCATCCTTCACATATTTTGCTTCATCTTCGCAATCACCATGACTTATTAAAACTTTGTATTTGTAAGGAACATCCATGGTATCTTCCATGTGTTTTAAAAGAGCGTCCAGGGACTTTTTTCTTCCTCTAACTTTTTCCATTGGTATAAGATGACCATCGTTGTCAACATGCAAAACTGGTTTAATATTTAGAACTGTTCCAGCAAAAGCTGCAGTTTTAGAAACTCTTCCCCCTCTTTCTAAAAAGTGCAAATCATCAACCGTAAACCAATGAGCAAGTTTTAGCTTGTTTTCTTCAAGCCACCTTTTAACTTCTTCTATAGTTTTGCCCTCATCTCTCATCTCTGCTGCAGTCCAAACTAAAAGACCTTCTCCTAGCGCAGCAGCCAAAGTGTCGACGCTGAGCAATTTTTGGTTTGGGTAATTAGGAGCAAGCTCTTTTAAAATTAAATCAATTGACGTGTAAGTCCCAGAAAGCCCGCTTGAAAAGCCTATGTAAAGAAGGTCATCGCCTTTGTCGAGCGCTTCTTCTAATTCTTTTTTTGAGTTAACAAGATTTGGCAAAGACGTTGTAACAATTTTGTCTGCCCTCATCATTTTATAAAACTCGCTCAAATCGGTCTTTTGATTTTTATCATATGACGTGCGCTGAACTCCATCAACCATGAAAGTTAGTGGCAAAATCGAGATGTCAAATTTTTCTATCACGTCATCCGTCAAATTTGCTGAAGTGTCTGTAAAAATCTTAAAGCTCATAAATATAAACTCCTAACGCTTGCAATTTCGATTTATATATCTTGTTTAAATTATAAGATTAAAAGATTGAGTTATACTTTATTAGTCAAAAAATGTTCATCTGTTTTTAAATATTAAGGATAAAAATGGCAAACAATTATAAAGAAACTATGAATCTTCCTCAAACTGATTTTCCGATGAGGGGGAATCTACCGAATCGTGAACCAGAAATTTTAAAATTTTGGCAGGATGAGGACATTTATAACAAGGTCTTAGAAAAAAACAAGGATGGAAAGCCTTTCATTTTGCATGATGGTCCTCCATACGCGAATGGGCCTATTCACATAGGTCATGCATTTAACAAGATTTTGAAGGACTTTGTCAATAAAGTTCATGCTCAACGCGGTTATTTCACGCCTTATGTTCCAGGTTGGGATTGTCATGGTCAGCCAATTGAGCATATAGTAGAAAAAAAGTTGGGCACTGAAAAAATGAAGAGCATGCCGCAATCTGAGGTGAGAAGTTTATGTCATGATTGGGCTTGCAAGTGCGTCGATATGCAACGCGATGGATTTAAAAGGCTTGGCGTTAATGCTGATTGGGATCACCCTTATCTAACTTTCACTCCAACATATGAATCGGGAAACGTTGAAATTTTTAAGAAAATGTATCTCGATGGTGCAATTTATAGAGGAAGAAAGCCTATTCATTGGTGCAGTAGGTGTCACACCGCACTAGCGGAAGCTGAAATTGAATATGGTGATGAAAAATCACCATCAATTTACGTTAATTTTAAGATCGATGAAATGCCTGAGCAATTTAAGGATTCAAACGTTGCAAGCATGGTGCCTTACATTCTCATTTGGACAACAACTCCCTGGACGCTTCCAGCGAACACTGCAGTTTCTCTAGCTCCAAACGCTGAATATGTGATGGTCGCAAGCGATGGCAAGGCAATGCTTATGGCGCGTGAACTCGTTGAAACTGTGGCAGAAGTTGCTAATTGGGGCGATTATTCATTAGCGAAAAATGATGCAGGGGATGTTATCGTTGTTTTAGGCAAGGACATGAGCGGTTTAACATACACTTGTCCGATTCGCCAAGATTTAAAGGGCAAAGTCATCTATGGTGATCATGTCACGCTAGATTCTGGCACAGGTTGCGTTCACACTGCTCCTGGTCATGGTGTTGAAGACTATGTCGTGGCACAGCAATTTGACGGAGTCATGACGCTTATGCCTGTCGACGACGATGGCGTACTAACTGAAGAAGCGGGGCAATTTGCAGGTCTTTCAACCGATGATTCTAATCCAAAAATAATTGATTGGTTGCGCGAACAAGGAACCCTTGTTGCAGAAGTTAAAATTACTCACTCTTATCCTCATTGCTGGAGATGTCATAGACCTGTTATCTTTAGAGCAACTGATCAATGGTTCGTTTCAATGGATAAGACAAACTTGAGAAAAGATGCTCAAAAGGCGATTGAAGAAGTTAAATGGATCCCAGATTGGTCAATAAACAGAATTGGTGCTATGGTGGCAGATCGTCCTGATTGGTGTATTTCGCGTCAAAGGAATTGGGGAGTTCCAATTCCTGTGTTTAAGTGCGCGAAGTGTGGGGAGACCATTGCAACTGAAGAGACGTTTGATGCTGTTATCAAACTTTTTAATGAGGAAGGCGCTGATGCGTGGTTTGTTAAAAAACCGAGCGAATATCTCCCTTCTAACGTTAAATGTGATCATTGCGGATGTGATGAGATTGTTCCTGAAAAGGACATTTTGGACGTTTGGTGGGAAAGTGGAGTTTCTCACACGTCCGTTTTGAAACATAGAGCAGATGAAGGGTTGGTTTGGCCAGCAGATATGTACTTAGAAGGTTCTGACCAACATAGAGGGTGGTTTCAATCGTCTCTTTTAACGAGCGTTGGCGCTTATGGAACAGCCCCTTATAAGTCTGTTATGCATTGTGGCTTTACTGTAGATGAAAATGGACGCAAGATGTCGAAGTCCCTTGGCAACGGCGTTGATCCCGCGGATGTTGTCAATAAAGTTGGAGCTGATGTGCTTCGCATGTGGGTGTCATCTGTTGATTATTCGCAAGACGTTAGCATTTCCGACTCAATTTTGCAACGAACAAGTGATGCATACCGCAAGTTTAGAAACATTTTCCGCTTCCTCTTGGGAAATTTAGATGACTTCAAGACAGAAGACAGAATTGAGAATTTCGATGCTCTTGAGCCAATTGATAAGTGGGTCATGGCTAAACTCGCGCTCGTCTTAAAGAATGTAAATAGTGCATATGATGAGTATAAATTCCACTTAGTTTATCGTGAATTATATGAGTTTGTTAACAACGATTTGAGTGCTGTTTATATGGATGTTGCAAAAGATCGTCTATATTCAGAAAGCTGTGACTCAAAAAGAAGAAGAGCAGTCCAAACTGTTTTAGAGAACGTGCTTGTTGTCCTCGTTAAAGTTTTGTCTCCTATTCTTTCTTTCACGACTGAAGAAGTTTGGAAGTTTTGGCCTGAAGGTTTAAAAGAAGAGAGAAGAGTTGCGTCGGTGCAATTGTCAGGGTGGCCTTCTGTTGAAGGATTTGCTCCTTCTTTAACAGATGCTGAACAAAAGGAAATCTTAGAAGATTTTGCAATCTTTAACGAAGTTAGAGATGCAGCAACTAAGGCAATTGAAATTGCTAGGGGAGAGGGACTAATAAAGAAGAGCCAAGAAGCTAGCGTTTTAGTTACGTTGAATGAAGAAAAAAAGAAGATTATCGATAAATATGATATTTCTGTTTTAGTCGAGCTTTTAATTTGTGCAGAGGTAAATTTCGAAGTTAAAGACATTGATGAGGTTGAGGCTTCAGTTAAAATGACAACTTTAGATAAGTGTCCTAGATGCTGGAACTACACCAAATTGTCAAACATTGAAGGCCATGAAGATGTTTGCGAGCGTTGCGCGCATGTTTTAGGTTAGAGATTTTATAATGGACATCGAAAAAAAAGAAGGGTTTTTAAGGATTGCAATTTTTTTCGGAGTTGCTATCCTTGTCCTTTGCGTAGATCAATTCACGAAAAACGCTGTCTCTGGGTATGAAGTTGGCGAGGAAATTGCCATTATAATTCCTTCATTTTTAAGGCTAACTCTTGTTCATAACACTGGCGCTGCTTGGGGAATGTTCGGCGATTGGACAAATGGTCTTGTTGTTGTAGCGCTTGTTGTTTGCGCGTTAATTGTTGCGTTTGTTTTCTTTGTTGGAAAAGACAAAAATATGATGACGATTGTCTCTTGTGCGTTGCTATTCTCCGGAGGCATAGGAAATGCAATCGATCGATTCACGAATGGATATGTCGTTGATATGATAGAAATAATTGCTTTTGACTATCCTGTTTTTAATATCGCAGATTGTGCGATAACTATTGGAGTTGTCCTTTTGGTTGTTGGGATGTTGTTTTTGAATAGAGCAAGAGCGTATTATTAAATCAAGCATTATGGAGGACCATATCCTAGAAAAGTCAATAGCCGTAAAAGACATTGACAACAATAAGAGAGTTGATGTTTTCTTATTTGAGCAAGGGTTTTTTCCATCTAGGAATTCTGCCGCAAGAGCTATTGCTGATGAGCAAGTCTTTTTAGACTCAAAAGCGATTTCAAAGAATTATCGAGTTAAAAGCGGTGATGTCCTTAAAATAAAATCCGAGGGCAGCGCCGATAATTGCGAGCTTGCACCTGTCAAGATTGACTTAAATAAACTCTATGAAGATGGTCACATTTTAATTATTTCTAAGCAACCTGGTCTTATGACGCATCCAGCAAACAGCAATCAAACTAATAGTGTTATGAATGCTTTAATTTACGATTATGGAGTTGACGGTCTTTGCAAATGTCAAGGCAACGAAAAAAGACCAGGAATCGTTCATCGCCTGGACGCGTATACATCAGGAGTAATGGTTTGTGCTAAAACAGATCTTGCCGGAAAGTTAATGATAGATATGATTTCTAACAAGGAAGTGGATAGAAGATATCTAACCTTGGTGCATGGAACTTTTGATGTGCAAAGCGCAAAGATTGTCGCCCCTCTAAGAAGGCATGCAACTCACAGAACTAAGATGGTGGTGGGAGAAGGGGTTGATTCAAAGGAAGCTATAACTGATTTCTCAGTCCTAATCAACTATTCGAGCAAAAATAACATTGATTTTGGGTATTCTCTTTGTGAGTGCAAATTGCAAACAGGCAGGACGCATCAAATCAGAGCTCATATGCAACATATCAAACATCCTGTTGTCGGAGATCCACTCTACAGCGCATTTGCTCCTAAAACTAAAGCTTCATCTCTTGGTTTAACGAGACAATTTTTACATTCTTATTACATCAATTTTAAGCATCCAATAACGGGCGAGGCAATCGAGATTTATGACCCGATCACAGAAGACCTACAGAAGTCTCTTTTGCAAATTAGAGACAGAGTTGCAAACGTTAGTGAGACTTATGAATCTAGAAAGAGTTCGATTGATAAGTGCTTGGGGTTTTAAAGCAAATTGAGTTTTAGTCCTAAGATAGAAAAACTTTTGCTTATAACTGGCCCTACCAGGGAAAGAATAGATTCTGTTCGCTATATTTCAAATTTTTCGTCGGGCAAGATGGGGCTTGCGATTATTAATGAAGCTTTAAAAAACAACATCGAGATTAAGGTTGTCTCAGGGCCAGTTGCATTTAAATACCCAGATGAGTGTGAAGTTTTAAATGTTGAGAGCGCTGATGAAATGAAAAGGGCGTCTCTAGCTCTAATTTCGAGCGTTGATTGTGTTATTAATTGTGCTGCGATTTGCGATTTTAAGCCTAAGTTTACTTTTGATAGAAAACTTAAGAAGACATCAGATGAGTCTAGTCTAAAATCAATCGAGCTCGTTAAAAACGATGACATATTGCAAGAAATTTGCGAGAGAAAGACTTGCGATCAGGTTGTTGTCGGTTTTTGCGCAGAGACAGAAAACCTTTTAGAAAATGCGAAAGCTAAGCTCTTAGATAAGGGCTGCGACATTATCGTTGCAAACGATGTTAGTGAAAATCAAGCTTTTGGCAAAGATGAATCGAGAGGGTTTATAGTTTATGAGCAAGGTTTGGTAGAGTTTGATTGTTCTAAGCAGATCTTAGCAAAAAAAATTTTAAAGATAGCCGAAGAAGCAATCTTGAAAAAAAGCAATTAAGTAACGCTAAAATATAAATTGTTCAATTTCGGGTTGTGGCGCAGTTTGGTAGCGCACTTGACTGGGGGTCAAGGGGTCGCAGGTTCAAATCCTGTCAACCCGACCATTAACTTTAAAGGTTAGTCAAAGTTTTCATTACGCACAACTTAACTAGAAATGTGCCTGTGGCACATTTCGAACCTGCGAGGTCCCTGGGCGCAGGTTCAAATCCTGTCAACCCGACCATTAACCTAACA
>CAVAIA010000019.1:0-67625 GCA_963588595.1 bacterium | reverse complement strand
GCAACTCCGTTTCCAAAAATTGATAGAAGGGATGGCGAGATGGTGTCGCCAAGGCGCCTGATAAGGTCAAGACCAACCATTCTGTCTGATTCTTGGACGGTGGCAAGACTGTCCATTTCTCGGAAGACCTTCGTTGTTGCATAATATCCAGCACCATTCACAAATCCCATTGCAGCAACTGAGATAACCATTCCAACAAGCGAGTTGCTTAAAAAGTAGAACAACACAACAACACCGCTTAAAACAATGAAAGCGACAAGATGGAAGGTGATACTCACATGGCGCGCCACCACATGATAGAGTGGGTTGGAATAAACGCGAATGACCTTTTGCATTGTTTTTGCAAGCGAGAGAACGATTGCAGAAAGCCCAAGCGCGGCGACGTCGAGAGGTAGCTTGTATTGAACAAGAGTAAATGATATTGATGATGGAAGAATAATGCTAATCGAATATATCAAAACATCGCTTCGAAGCATAGTTTTAAGGATGTTTGAAGCATTAGATTTTGCGTTGTTGGTTTTGTCTAATTTTACCTTTAACTCACTTTTGTTAAAGGCAAGACAAAGAACAAGAGAGGCGACAAGACATGTTGCAGATAGCATTTGAACGAAAGAGAAGCTTAGAACCACGCTGATAACGCCGCCTGTTATGTTGCCAATAACTTGACCGAGCGATTCGCCTGATGAGAACTCAACTTGGCAGCTATCTTTGCGATTAACATCGTTTAGCAACGATGAATAGAAATCCGAAAACATACTAATTTGTGAGCGAGCGATGTTAAAAACCAAAAGAGCTGCAACGAAAATGAAAATGTTTGAAGACATACCGCACATAAAAGCACTAATTATTCCAACGCTGAGCGCGAAAATCGAGTAGGTTTTAACATTTTTGCATTTCTTCAAAATGCTTGATGAAATAGATGACCCAAGGACGCTGGCAATCATCGTAAATGTGAAAATTGTGCTAATCAAAATCGTTACATTATCAGTCCAATAAAGCATCACAACTTGGCGAATTCTAAGAACACTCACCAAATTAAACGCCGACATGCAAATGCCATTAACCATGAGAACCAATCGCATGCGATGGTCGCTTGCCGTGAGTGTAACTTTTGTCCCACTCATCTTTTGCCTTTGCTTTTGCTTTATGCGTGCTTTTTTTTGTAACTCATAAACAAGCATAAACGCCAAAAGAAGCATGAGCAGCGCTTCAATTTGTGAGTTCATTTTTAAATTGTTAATCTCACTTTCATTAGTGACAATTTCAAGCGAGTTAACAAATTCGTCAGCAGAGCCGGAAACGATTTGCTTGCCTTGAAGGTTATCACTACTTTTAACTTCTTTAATTGTCTGACTCGATTTTGCGATGCTATTTGCTATTTCGAGAAGCTCAGTTTGTTCAGTGATTTCTAGTTTATCGGCATTTTGACAGCTTGCCTCAATGTCAAGTTTTAGAATTGATTCTTCAGTTTGTTTGGTAAAGTCAATAGTTTCTAATTCTGTATAAAGTGAGCTTCCTGCAAAAGAAGACACGACTGCCAAAATGAGGAAAATTGTTGAAATAAGGCGCCCAGTTGAGCCTTCAGCGAAAAGCTTGTGAGCTAATGCAAGCAAAAACAAAGACATCGCGAAGATCCCGAGCATGATTAGCGTAAGGGTTGCGATTGTGTCTATAAATGCATCGATGATTTGAGGAACTCTTGCTTTTACTAAAACTTTGTAATGATCAAAGTTGGTGACATAACAAGTGCAATCGTCAATAACGATAAGCTTTTCATTTACATTGCTGTTTAACTTGTCTTTTACAGCTTCAGAGACATCGTTGGTTGACGAAAGGATTGTGTTTGAGTCTTTGTTTAGAACATAAATCTCTTTGTTTGTTGTTTCCTGCGCGTCATCTTCTAAAGCGGTGATGATTTGCTTTATTATGTCATCATTTGATGAGTCGTAATTTGAGTCAAAGTAGCCAACATACCCCGCTGGTTCAGCAGAAATTATCGAGAGAACGCGAGTGTTAGTTTGAGCGAAAAGGCTAATGCAAGTTAGGCCAAAAATGAAAATTGAAACTAAAAAGAGAGTCGATGCCTCTTTTCTAAATTTGCGTATGTCAAAATGCGACTGCCTCAAAGTTCGCTTAAATCCTTGTGTAAATAATTCGCTTTCGCTTTCAATAAACTCCACCTCGTGCGCATCCAAGCCGTAGCCCTGCTTAGCTATTTAAATCTCACATATCTGAAGTAAAATAAGTGTCAGCGAGTGCCCGAAAGGTGAGTATTTCACGTTATCCGCCACTCATTTTATTGCTCATCAAGCTTTAATAAGTTCCCCGCAGGTCTTTGTTTGATCATCTTTTTTGAGTCCGATTCATTAAATCATCAATTGAAATTTCATATTTAATGTAGGCATCTGCATCCTTTTTAAATTCAGCAGAAACATAGGCACCTTCCATTTCACCAGAGTGGATTGCCTCTTTAATTGCTCGTTCTCGATCCATATTCGTTACTCCTTTAATTATCATAATTATACAATTGAAAGAAGTTCATATCAAGTTTTAAGGGTACTTTAAAAGGGCAAATGAAACAAATTCCCTATTCCACAATATCGTCCTTTGTCGTTTACAAAATTTTTCCTATGTTTACCTACTAAATTCCATATTTTGCAAAATTCACAACATCAAACAAGATCTTTGAGACCTTAGCTGGCAGCTAAGAATTCGATCTTGCAGTTGCTCTAATATAAGTTTTGTCATCAAAGGACAACTATGAGAAAGGAAAAGGCGATGGCAGACGAAAATTTAAATCCTAGTGGTGGGCAGGTGCAGAAAAAATCTAAGAAGAAGACTATTTTGATAGTTATAGCTGTTATTGCAGTGATTGCAATTATTGGTGGAGCAATGAGTGGCGGATCTGGGAATTCAGGGTCAACATCTTCGGGAAGTTCAAGCACGGATAGCTCGAGCTCTAACAAGACAGAGCAAGCGAAGGAGAAGTATACCGTCAGCGAAGAGGCTGCAGACACTTCTAATATGTTTTCTTACTCAGTTACAGGCAAGCTCACTAACAATACTGACAAAAAAGTATCTTATGTTCAAGTGACTTACATTTTGAAGGATGCTGATGGAGCTCAAGTTGGAACAGCTTTGGCAAACACTAATGACTTGGCAGCTGGAGGCGTTTGGAAATTCTCTGCACTTGGGTCAGTCTCTCCCGATAAAGTCGCTTCTTTTGAGCTGTCTGAGGTGACCGGCTTTTAATTTAAATCCGTGAAAGGACATGCTAACCCCTCCTTTGTCATCGAAAATGGAGGGGTTTTCTTTTGCTAAAATGAAAGTGATTGGGAGTAATATTTGTTATAAGAAGGGAAGCATCGTGCCTCTAACAAATGAGTTGTTAAATGAAATTATCGAGACTTCTTCTCTTGACAATTTTTTTGCAACGAATCATGTGAATATGTATTCCCTAAAGGATTATCTCGACATTTTGATCGAAGATAGGGGATTGAAGAGTTCCGATGTTATAAAAGAGTCTGGGATAAATTACACGTATGGATATGAAATTTTCACAGGTCGCAAAACTTCACCCTCGCGAGATTTAATTTTAATGTTGGCTTTGACTATAAAGTGCAATCTTGATGAAGTTAATAGATTGCTCAAGATTTCAAATAACTCTGAGCTCTATTCAAAATGCAAGCGCGATGTTATTTTGATTTATGCAATTTTGCATTGTTTATCAATTGTCGAAACTAATGTAGAGTTGCATAGGTTCGGTCAAGATTTGCTCGGTGACGCTTAAGATGGCCAGCATTTCTGATAGTTCCTCACTAGACGCCCAATTGCATTCTTTTGATGCTGATCAAGAGTGGATTGTTTTAGAAGAGCTTAAGCACACAGATTGCGAATCAACGCAAAAGGTTGCGAAGAAAGATGAAGAAGGAAACATTATCGGACCTTTTATTAGAAAAGAGTTTTCTTATAACTCAAAGCAAGGCCAGGCTTACAAGAAGATTTGGCAAGAACAGCAAGAAGGTGTATTTCTAAAACATTGTCCTAAGATTATCGAGTATTTAGAATACGCTTGCAACAGAGTTGTCATTTTAGAATATATCGATGGCGAGACTTTAGAGCGTCATGTAAAAGATAATTGTCTTTCGGAAGAGCAAATTAAACAACTTTTCTTAAAAATTTGTGTCGCTGTTGATGATTTACACACCACTTTCTCAAGACCTTTGATTCATCGTGACTTAAAGCCAACAAACATAATTGTCGCTGATGAAGAAGTTTTTATTATTGACCTTAGCATCGCTCGTTTTAAAAAAGGTGATTTAACACCAGACACCACCCAGTTCGGCACGCCATTCTTCGCGCCGCCAGAACAATATGGGTATGAAGAGACTTGCGTGGAAAGTGATATTTATTCTTTAGGAATGGTGCTTTATTTCATGTTGACGAAGGAACTATCAAAAGTCCCACTCAGAGATAATGCATCTTTAGATTCAAAAATTCCTCTTGAGTTTAAAGATGTTTTATTGAGGTCAACATCTTTTGATCCTAAGGATCGCTATCAATCTGTTGGAGAACTTTGGAGCGCTGTTAACTATTTGAAAAATACGAAAGATGTTTCGTTTAGGGACTCCTTAGGTAAAGTAAAAAGGAAATTTGGAACCTTGTGGAATGTGCTTATAGTCGCGTTTTGGCTTTTAATGACAGTTGGCGTTTTCGGCGCTTTTTTGCAACCGAACGATGAGATGGCGTCTCGCTCTTTTGCTTATAGGACGGTTGGATACATAGGGATTGTAGCGATCCCATTTACGATTTTTAGTTTTGTTGCTCTAGAAAAAAGTAGATTAAAGGAAAAATTTGCATTCTTTAAAAAAATTAATTCGAAAACGCTATTTGCTTTGTCGTTGATCGCGCTATTTATTATGACGATTTCAGCGATTGTAGTAAATTTCCTTTAGTCTGGCACAAATTCAAAACTTGAAAAGTGCCAGACTAAAAAACTAACCTTGTAATAATTAAGTTACAGGAAGAACACAATCGTGTCGATTAAGAAGACTGGAATTAAGATTCCAAACGACCATCCCATATACCCAAAGAATGAAGGCATCTTAATTTTTGCCTCCTCAGCCATGTTCTTAACCATAAAGTTAGGCGCATTTCCTATGTAAGTCAAAGCACCCATGAAAACAGCACCTGCGCTGATTGCAAGTAAAATTTGCTCTGTGACAGCTCCTGCGGTCGTTGCAATCGTGCCAGCGCCGCTTGCCCCTAATGCGCCTGCTGTTGTTAAGAAGACAACGTAGGTAGGGGAGTTGTCTAAAAATCCTGAAAGTGCACCTGTGCACCAGAAGAACTTCAGTGGTGAGTCTATTCCTAAACTTCCGCCATTTACACGAAGAATCGCTAGCGCTGGGATCATAGTGATGAAGATGCCGATGAAGAGTTTTGCAACTTCTTGAATCGCTCCCCAATTGAACTCGTTTTTCTCCATGCGAGTTTCTTTTGGAGTGAACTTCCAAGATAGAGCTGCTGCAATCAATATAATTGCGATTTGCACAAAGTATTGAATTCCTAGGTGAACTTCGCCCATGAGTGTGATACCAACCACTTCTCCATTTGCATCTTGGAAAATAGGCATAGATGGAATCGTTCCATTTAAAATAACTGCAAGAATTATTAGAGCTAAGAACAAGATGTTGATTGAGCCTTCAATTTTTAGCGGGACTTTGTTGTCTGCGCTTTGCATCAATGCAAGCTCATCTAAGTTTTCTTTTGGCTCTTTTTTGTAGAAATGCATATCAATTGCCGCAAAAATTGAAAGAAGCAAAACTGCATTCAAGAGCAAAATTGGCCAAATGTGCTCTAGAGTCCAAAAGAATGGAACGCCTCTTAAAAAGCCCAAGAATAGAGGAGGGTCACCAAGAGGAGTCATGCAACCTCCAATGTTTGCAATTAAGAAAATGAAGAAAATTATGATATGTTTCTTATTTTTTCTCCATTTATTAGCGCGAATAACTGGACGGATAAGAAGCATTGCTGCTCCAGTTGTCCCAATCCAGCTTGCCAAAAATGTGCCGATCGCAAGCATAACAACGTTGTTTTTCGTTGTGCCTGCTATTGTTCCGCCGATGTGGATTCCTCCGCTTACGACAAACAGCCCAAACAATAAAACGATGAATGGGATAAAGTCGACAACGATGCTCTCCACAAGTTGCAATCCAGTCTCCTCGATGCCATATCCAATTGTGAAAGGAATTAGAAAAACGAGTGACCAAAAAATTGCTACAGCTAGTTGATGTTTTTCCCACCATTCGGCTTTTACTAGTGGGAAAATCGCGATTGATAGCAACATACCAACAAATGGTATGATGCTATAAATCGGAAGCGTTGCTCCAATGTCCATAATTAGTCTCCTTACTAATCACTCTTAACTTTATAATGTCTATTTGCAACCCCTCGCTTAAAGACAAATTTATTATAAATACTTTTTTATTCTTTGAACGTGCTCAAATATTGTAATTCGCTCACCTGCTATTATTTCGTTTATTGAAGAACCTAATTGCTATTCTTTGAAGTTTATAAACTAAAAAAGGAGCGAGGGCATAAATTTAAGTTGCCAACTCGCCCCTTTTACTAAGGAGGGGTGGTAGAGGAGGTAGAACATTTGTTTCCTCTACCATATTGCAAATCCCATTTTGCCCCTTTGGGCATTCGAGGCTGTTCTGTTATTCTGTCTTTTCGCCTACAAATGGGAGATTGCCTGGTTTAATTGGGTTTTTGCCCATTTTCGTTCTGATGTCGTAGATGACCATGAAGAAAACGAGGATAAACCCGACATAGCCTAGCGTTCCATAGATGAAGTTAACAAGTCCTTGATAAGGAACAAAGCATGCGATTAAGCATCCTGCAATAGCACCTATGATAACGACAATCTTATACCTCGGTGTTCCTTCTGGGGCAATCTTTGTAACGCCTGTCCAAAGTAGAGGAACAGATGTTGTGTAGATTCCGCAAAAGACGATGATCGCATAAATTGAACCAAAGATTGGACTAATGTTCATTGCCATCCAAAGAGCAGGAATGTCCTTAACGCATGATTGACTTGCTGTGCAAATAAGAGCAATTGAACATAAAATTGCAGCAGCGGCTATGCAAATGATTGAAGCAACAACACCTGCATTGACCTCCTTTAGCTTGTTCTTTGCACCAAGTTCTGCCATAAATGCTGCAAACCACATAATTACAAATCCTGAGTAGGAAAGTGCTGCAAATATTGGATTATCGCCAACTTTCGCAACTGTTCCATCCGCAACCATTCTCTCCATGTCTTGGAGACCTTGTGCATAACCGCCGATTGAAGTCGCGCATGTGACGATTGCGGTAACTAGAATCAAAATGACGATGATAGGTCCAAGTTTTCCAAGAGCATTGACGATTCCGTCAAGACCAAATATAACTGTTGCGATTGCGGCAACGGTGATTATGACAGCGCCAAGCCCATTTGGTACAGTTATTCCAAAATAACCGAAAAGTTCAACGATTGTTGAGTTTGCTCCACCGCACATAACGAAAAAGCAAATGTAGCAATAAAGAGCGCAAAACCAATCGAAAAATTTACCGATATATTTGCCGCAATAGTGGTCATATATCTCTCCACCTCGTTCTAGCTTTAGCCTTGATCCGACCGTTGCAAAAGAAAAGTTTGTGTAGAGATAGATGATAGCTAGAGTAATGACAACTACGATCATTAAGTTGCCATAGGATGCCTCATATTGCAACACTTCTTGAAATGTTGCAAATCCAGCGCCGATGTAGAATGCAATCATGGCGCCAGTGAAGCCAATAACGGCTCCGATTTTCATTTTATTGTTATCCATGATAAACCCCTCAAGTTTAATCGTTTGATAATTTTTTATTTAGGGGAGGATAGGCTCATTTATTTTCTATCCTCCTCTAACCCTCTTTTTTGTCCCTCCTTATAATTTGAACAAACTATTCAAACACAGTTTGTTCCGTAATCGGTGTCTCTAGCGCTTGCAAAGTACGCTCGACAAGTGAATCACGAATCTTTCTTGACTCTTCTTCGCCTTCTGTTGGATCACCTAGTGGATAAGGGATGCCAATAGCAGGGACGATTCTGTTTGCGCCAATTGTCTTTGAAATTGGAACGACTGTGCAAACATGAACCACTGGAATTCCATATGCTTCAATTCCTTTTACCATCGTTGCACCGCAACGAGTGCAAGTGCCTCAAGTGGAGGTTAGAATTACAGCATCAACACCGTCTTCTTTTAGTTTTGCACCGATGTCAGTTCCGAATTTTGCAGCAGAATTTGTTGCAGTTCCAGTTCCTGTTGTGGACGCAAACATTGGATAAATTTTTCCAATTCTGCCATCTTTTTCCATTTGACGAAGAGTGTCAAGAGGAATAACAAGATTTGGATCCTCCAAGACAAATTGCCTGTCATAGCCACCATGGATGGTCATGTAGTCGTCTTTGCTCATGCGATCCATGCCCTCAATTGAATACCATCCGAACTTAGTTGCGTTCGAAGACTCGATGTGGTCAGGATTATCTAGAGGAACAATTCCGCCAGATGTGACTATTGCAACAGTTGCATTAGCCATGTCTGTTATAGCAGGACCTGGCTCAACTCTGTCGAATTTAGGCATTGGAAGATCAGTCTTAAATGGCTCACCAGCCATTTTCTTGACTAGCATTTGAATGCCACGCTCTGACCCTCGCTCTTCCGCGAAATAGTTCATGCGGATTCCGCGCTCTAGATATCCTTCTTCCTCTGGTCCTAGGATCTCCTCGCCAGTTGCCATTTTCTTGATGAGGTTGACAATGTTAGGAACGCATTTTCTCATAGTGGCGGCACTGTCACCAGTCTCAACTAAGATGACATCTTGCTTAAACATGTCAGCACCAGGGTTTTCAGTATACATTCCTGAAAGCACAGGAACTCCAAGACGCTCTTCTACTGCCTTACAAATTGTTCCGCATGCAACGCCATAACGTCCAGCGTTAAAAGCAGGACCAGCAACAAAAACGTCTGGGTCATATTTTTTGACCATGTCAACGATTGTGTCGGTCGCATCATCGAGGTTCTCGCCAAAGAAGTTGTCGCCGCAGATAACAGTTGCAACAATTTCATAATCGTCACCAAGACCAGCTTTTAGTGCCATTCCAGGTCCTATAACCTTCTCTTGGACATCCGGTTTGTAGTCAGCTGTGTCTTCTCCGCCGATTCCAGCGAAAAATTGATTTAAGTAATGAACAATTTTATATTTAGCCATTTTCGTTTCGCCTCCTTTAATATCCTCTTGCTGCAAGATGGTTATAACCATTTGCAATAGTGGAAGCGATGATTATTTGAAGCTCAGCTTCAAATGAACCGTCTTCTTTCATGCATCCAGCCCATCCACCTATTTGAGACTCAATAAAGTCTTGCATTCCAATAACTTTGTCCATAGCAGGGAATTGCAATGTTGCGTTTCCTTGACCGCATGAAGAAAGCGCAGTTGCCTCCTCGCATGTGTCAGCTAATGATGCACTCTTTCCGTCTTTGCCTGGGAACTCGTCAGTTATTAAGCAAACTTTTGTTCCTGCTTGCTCAACTTTTCTACAATTCATCATAAGGTCGGTGTCAGGATTTCCATAACCTTCTTCTGAAATCAAAACGCCATCAAGCCCAAGCCATTTGCAGAATTTAGCAACCATGTCAGAGTGGCGCTCTTTGTCAGCCAAAAAGACGTTCTCGTTAGTCAAAATAACGCCCATGAAGTTTAGATCTTTGCCATGATGATTATGGTAGAGGTCATGAATAACTGGGTTGTTGAAATGATGGAAAGTTGTGACTTTGTCACAAGGTGCAACACAATTGCCAGAAACAATTGCTCCATCCATAATCTCGGTTGGATACATAAATGTTGGAACGATTTGTTTTGCATCAACGCCATAGTAATAAGTGTCATGCAAAAGTCCTTGTGATTGCAACATGTGGATATATCCAACTTTTGGAAGATCTGGATATTGAGCGGCTTGCTCTGCGAATGGTTTTGTTTCATAGGTGATAACGTTGTCTGGCT
This sequence comes from bacterium, assembly GCA_963588595.1. Classification (GTDB taxonomy): domain Bacteria; phylum Actinomycetota; class Coriobacteriia; order Coriobacteriales; family Eggerthellaceae; genus Phoenicibacter. The sequence continues at coordinate 57,536 of CAVAIA010000019.1, read as the reverse complement.
CGATTTCACGACCAAGTTCACCAACATACGTTGCAACCTTTAAACCTGCCATTCTTCCAGCTTTCTCATACACATGTGTTTCGAGTTCACCATTTGGCTCAATAACAACACATAGATTGACAGTCTTTGAGAAAGGTGTGTAGTCAGCTGCCGGGCCACTCATGTCGATAACGCCCTCTTGGAATCCAACGATTCTGCCAACTGTAACAACGCAGCAACCTTTAAGCGCATGCGTTCTTCCTTCGCCTACAGCAGGGGAAACTTTTCCGATGATGCCTGGGAAAATCTCTCCGCCTCCGCTAACTTTAACACGTGGTTCAATGACGTCTTTGACTGGCGTAATTCTAGTTTTGTCGCCAGGTCTAGCGATTTCCAATTTGCAACCAGAAAGTTTTTCGTCTTCTAAGACGAGTGCCTCAACCTCTTCTTTGTTGATGTAGAGAACACCATTTTTAACTTCCGACTTGTCTGCAAATTGGATGTCTTTGATGTTAATTTCTCCAAGTTCAAGTTTCATAGACTTAAACCTCCTCTTTTACAGAAATTTACAGAATTTAATCGTGAAATCAAAATCAGGAGAGAAAGCTTTTAAAACTTAAAGATAAAATTCAACTCCTTTCGTAATCGCGATAACATTTTCCATTAAAAAAAAATCCCCTCCAGATCCCTCTTTACGATGATAGGTTTAATATACACTAATAAAAGGGGAAAACGGCGGTCGTTGAGGAAAATTTACGCGATTTAATGTTAATAAAAAAAATTTATTAACTTTGTTATCGCGTTAACATTATAGATTGCCAGTGTTTAGAAGAAGTTGAAATTTACAGATAAGTTATCACGATAACATAAAGTTCCAAACAGACTAATTGTTGTTGAGTACTTTTTTCATTTAAGGTGTTATTTCAATAGGATCGTTGTTAACGTAATATCCTTTATAGCCTTGAAGATCGTCCGCGAGGCTAAAAATAATCATGTCTATGTCGTCGATGCATTGCCTTGTCCAAGAGTCAACGCCATATTTTTCGATTCCTTCATTTTGGACAGTTTTGAAATATCCTTTGAAAAGCATGCAAACACTTCTATTTAATTGTTTAGATTTTTCGTATGATATAGCGTTTGCCTCAGCGCATCTAATGCACATTCTATAATCCCTGCTCATAAAATCTGCAGTTGAGAGCATTTCTTGAAAAATTTCGTTGGCATTAGTTATGTTGTTAGGAAACATTTTGTAATATTCATTGATTTTGTCATTTAAGATTGTGTTTGAGTGTCTGAAAAACAATTGATCATATGCCTCTGTGTGGGTGAAGGCCTCTCTTGCATAACAATCCCAAACGCCAGTGTAGACATCCCATGGATTATCCCAAATGAGCTGAGCTTTGTTCAAACGCTCAATATACGTCTCTAAAACTTGCAAGTTAACAAAATAAGTTAACTCTTCTTTGTTTTTAAAATATCTATAAAGTGCGGCAGATGAACAATTAAGTTCATCAGCAAGTCTTCGAATTGTTAAGTGGTTTATTCCTTGTTCATTTGCAATTCTTGTTGCCAGCTCTATATATTCTTTTCGAGTGAGCCCTTTAAAATATTTCTTGTTAGTTGGTTTTTCCATTTTGTAACCTAAAGTTAGTGGGGTGTTATTATTAAAACTCGAGAAATCATATTATCATTTTTTTGCTTAAATAAAAGCAATGTTATCAATTTTAGCAAATTCTTGGGATAACATTTTCGATAATCGACAAATCGATTGTTTTAAAATCGTGCTCGACTTTTGGTGCATATGACTTTGGGCTAGGGGAAATTTCTTGCCATTCTCGATAAACTTGAATGGATTTATCTATCATCATTATGCTTTCTAAATTGTCTTCTTCTCCTTTCGGATAGACGATTATCGATCTAAAGGGAGTTTGGTTAGGCTTTAGAGAACTTGCTTGAGGATGTGTGAGCAAAATATGCTTGTCATAAACATAATCTCTAGTTTTAAGAAGCACTTCCTCATAGCTTTTCAACAAAATGACATTTGTCAACGATTTATATTTTTCAAAAACGTAATCGTTGTTAGTGATTATGCAAGCTTCTTTTAATTCCCACATTATTTGCCTTCTTAAGTTCTAAATTGCTTCTATTTTCTATATTAGCTCTGAGTAGGAACCTAGATAGCGATATTCCTCAACAACATCGTCTAGTGATGACATAAGACGCCTAAATTCAGGAGAGTATACTGAGCAATCTAGATCAAAGTAGAACATATAATCGAAGTCTCTGTTTGGGATCGTTCTGCTCTCAAGTTTGCTTAAATTAATCTCAAGAGTGTTAAAACGTGCTAGAACTTTATAAAGTGAACCTGCTTCGTTTTTTGTTGTTATAGCTAACGACGTTCTGTCTGCTCCTGGATAGATTTCAAGCTTGTTTGAAATAACAGCAAAGCGAGTGTAGTTGGCATTATTGTCTTCGATGCTTTTTTCTATAAAGTCTAGGTTGTAGATGTTTGCAGCGTTAGAAGACCCAATTGCCGCAAAAGTTTTTGACTCACTTTCTGAAACCATTTTGCAAGCCATTGCTGTGTTTTCAGCGATATGAACTTTAACACCCTTGTCTTTTAGCGCTTCTAAAAACCTTGATGATTGCTCTATTGCTTTTTGATGGGAATATATGTCAGTTATGTCATCGAGTTTAACGCCAGGCTTTGCAAGTAAATTTTGAGAGACTTTTAGACGTATTGTTTTTACGATGTAAAAATCAAATTCTCTCATTAGCTCATATACTTCATTTACAACTCCAGCAGTTGAGTTTTCAAACGGTAAAATTCCATATTTGCAAAACCCTTCATCGACTGCCTTAAAAACACTTCTAAAATTTGGGAAAAAGGATATGTTTGGATGTTTGAAAAGTTTTTCTGCAGCTATTTCAGAAAAGGCACCCTCAACTCCTTGGCATGCAACATATGCGCTGTCGATTAAAGTTTTTGGCGTTGACTCAAGTGCATCTTCTATTTTTTTGACAATTGGTGCTTCTATGTTGTTAGATGATGCTTGCTCTGATTTGGAAACCTCAAAAAGAGTGTTAAAAAGCGCCATTGCGTAGGACTTCTTGTCGTCTGGCACCATGTCTAATATAGATTGAATTTTCTCTCTTTCTCTTGCTTTATCTAGAATTGGAAGGTCATGCTCCTTTTTATAAGATGCAATCTCATCAGCGACATCCATTCTCTTTAAAAATTCTTGAACGATAGATTTATCGATTGAGTCAATATCTTTTCTTATTTCTTCGATGTTTCTGCCATTTTGTTTAGTCATTTTTTTCTTCTAACCTTTCAACTTCTCTTTTTATTGAGTCTCCTTCACTTAAGAATTTTTCCAATTCTTCTTTATTATTATCATCTATTGCTTTTTTGCAACGTTTCAAATTTTCTATAGTTTGAGATATGCATTCACTCAAAAAATCACTATTTTCTAAAAATAGTTCGCTCCACATTTTTGGATTTAGCCATGCAACACGCGTTAAATCTTTCCAGCTTCCCGCAGAGAATCCGTCATGCTCAAGAGCGAGAGGGTTATTTGCATAACTTGATGATATAACATGCGCAAGCTGGGAAGTGTATGCGATAACTTTGTCGTGGTGTTCAGCAGTTGTTTGAGTGTAGAAGCCAAATTCGCAAGGAGCCAATATATTTTGAACTTTATCTATCGCTATTACCCTAGACATATCATCTAGAGTTGGGTCGCAAACAAGTATCATTGGAGCGCCTTTAAACATTGTTGATTTCGCATGAGCATATCCACTAAATTGAGTTCCTGCCATCGGATGAGCGCCAATGAATGTAAAACCATAGCTTTTTGCAATTTTAAAACATTCTTTGCAAACTCCTCTTTTAGTTCCAGCAACGTCGATGACAATAGTCTCTTTATTGATCTTTGGAGCGTTCTCTTTTAACCAATCGGCGCAATGTTTTGGAAAGGTGGCCAAAATTATTAAATCACACTTATTTATGTTGTTTGACGTTAACTTCTCTTTGACAGAATCAGCCATTGCGGCGTCAAGAGTTTCGTTATCGATGTCAAACGCAATAACTTTTACGCCTCCAGCGTTTAGGGCTTTTGCGAATGATCCACCTATTAAGCCAAGGCCTACTATTCCAACGTTCATTTCTATCTCATTGTGACTGCTTTGCGAATAATTTTAATCCTCTTCATGGCATCATCGAATTGCTCAGGCGTGAGCGCTTGTGCGCCGTCGCTCCACGCTGATGCAGGATTGTTGTGCACTTCAATTTCAAGAGCATGGGCACCTGCTGCTGTTGCAGCTAAAGACATCGGTGTCACAAATTTCGTGTAGCCCGTCGCGTGACTTGGATCGGCAACAACAGGCAAGTGAGTTAAGTCTTTTAACACAGGAATTGCGCTTAAATCGAAAGTGTTTCTTGTTCTTGTTTCAAATGTACGAATTCCGCGCTCACACAAAATAACATTTTTGTTGCCGCCACTCATTATATATTCAGCCGCCATTAAAAGCTCATCGATGGTTGCCGCCATGCCTCTTTTAAGCAAAATTGGAACATCAATAGTTCCAAGCTCTTTTAGCAAGGAGAAGTTTTGCATGTTTCTTGCTCCAACTTGCATAACTTCCACGTCATACTTTATAAATGTTTCTATGTCGCGTAGATCCATAATTTCTGTCACTATCGGCATATCATTTTCATCTGCCGCATCGCGAAGCAATTTTAACCCTTTTTCTCCCATGCCTTGGTTTGAGTAGGGGCTTGTTCTTGGCTTCCAAGCGCCTCCCCTTAGCATGGTGGCGCCGCTCTTTTTGATAGACTTTGCAATGTCAAAAAGGTTTTGACCTTCGACTGAACAAGGTCCTGCTATGACATTAAAATTGTCTCCTCCGAGCATTACCCCATGTCCACAATCAATAATTGTGTCTTTTGGGTGAAATTTTCTATTGGCAAGTTTAAAACTTTCTGTGACACGAGTTACCTTATTTACAATTTCCATTGACTCGAGCAAATAGGGGTCAAGTTTTGTTGTGTCTCCAATGAGCCCGATTATAGTTTCGCTGGTTCCTTTAGATATATCAACCTTAATATCTTTAGTTTTCAACCACTCTATTAGGTGGTTAAGCTCTTCTTGTGATGCGCTATTTTTGACTGTTGCTATCATTGTTAACCTCGTTAGTTGTTATTATCTATTAACCGTGATTATGATAGCATTATTTATGTTTATAAATGCTAGAGGAGAGCTAAATTTAACATGGAATACATATCGGCGGGCGAATCTCATGGAAAAAAATTAACCACAGTTGTAACTGGAGTTCCAGCTGGACTTGTTGTAAGTGAGGACTTAATCAATTATGACTTGTCTAGACGCCAATCGGGATATGGCAGGGGAGGAAGGCAAAAAATAGAGAAGGATGTTGCCTCAATCACTTCTGGGATTCGATTTTCAAGGACGCTAGGCTCTCCAATTTCGATAGATATTGAAAACAACGATTGGCAAAATTGGGAAGAGAAGATGTCGAGTTTTGGTCAATGCCCCGAAGATTATTCTCGTGAGGTGACTCCAAGACCGGGTCATGCTGATCTCATTGGTTTGTTAAAACATAACTTTGACGATTGTAGGGACGTTTTGGAGAGAGCTTCTGCAAGAGAGACGGCCTCTCGCGTTTGCGCTGGTGCTATCGCTAGAGAATTTTTAGCGAATTTTGGTGTTGAGGTTTTTTCATGGGTTAATTCCATATCCACAATTAAATTTGACGACTCGAACATAATGGACTTTGTTAGTGGCGAGATGTCTAAGGATCTCCTAGCCAAAATTGAATTTTCCCAAACTCGTTGTCCTGATGATTTGGTCACTCAGGCGATGAAAGAGGAGATAGATAAAGCTGCTAGCGTGGGGCAGACTTGCGGCGGGACTTTTAGACTTGTTGCTATTGGCGTTGCTCCTGGTCTTGGTTCTTATGTTCAAGCAAAAGATCGCTTAACTTCAAAAATTTCATCAGCGCTTTTTTCAATACCTGCGATAAAGGGAGTTTCATTTGGAATTGGCTTTGAAGGAGTTAGCTCTTTTGGTGGCGATTTTCATGATGAAATCATTTTAGAGAATGGCAAATATTCAAGAAAGACTAACAACGCTGGCGGGCTTGAGGGGGGAATGACAACTGGACTTCCTCTTTGGGTTACATGTGCTATGAAGCCAATCCCAACTTGCATGAAGGGGCTTAACACTGTTAATGTTGACACTCTTGAGCCATCAATTTCTTCTAAAGAGAGAAGTGATGTTTGCGCTGTTCCAGCAGCAGCTGTTGTTGGGGAAGCTGAGCTTGCGATGGTTTTGGCGAATGCTTATATAGAGATGTTTGGCAACACTTGCATGGTCGACATTAAAGAGAATTTTAGAAATTACATGTCAAGGATTGAAATGTTATCAAGATAGGAGCTCGCAAATTAAGCATGTCAAACAAGCTTCTAAAAAAAGTATATTTAATTGGATTTATGGGCGCGGGTAAATCGACTGCTGCGAGAAAGCTTGCAAGAACTTGCGGGAGCGAGAGCATAGACACAGATTTTTTTATTGAACAAATGTGTGGGAAGAAAGTTCGTGAAATTTTCGATGAGGTTGGAGAAGCTGGTTTTAGAAAACGAGAAAGTGATGCAATCTCAATGATTTCTAAGATGGACAAAAATCTATTTGTTTCTTGCGGGGGAGGAATTGTTTTAAACAAAAACAATGTTGAGATTATGCAAGATTCCGGAGTTGTGATTCACCTTTATTCTGATGCCTATAATGGCGCAAGAAGGATATCAGATAAATCCACACGTCCCTTATTTAACGACGTTAAAAGTGCGCAAGCTATATTTAAAAAAAGGTTGCCTTTGTATGAAGATGCTGCAAACTATTCTATTGACACAACAAGAAAAGGTTCTTCAAAAGTTGCACGCGAGCTTTTGTCTCTTTTGAAGAAAAACGGGATTTTAATTGATAATGATAAAGGTTTATCTGATTAATCAAGGAGTTTTTTACTTATGAGAATCTTAGTTATGAACGGTCCTAATCTTGATATGTTGGGTAAAAGGGAGCCTGAGATTTATGGCAATTTGTCGTTGGATGACATAAATAATTACATTTTAGATTCATTTAAAGGAAAAGATGTTTCTTTTGAGTTCTTCCAATCAAATTCAGAAAGGGATATTATCAATAGAATTCACTCTCTTGATTGCAGCGATATTGAAGCTGTCGTTTATAACCCTGGAGCGCACACTCATTATTCTTATGCAATTAGGGATGCTATTTCATCTGTGGAAGTTCCTTTTATTGAGGTTCATCTTTCAGACATTAAGTCAAGAGAAAGTTTTAGACACAAATCAGTTATCCTTCCTGCTTGCGAGGCTCAATTTTCAGGAGAGGGCAAGGATTCTTATATAAAAGCTATAAAAGTTTTTTTAAATAACGAAGGCGATGTTTTTTTTAAACGCCACATTAAAACAAATGATGAAATTATAGCTTTGAAAAATGCTCAAGAAATTGCAGATAGAGCCTTTTTAAAAGTGCTGCCCCATATTCATATAGGGATGAAAGAGATTGAAGTTAAGTCTCTATTAGAGAAAAATTTGTTGGAAGAAGGGGCAGAGTCATTTAGTTTTGAAACTCTTGTTGGATGCGGGAGCAACGCTTCTAATATTCATGCTGAAGCGGGGGAGCACACGATAGAAGAAGGTCAATCAATAGTTATCGATTTTGGTATTGTTAAGGGCGGTTATTGTTCTGACACAACTCGCACTCTTTTTGCAGGAAAGCCGCGCGGCGAGCTTATGAGAGCTTGGATGGCAACAAAAGATGCGCATGAGAGCGTGGCTAGTGATTTGAAAATTGGAATGAGCGGAAAAGAATGCCATGAAAAAGCTATATCAATCTTAAAAGAATATGGTTTTGGTGATTGCATGCCTCATGGGCTAGGGCATGGCGTTGGATTGGAGATTCACGAAAAGCCGACCCTTTCCCCACGTGGAAAAAGTTTATTACTTAAAAATAATGTTGTTACTATCGAGCCTGGCGTTTATGTCAAGGGAAAATTTGGAGTTCGCCTGGAAGATTGCGGCGTTGTTACGGAAAGTGGTTTTGAGAGTTTCACTAATCTAACTCATGAGTTATTAGTCATCGATTAGTAAGATAGAATTTCATAACCCGTCTCAGTGACAACTAATTGAATTTCCCATTGAGCTGAGAGGCTGCCATCTTTTGTTTTAACAGTCCACCCATCTTTTGCATTGTCCGTTATTTTGTAACTTCCCATATTCACCATCGGTTCAATCGTAAAACACATTCCTGGAGGCATTATCATGTTTTGTCCTGCTTTTGGAGTGTGAGAAACCCAAGGGTCTTCGTGAAATTCTTTGCCAATTCCGTGGCCTCCATATTCGCGAACGACTGAATAACCTTTTCTGTGAATATAATCGTCGATAGCTTTTGCCATGTCATGCAAATGAAACCAAGGCCTAACTTCTGTCAATCCAACATTAATCGATTTTTTGACTGTCTCAACAAATTTTTTAGTTTCGCTTGACGCATCCCCCACAATGAACATTCTGCTAGAGTCTGAGAAATAGCCTCCCTTGATTGTTGAGCAGTCAACGTTGACGATGTCTCCATTTTTTAAAACTTCTTTTTTACTAGGAATTCCATGGCAAACAACATCATTTATCGACGTGCAACAACTTTTAGTGAATCCTTCATAATTAAGAGGAGCGGGCACAGCTCCATTATCATGCGTGAAATCATAGACCCATCTGTCAATCTCTTCAGTCGTTGTCCCGACCTTTATATTTTTTTCAACTTCGTCTAGAGCTCCTATGTTAACTTTTGCGCTTTCTTTAATGCCTTCTATGTCTTCTTTTGTTTTTATTAATTCCCTTGAAGGAACGATCTCTCCTTGAAGAAAGAGATTTTGTAATTTTTCATCAAAATCGGCGTGGCATTTTTTATACTTTTTCCCTGACCCACACCAACAAAGATCATTTCTTCCTAAATCACAAAAATTGTCATACATTTAAATTTGTCACCGAGCCTAATATTGATAAATTTTTTTAAATATTATAATTATTTTAATACGTAAATTATTTTGTGACTTTAAGAGATGAAAGTTAGCATGGAAAATGTAGAAAACAGAATTAAAGAACTGACAAATGAGATTTTAGAAGCTCAAGAGCTATATTATGGCAAGGATGAACCCACTTTAAGCGATGCTGCGTATGATTCGCTTATGCGCGAATTAAAGAGTTTGGAGGCTCAATATCCTGAGTATGTAAGAAAAGATTCTCCAACAAAAGTCGTAGGGCACGCTATTTCTAGCACATTTAGCAAGGTTGCTCATGCAAATCGAATGTATTCTTTGGATGATGCCATGGGATTTGATGAACTTGATGAGTGGATGTTTAGGGTCGAGAGAGAACTTGGGTTTTTCCCAAAACTTTGTTGCGAGTTAAAGATTGATGGGTCTTCTATTGCGCTAAGTTACAAAGATAACAAGTTATATCAAGCGTCAACTAGAGGAGATGGAGAAGTTGGCGAAGATGTTACGCAAAACATTTTTACTGTAAAAGATGTTCCTAAACTTATAGAAAGTGATGTTTTTTCGAATTCCTTGGCAGCAGATGAGATTGAGCTTAGAGGCGAAGTTTATATGCCCAAGGATGCTTTCTTGAAATTAAATGATGAAGCAATTAAGTTAAATGAGAAGATAGACCAAGAAATTTTAGCTGGGGGGAGTCGTAAAAAAAAGGAGAAAATTTTTAAGAATCCAAGAAATGCCGCTGCCGGCTCTCTCAGACAAAAAGATCCACAAGTGACCTCAAAGAGAAAGCTTGAGACTTTTATATATTCATTAGCAAAGACTTCTGACGTGAAGATAAAGTCTCAATTTGAGTTTTTAACTTGGCTTAAAAATAGCGGCTTTAACACCAATCCTGACGTTATTTTGGCGACATCGAGAGTTGAGGTTAAAGCATTTTGTGAAAAATGCCTTGAAAAGAGAGACTTGCTTGCCTATGACATTGATGGGGTTGTTGTTAAGGTTGATGATTTCTTGCTTCAAGAATCTCTCGGATTTACGTCTCGCGCTCCAAAGTGGGCAATTGCATATAAATTTCCGCCTGAGGAAAAAACTACGATCCTAAAAGAAATAACAGTTCAAGTTGGCAGAACTGGAGTGCTAACTCCGGTAGCGGAGCTAGAACCTGTCATGATTGCTGGCTCTCTTGTTAGCCGTGCGACCTTGCACAACGCTGATGAGGTGGCAAGAAAAGACGTTAGAGTTGGGGATACTGTTATCGTTCACAAAGCTGGTGATGTTATTCCAGAGATAGTTGGGTCTATTAAAAGTTTAAGACCAAAAGAATCTATTTCTTGGAAGATGCCAAATAAATGCCCTGTTTGTGGAAGCAATGTTGTCCAACTTGATGGGGAAGTTGCTTTTAGATGCGTTAGTCTCGATTGCAAAGCTCAAAGGTTTGAGAGATTAAAGTATTGGGCAAGCAGGGAGGCAATGAACATCGATAGTCTTGGAGCTGAGATAATAGGCAACTTAGATCAGTCAGGGAGAGTTAGAGACGTAAGTGATTTTTACACACTTACGCAGGAAGAAATATCTAAAATTCCAACGAGTAGAGTCGATGGAGAAGGAAATTTTGTCAGCGTGGGCGTTAAGAACGCATCAAAAATTTATCAATCAATTCAAAGCTCAAAGGAAAATGATCTTTCTCGTGTCATAAATGGGCTTGGAATTCCTGGAGTTGGAAAAAATATGTCGAGAGATCTTGCAAGAAAATTTTTGGACATTGAAAGTTTGATAGATGCAAGTGAAGATGCTTTGACAAGCGTTGAAGGGGTGGGTGATATCGTTGCTCACTCTATTAAAGATTTCTTTAAAGTTGAGGACAACATAAATGTTGTTAATCGCCTGAAAAACCTAGGTGTTTTGATGAAATCTAATTATAAAATTGATGAGGCTTCAACTCCTCTTAGCGGTTTTAGCGCTGTTTTGACAGGCACTTTAACGATTAGTGGTATGTCTAGAGATGAAGCATCGGATGCTTTGCGGGATCTTGGAGTTAAAGTGACGAGTTCTGTTTCTAAAAATACGTCCTTTGTCGTAGCAGGTGAACGTTCTGGTTCGAAAGAGAAAAAGGCAAGAGAACTTGGTGTTCGCGTTATGACAGAACAAGATTTCTTGGATCTTTTAAAAAATCCTAACTCATATTTTGATAGTGTATAATTTTTCTCATGCGAAAACGCAACGATAAGAAAGAAAATTTCTCTTTTTCGAGCAAGAGTAAAGAGAATCACACAACTGATCGTGGATCTAAGGGAGACGATTTCCCTATTTCTCCATTAACTCAAACGGCGACGGTTGGTGAAGCTTTTTCTGACTCAAGGAGCAATGCAAAGTATGTTGCCTTAAGAAAGAAAAGGAAGCGTAAAAAGAGATTATTGGTCGCAGGATGCACAGTCCTAGTTATTCTTCTTTTGGGGATAGCAGCTGCTTGCGCTTATGTGTTCTATTTAAATAGCCAAATGAATGGGGATATTGACGAATCGCTTAGGGAGGCTCTAACTCCTGTCGATTCAAGTGAGCCATTCTATATGCTTTTGTTGGGTGTTGACAAGAGTGCGGAGCGTGAATCTAGCGGTGAGTTTTCAAGCTATCGGTGTGACACAATAATTTTGACACGTGTTGATGTAAAGAACAAAAAGATCTCCATGGTGAGCTTACCAAGGGATTTGCAAATCACTAATCTTGGTGGGACAACTTCGAATCCAACAGGATATGGCACACAAAAGCTCAATGCAGCGTACGCTTATGGTGGACCTTCTTTGACTGTTCAAACAGTTTCACAAATCGCTGGCGTTCCAATTTCTCACTATGCCGAAATCGACTTTAATGGATTTATCGCAGGAGTAAACGCGGTTGGTGGAGTTGAAATTGATGTTGCGGTTGAAATCAACGACTCTAACACGGGCTATTATGTTCCTGCGGGAAAAAATACTCTGGATGGATGGCAAGCGTTGTCTTTATGCCGCTCACGCCACACTTATGACTATCTAGGTGATGGAGATGCACTTAGAACTGCTTATCAACGTCAAGTGATTAGCGCTGTTGCAACAAAACTTTTGGCTAGCGATATCGCAACAATAGTAAACACGATCAACACGGTTGTTCAATACGTTGACACAGACTTAGATGTTGGGTCTATATTAAACATCGCAAAGGGTTTGCAAGGAATGGACTCATCAAACATCTACACAGCTTCTATGCCAAAAACTTCTCAATATGTTGATGGCGTTTGGTATGACTTTGTTTATAAGACCCAATGGGAGCAAATGATGAAGAGGATGGATGCAGGTGATCCCCCGACAGAGACTCAAGTTGATGAAGCGACTGGCATTGTTATTGCGAGCGGAGGCACCTCAAGTGGCGGCGATGTTAGTGCATCTTCTGCTACTTCTCCAGTTAGCCCTTCTGTTTCAGTTGCTGTAAGGAATGGAACAGAGATTTCAGGAATTGCAGCTTCTGCTGTTGAACGTCTGAAGGCATTTGGATATACCAACGTTGTTGCAGGCAATGCAGATTCTTCCGACTATGCGACCACCATGGTTATCTATAACGATGATACAATAAGCCAAGATGCGCGGATAATAGCAAGCAAGCTTGGTTGTGATCAAGTTCAAAAGAACGATGGCACATACATTATGAACGCAAGCATTCTCGTTGTTTTAGGTCAAGATTACAATAGCGACAATAGTTAGTCTTCGTTGACTTGCTTTAAAGTTTAATTAAAACTTACTCATTCATAAGTTCTAAAAATCGTTTTTCTGATTCTTTTTGAATTTTTTCTAAAAGCTTGACGTATGTGTGTGAAAGCTTTTTAGCTTCTTCAGTAAGTTCGCTTCCATTAGGGCGTTTTTTGATTAACAGTTGTAAACCCAATGCTTCTTCAGTTTGTTGAATTAATTTCCAAGCTTTGGAATAAGACATATTCATTTGTTTTGCAGCTTTGTTTAGTGATCCATCCTTTTCAACATTTAGGAGAAGTTCAACAACCCCTCTTCCAAAAACCGCGCGTGCCTTTGAGTTTGAATTAACTATCGAGAGCTTAATAGCTGGTCTTATGTTCGTGTCAATGCTCACATAATCCATTATACATTTAACTTTATGGTAGAATTGACTAGTAATTTTAATTGAGTCAAAAGGAGATAAGAAGATGGCAATCACTGCTCAAGACATAGAAAATGTTAGTTTTTCGATTTCTAAGAAAGGTTATGACGTTGACGAAGTAGATGTTTTTTTGGAGCATGTTGCAACTGAGATAGATAATCTCAATAAGCTTGTTGCCACACTTCAATCTAATCAAGGATCGCCTAAGGCTGAAAAATTTGATGATAATGTTCAAAATGCTAATGACAAAGATAACAATATTAATACAGATAACCAAGTCCCAGAGCATGGTGCAATCAATGTGGACAAAGATGACGTTGATGTTGAGAGCGCAGAACAACTTCGCTCAATCATCGATGAGAAAGATAGACTGATTGCTTCTCTTAACGAGAAGTTAAATTCGAAGACGGCAGATGATTCTGCAATTTCGCAAGCTTTGATAGTTGCGCAAAAATCTGCAGATGAGATAATCGCAAATGCAAATTCAAAGGCAGATTCAACTATTGAGGATGCTAATGAAGAGGCTGGCAAGATCATAAATCGCGCAGAAGAAGAAAAAGAAGCGATTATGAAGGCTATTGCTGAACTCGAAGAGAACAAAGAAGATAGTCGAAATGAGTACGCAGACCTCTTGCGCGATCTTATCAATGATGCAAGTTCAAAATTGAACAGCTTAGGATTTCAACATAATACTGCTTCGACGTTTGACATGACTGGTGGCAATGGCTCTTCAAATAGTGAGGTTGCCATAAATGAAGTTGCTCCAGTGATTGACGTTTCTGACGAAGAGGAAGTCTCAACTAATTCGTCATTTGTTGAAAAAGATATGAGTGGCTTTGGAGAGATTGCTGACGACGACGATCTTGACTAGTTAAGCCTAACTAAATTTAAATTACATAAGACATTTTAAATTAGCGCGGATGTTCTATAAGCCGGGTTCTGTGTGGGTTTTAAAACCTGGCAGCCATTTATCTAGGATGTGCGTCGCCGCACACCTCAAGCACGCAACCCGAAAACAGGGAAGAGACGCCCTATATGTTTTCCTATTTGCGTTTGCTTCAGATGGGGTTTATCAAGCCACGTTGTTACCAACGTGCTGGTGCGCTCTTACCACACCGTTTCAGCTTTTCTCTTACTTGCACTTATTGGTGCTAAGCAGTGGGAGTCTTCTTTTCTGCGACACTATTCCGTCGGGTTTCCCCGCCCAGTCGTTAACTGGCATCTTGTCTCTTAGAAGCCCGGACTTTCCTCTTAAATTGAAAAATTTCTCAATGTTTAAGCGACTGCCCGAACATCCGCGCGCTCATTAATTTTATCAAATTTGCTTCAATTTGAACTTTTTAGGGGGATGAAGGATTTTAAAAGATAAATCAAAAAAATGGTAGCTCCGACCGGATTTGAACCGGCGACCTCCGCCTTGAGAGGGCGGCGTCCTAGACCGCTAGACGACGGAGCCACTTTGATTGTCGTAAATCAACGACGGCTATCTATTATATGACATAACTTGAGTTTTTTTAGAAAACTTTTTATCTTGGAATGCCTTCTTCGATTTCGTTTCTAATTTTCGAAATCATTTCGTTTTTTGATGAAGTTTTTGTTTTGCTCAACATTCTTCGAATTGAATATCTAAATGATGATTCGCTCGTTTTCATCTTTAAGACGCACTCTTTTGTTGAATTAGCTTTAAGCAAAAGCCAAGCAATTTCTTTCTCTTTCATTTCAAAGTTATAAGCGTCCATGTAGGTAAAATACATTTGTCTCATGCGTTCATCTAGCTCAGATAATAAGTCTGTTCTAGATTGAGCAACTGCACCGATGGCAAGTTTCTTTTCTTCAGAAATACTCGATAAAATTTCTGGCACCTTAGTAATTATTGGTATAGATTTTCCCAAATTAGGCGCTTCGCTCCTCGCATAAAGAACCATGATAAGCTCTATTGCATCTATTGCAATTTGGGCTGCACTCACATCGGGAGTGTAAGTGTTTTTAGGGTTCTTGCAGGACTTTTTGTTTCCAGACGTTTTAATGCTGGATGTTGAATAATTAATGCGTTCCATAATGTGGCACTTCCTTTCTACTCTAAGGCCACGAAACGTCATTATAGTTTACAATTATTTAACAATTGACGTTAAATTGTGTAAGCGGTTATCCAACAATCTTTAGGATGATAGGAATATATCCAGATAATATTACTAACAAAACAAAGATTGGAACGAAATAGCTCATATATCCTTTTGCCCATTTAGGGAACTTTAACCCTTTGCCAGAATCGGCTTCCTTAATAAAGTTATCCCAGCCCCATCCAGATTTTCTTGTGCAAAATAGGAGGATAACAAGAGAGCCTAATGGAAGCAAATTGTTAGAAACGATAAAGTCTTCTAACGATTGGATGTCTCCAATTCCAGGAATTGTGAAGCCTGACCACAAATTAAATCCTAAAATGCAAGGCATCGAAAGAATTGCTAACAAGGTGCAATTTATTAGACATGACTTTTTTCTATCCCAACCGTAGTGATCCATGCACCATGCAATGATTGCTTCGAACACTGCAATTACGGTTGAGAGAGCTGCAAATGCCATGAAAACGAAGAATAACGCCCCCCAAAGGCTTCCGAAAGGCATTTGCGAGAAGACAGTTGGAAGGGTTATAAAAACAAGCCCTGGGCCTGAGTCTGCTTGAATTCCATACGTAAAGCAAGCTGGAAAAATGATAAGTCCAGCCATAAAGGCGACTGCTGTGTCAAGAGCGCATATTCTAACACCTTCTCCTGTCAAAGAGTAGTCTTTGTCTATGTATGAGCCGAATATAAGCATTGAACCGATGCCAATTGAAAGCGTGAAGAATGATTGCCCCATAGCATCAAAACAAACATTGATTACGTTAGTTATTCCGCCATCGAACATTTTCCCAAAGTCTGGCATCAAATAAAAAGCGAGACCTTCTGGCGCGCCTGAAAGCGTGAATGAATGAATGCATAGGACTATCATGATGACGAATAGAGCAACCATCATCCATTTTGTAATTTTCTCTATTCCGTTTTCGACTCCAGCCCTGCATATAAAAAATCCGATTGCGACAACTATGAGCATAAATATAGTTAATTGGACTGGGTCTGCTAAGAGACCAGAAAAAACATTCGCAATTTGAGTCTCCGACTTACCGTCGAATGTTCCAGTTAAGCAATAAATAATGTAGGCTAGGAACCATCCTGTTACTGTCGTGTAGAACATCATTAGGCAATAGTTGCCAAATAGGCAAACCCATTTGTGAAGGTGCCACTTTGAGCCAGGTTTTTCAAGCCTGTTAAAGGCTTGACCAGCCCCTGCTCTGCCTGCTCTGCCGACAGCGAATTCCATTATTAAGATTGGCATCGCAAAGATTGTTAAAAAAATCAAATAAAGAATCAAAAAAGCAGCGCCGCCGTTCTCTCCTGTTATGTAAGGGAATCTCCAAACGTTCCCAAGACCAATCGCGCACCCTGCGCTGATCATAATAAATCCAAATCTAGATTTAAATTTTTCTCTCGTCTTTGTTTCTTGCGCTTCTGACATAATTTCTCTCTTTTCTTTTTATTAATAATGGAAAATTTGGTTCAAGCGTAGATAGAAATATAACATATATACTTTTGTTTTTTTCTCTCTAATAACTAACTTTTTTATAAGTGTGCTAATTTTGGTAAAATTGTTATTTAGAATTAAGTGCAGATTGACGTTTATGTGTTTTTTGAACCTTAAAGTGAGGTTGTTTTATGGTCGATAAAGTTAGTGGTAACTTAGAAATTTCTAATGCAGTGTTGGCTGATTTAGTTGGTTATGCGGCACTCGAATGCTATGGTGTTGTTGGAATGACTTCAGCAAGCCCCATAGACACTATCTTAGGAGTTTTACCTATTACACGCCTTAAAAAGGGTGTGAAAGTTATCGTAGAAGGCGATTTAGTTAGTGTTGATGTTTATGTGGTTGTCGAATATGGAACCAACATCGGCACTGTGTCGGACAATTTGAGGGAAAGAATTCAATTCGTTTTGAAGGAGTATGCGGGAATTGATAATGTTGAAGTTAATGTCTTTGTTAAAGATGTTAACGTTCGATAATGTTTGCTCGCTTAGTTAATTGTGGATTTTGATTATAAAAAATAAGGTAATTCATGGATTTTAAAAAGTTTATTAATTCGATAATAGTTGGAGCTCATCTCTTAAAAGAGAAAGAAGATGAGATTAACAAATTAAATGTTTTCCCTGTTCCTGACGGTGACACGGGAACGAATATGTCGTTAACGCTTAAAAGTGTTGAAGACAACCTTAACTCTCTTCCCGCTAATGCTCAAAAGGAGCAAATTATAAAAGCGATAACAACCGGTGCGTTGATGGGGGCTAGAGGAAACTCAGGAGTTATCACTTCTCAAATCTTAAGAGGCGTTTGCGAAGGAATTTCGCAAAGTGATGAGTTGTCAACAGACTCCTTTGCAAAATGTTTAACGTGCGCCAAGGATGTTGCTTATCAAGCGGTAAGAAAACCAGTTAAGGGAACAATTTTGACAGTTCTTTCAGATTGTGCGTCTGCATCAGTTGTGGCTGCTGACGAGAAAATGAGCCTTCAAAGCGCTATGGAATATGTTGTTGTTGCTGCATATGATTCTGTTAAGTCAACTCCAGAATATCTTCCTGTTCTAAAGGAGAATAATGTTGTTGACGCTGGTGGTTATGGCCTTGCAATTTTTCTTGATGGCTTTGTTTGCTCTATGCTTGGCAAGGAGCAAAAATTAAACCTTGACTTTGACGTGTCAACACTAAATGCCCCTAAGGTTGAGATAGAACAAATAAACGATTGGGAAGGCTCAAAATTTCGTTATTGTAACGAATTTTTAGTCGACTCAGACGAGCTTGTCATTGAAGATGCTCTTAATTTCCTCTCAACAATGGGAGATTGTGAGCTTTGCGTTGGAGCGACACCTAAGTTTAAAGTTCATGTCCACTCAAATGAGCCAGATAAAGTATTGAAGTATTTCTTGAATTTAGGACAAATTTCTGAAGTTCACATCCATAATATGCAACTTCAATCCCAAGACAGAATTGAAAGCTTAAAGACACAGTCAGAAGATGTTCAAGAAACATGTGTTGTTGCTGTTGCTGTTGGGCAAGGAAATGTTGATATATTAAAAAGCCTTGACGTTGATGTTGTTGTTAGCGGAGGACAAACGATGAATCCATCGATTAAGGATTTGTTGGATGCTGCAAAAACCGTTGAAGCAAAAAGCTATTTGTTTTTCCCAAATAATTCGAACATAATTATGGCTGCTCAATCCGCTTGCGAACTTTTAGATAAGCCTGCAATGGTTATTCCAACGAAGAGCGTTCTTGAATGTTTTAGTGCTCTTTTTTCCCTAGATAAGCAACTTGATGCAAAAGAGAATTATGAAGAGATGAAGGATATTATAGGAACTGTTAAGACGGGCGAAGTTACAGTTGCTGTAAAGGATTCTCATGATGCGAATGGAAATATAATTCATGCAGGCGATGTTATAGGAATCATGGATGGTGAGATTTTAGCTGTAGATAACAATATTTGTGATTGCGTTTTAGATTTAATGAAGACTGTTGACGTTGACGATTATGATAATTGCACAATTTTGTGGGGCGAGGATGCAACAAAAAAAGATAAGGACAAAATTTTAAAAAGGGTCAAAAAACAATTTTCATCTTTTGAGGTCGATCCTCATGATGGCGGTCAGCCTCTTTATCCAGTTGTCTTTTCATTAGAATAGTTCTTAGATTGAACTTGAAATTTAGCTATCGTGCTCGATGAAGAAATAAATTGTTTACCTGTTAGATATTTCGATCTTTCTAAATGTTTAACAATTGGGCAAAGTCGAGTTGGATTTGAAACAACTTTTGTTGCGAGGGTGGCAGAAGTTGAAGACAATGTCACCTTGGGCGGGAAATCATACGCTAAGTATGTTTTAGAAGATAAAACTTCTTCCATTCAAATTTTTATTTCTGAACCTTTCTTAGATGGTCTTAATGTTTTTTGTATAAATGATGAGGTCATTGTCAACGGGAAAGTTAAAGAAATTGAGTCAATGAAGTGCATTATCAATCCTTTAGTTAGGGGATTTATAAAAGGAAAATATAAGCATGTCGTTCCAGCATACTCAAGAGTTCTTAATTTCGAAAAGGACAAATTGAAAAAATTTAGCGCTTTTGACAAGAAATTTTTGAATAAAGGAGACTTACTTGCTATTCACGGGTTTTCAACTAAACAAGAATTGCTTCAATCACGTATAAATTTTAAATTTCAACAATTATTTGAAACTCACTTGTTTTGCTTTAAAAATTCAACAACATTGTTTGATGTTTTGCTTGCTTCTTTTAAAAGCCTTCACCTTAATGGCGTCAATGAACTAGATTTAGCCATTTATAAAAAGGAGTGCTTCGGTGATGTTGTTGAAGTAATGAAAAAGTATCTTGAGGATAAAAAGAAGGTTCAAGTCATCTCTCCACTCGCTTATATGACAACTAATGAACGTGATAATTTTGTTTTTAACTTAGACAATCTTCTTTATGTTCCCAGAAGAAACTATATTCCAAAAATTTCAATAGAGAGTGATGTTAATCACGATTTTAACTCTTCGGGAATTAAGAAAAGATATGCTTACTTTGCAGGTGTTTTACCTGATAGGTTGTTAGACAAATTTAGTATTAAGGCAACTTTATCTTCAAACGAAGTGATTGATAAAGACGGTTTGTTGGTTATCGAAGATGCTGACAGGTTTTCAACGGTGCAAATTTGTGAGATAGCAAAAAGAGCAAATTGTAAAACGATATGCATTAGCAATTCCCCGAATAAAGTTAATCTTGAGCGTTTAGGGAGGCTTGAAGCGCCTATAACAACACAAGAACTTCTTTTCTTTGAGCTTGGCTTTAGGAGAGAGGGAGACCATCTTGGCAGAGAAGAAAATTTATTTAGAAATTTGTCAATTGTAAATCTTGCAAATGACAAGAATATCAATGCAAAAGCAGAGGAAGAAGCCAAAAAGGCAATTAGGTGTTAGGAATTTAGGTTTTGAGCAAAATTAAGGTCATATCTGGGTGTTATGGTGGTCGTTTTATAGACACAATTGAAGGTGTTAAAACTAGACCCACCTCCTCTCGCGCTAAAGAGGCAATATTTAGCGCTATAACCTCTTCGCGAGCAAGTTGCAGCGGTTTTGAAGGCGCGAGGGTTTTAGATTTGTTTGCGGGAAGCGGCGCTTTGGGAATTGAATCTCTTTCTAGGGGTGCTATTTTTTCTTTATTTTGCGAAATAAACAACGTTGCCATGAAAACTATTAACAATAATTTGAAGTCGCTTGGAATTGATGAAGAGTGTTATGGAACTTTGCGCAAGAATTCTTTTTCAAAAGAAGCAATAGATGAAATTGCGCAACATAAACCCTTTGATATTGTTTTTTTGGATCCGCCTTATTCAATTGAAAGTGACAATATTATTTCTTTGATTGAGACTTTGCAAAATAGGGATGTGGTTTCGCAAAAAACGCTTATCTATCTTGAGAGACGATCTTGCGACTTGGAGGAAGTAGCAGATGATAATTTAGAAGTTTTATATAAGAAAAAATTTGGTGAAGTTGGATGCTTGATCTTTAGGCTTAATCAATGATTTGCTATTAGCTTTTTCTTTTTTTAAACTTTATGCTACTATAAGATGTTGTTATAAATTAAAGTTGATTATTTAGTTGCAAAGGAGACATAAGTGGACGAATCTGGAGTTCTTGGTTGCTTGGAGGATTTGAGCATTTTGCTCGAAGATTCAAAGCCGGTATTTGGCAAGAATAACATGCGCCAGGTTGATGTTAATGTTGCCTTTGATTTACTTGATGAAATACGTGACACTTTTCCAAGTGAGTTTGCCACTGCGCGACAAATCGTGAGAGAGCGACAAGCATTGATAGATGATGCGCAAGCGGAGGCTGCCAGAATCATTGATGACGCTAAGAGTCAAGCGACCACAATCGCAAGTGAGCAAGAAGTTGTTAGACTCGCTCAAAATGAGAGCGAGAGAATAATGGCTGAAGCTCGAGAAATGGAAAGAGAGACTCGCGCAGGCGCTGAAGATTATGCTGATGAAGTCTTTGGCCATGTTGAGCAAAACTTAGATAATGTTTTGCAACAAGTTAGAAGAGTTAGAGATCGCTTGAATTCAACTTCTACAGTTGCAAGATAGGTTCGTTAAACAAACCATCATAATTCTGCCTGGCTCTTTATTAGAGTCTTGTGAAAATGAGGAATTTAGCGGGAAGTCATCGATTTCTCCTTTGGTTTACTCTTCCAATGAGTTTTTGCCTATTGGCGATGTCGAATGGAAAGTTTCTGTCTCGCGAGTGGATAAGTCTCTTTTATTTGTTTCTGGTGAGGCAACTTCAACATTTAGAACAAAATGCGTTCGTTGTTTAGAGGACGCTGAAATTTTAATCAATGCGGGCATTGAAGGTTATGTTATATGTTCTAATGATGCGAAATTGCCCGACGATGTTGAAGAAAGTGAGTGTATTTTCTTAGAAAAGAACAAGCATGTTGATATTTCTCCTTTGATTGAGTCAGCCTTGCTACTTGAATTGCCTCCAAATCCTATTTGCAAAAGTGATTGTGAAGGGTTGTTTAGGTTTGTAGATGTCCCTTTAAATGAAGATGCATCAACAAATTCACCATTTGAAGTTTTAAAAAATTACAAATTTTAAGTAATATTTGGTATAATTAGCCTCCGTGCCTTGGTCGGAAACCAAGGGAAACGTTATAGCTAGGAGTAAAAATGAAAAAAGACATTCATCCAGACTATGTTGATTGCACTGTAACATGCAGTTGCGGCAACACTTTTAAGACAAGAGCAACAAAGAGCGAACTTAAAATTGACATTTGCAATGTTTGCCATCCTTTCTACACTGGCACTCAAAAGCTTATAGACACAGGTGGAAGAGTTCAAAGATTTAGTGATCGTTTTGGAAGCGCAACTGAGTTGGTAAAAGAGCGCGAGCAAGCTAGAAAAGCTAAGCGTCAAGCGCAAGTCGCTGAAGAAAATGAGAGAAGAGCTCAAGAGAGAAGCGAAAAAGCTAAGCTAAAAGAAGAGCGCGCGGCAAAGTTTGCAGCAGAAAATGCTAAAAAACAAGAAGAAGCGAACAAAGAAAAAGAGCAAGCGGATAGCGATGCTAATGCAGATCAAGATGCTAACGCAAATCAAGAAGCGGAAGTCATAGACTCTGATAAAGAAGGCAATAGCGAAAACGAGGCTGTGAGCGAAGAGACCGCGGCAGAAGAATCAACTTCTCAAGATAGTGACAACAAAGAAGAATCTAACGAATAAAAAAGTTTGCATAATTGATGGAAATGCCTTGATGCATAGGGCATTTCACGCAATGAAGTTTGACTTTAAAGCACCAGACGGCACTCCAACGAATGCCGTCTTTGGTTTTTTTTCGATGTTTTTTAAATATGTTTCTCATTTAAATCCAGATATATTAATTTGTACTTTTGATAGCACTAAGGCAACTCACAGAATTGAGCTGTTTGAGAAATATAAAGCTAACAGACCTCATATGGATGAGGATTTAAAGAAGCAATTTCCTATAACCCAAGAAATTTTGGTGGCGATGGGCGTAAAGATTGTTACGGCTGACGGTTGGGAAGCTGATGATTGTATGGGCACTATAAGCAAGCTTTGCGTTGAGCGCGGAGATGAGTGCTATTTAGTTACTGGTGATAAGGATCTAAATCAACTTGTTTGTGATAGTGTGTTTACTGTTACAACCGACAGGAAGAACAGAGATGTTTGCGTTCGAGGCAACGAGGAAGTTTTTGATAAGTTCGGCGTTTATCCAAACCAAATTGTTGACTACCTTGCCTTAGTCGGCGATTCTTCTGACAACATCCCAGGGGTTCCCGGAATTGGACCTAAGAGCGCTTGCGAGCTTTTATCAAAATATAAAACTTTGGATGGGATTTATGAAAATTTAAGTGACCTTAAAGGAAAAAAATTAGAGAATCTTATAAATTTTAAGGAAGACGCCTATCTATCAAAAAAGCTTGCAACTATAAATTGTTCATTGGACCTTGATATTGATTTAGGCTCTGGTCACGTTTTTGATTTTGATGAAAAGCATGTTGAGAAGACGTTGCTAAAATATGGTTTGCGCTCAACACTTGCTAGTTTTAAGAAAGCGAATCTTGATTTGTCTGGTCCTTCAAATGATGGGGGAGAAAGTGGAAGCGAAAATGTTGACTTTCCTCCATTAGTGAGCTTTGATCAAGCTAAGGAGTCATTGAATGCTCTATTTAAAAAGGGAGATGCGGATTTAAGTTTTAGCTTGGTTACTCCAAGCAAGATGTATTTAAAAAAGCATTCTGACTCCAAGCCATTGGTTGGAATTTCGACTAGCGAATTTGTCGCTTATGGAGAAGTGGATGAGGTAAAAGAGATTATTTCATCCGCGCTTTTATCGTCAACTCTCGTTGCATATGACGCAAAGGATTTAATTTCAATTGCCTATCCCCATGACAGCGCTGAGAAGACGTTATTAAACGAGATAGATTTACTTTCAGCTAAAGTTTTTGATTTGCATGTTGTCTCCAATATGCAAAGATCCAATATAGTTTATAAGACAGCTGAGGACTTCTATAATCAACTTGGCTTTTCTTTCACTTCAAACGATCCAATTGAAAAAAGGGCTCCTCAATTTGCTTACTTAAACTTAGTTTTAAAACAAAAGTTTGAAGCTGACTTAAACGCTCAAAAGAGTTTAGAAGAATCAAGGTTGTTTTATGAATGCGAACAGCCTTTGACATGTGTTCTTTCTGCAATTGAGCGAAACGGTTGCGCGCTAGATGATTCAATTTTTAGTGATCTTTCTAAATATTGTGATTCAAAGATTGGCGAATTAGAGAAGGAAATTTATAGTGAGGCAGGACACGAATTTTTAATAGAATCGCCTTCTCAACTTTCAATCGTTCTATTTCAAGAGATGGGAATAAAACCTCTCAAAAAAAATAAGAGCGGTTTTTCGACTGACGCAAAGGTTTTAGGAGAACTTGCAGCTGAACATAGAATTTGTAGTTTGGTTTTGAAATATAGAGAATTAGCAAAGATGAGATCTACTTATGTTGATGCTCTTCCAAAAATGAGGGGGAAGGATAGGCTTGTTCACACGAAGTTTAATCAAGCATCCACTGCAACAGGAAGATTGAGCTCCTCGGATCCTAATTTGCAAAATATCCCTGTTAGATCAGATTTCGGTAAGCGTATTAGGAGCGCATTTTTGCCTGCGAGGGAAAACGATTTATTTTTAAGTGCCGATTATTCTCAAATTGAGCTTAGACTTTTAGCGCACTTAAGCCAAGACGAAAACTTGATTGATGCATTTTTGAGCGGTGAGGATTTTCACAAGCAAACTGCTATGAGAATTTTTGGTGTTGGAGAAAATGATGTTACTGATAAGATGAGATCTTCTGCCAAAGCAGTTAATTTTGGCATCATTTATGGTCAACAAGCTTATTCTCTGTCTCGCCAATTAAAAATTTCTTACGAGGAAGCCAAATCGATGATCGATAGATATTATGAAAGTTATCCTGGAGTGAGGCAATTTTTAGATTCAACTATCACTTTTGCGTTGGAACATGGATTTTCAAAAACTATGTTTGGTAGAAAAAGAATCATTCCTGAAATTTTGTCTGAAAACAAACAAGTGAGAGCGTTCGGGGAGAGAACAGCTATGAATCATCCTATGCAAGGAAGTGCGGCTGATATTATCAAGATTGCGATGGTTAAATTGCAAAGGCAACTTGTGGATAAAAAGCTCTCTTCTAAAATAATGATTCAAGTTCACGATGAGCTCGATTTGAGTGTTTTGCCTTCTGAGCTGGAAGTTGTTAAACAAATCGTTAAGGATACTATGGAAAATGTCGTTGCATTAAGAGTTCCTTTAGTTGTTGATGTGGGGGTTGGAAAAAATTGGGCTGAAGCTCATTAATTTTTTCTTGACTCGCTCTAAAAGCGGTGTATAATAAGACTTCGCGTGTCAAGATACGACAGGAGATAGTAAATGTACGCAATAGTTAAAACAGGTTCAAAACAATATAAGGTTGTCGCTGGCGACGTTATTAAAGTTGAAAAAATTGATGGTAAAGTCGGCGACAAAATTAATTTAGAAACAATTTTTACTTCAGCCGACGGCAAGGTTAGTGCTGATCCTAAGGCAGCCTCGCAAACGAAGGTTGTTGGTGAAATTGTTGAGCAATTCAAGGATAAGAAGGTAATAGTTTTTAAATTCAAGAAGAGAAAGAATTATCAACGCAAAGTTGGTCATAGACAACAGATGACTAAACTCAAGATTGTTAGCGTTGGAGACGAGAAAGCTAAGGCTGATAAGAAAACATCTACGAAGACGAGCAAGACGGCGAGCGCAACTAAGAAAACAAGCGCAAAGAAGACTACAGCTGCCGCATCGAAAGGAAAAGCTGCAACAGCAAGTTCAAAGACTAGCGCATCAACTAAAAAGACGACTGCGGCTGCCAAGAAGACAACTGCTTCAAAAAAGACAACCACTGCCTCGAAGACGACGACAACTTCAAAAAAGGCGACAACTGCTAAAAAAGCAACAAGCACAACTAAGAAGAGTGCTACTACTAAAAAAGCTGCTAGCACTGAAAAAAAAGGAGAATAAAAGATGGCGCATAAGAAAGGGCAAGGATCCATTAGAAATGGTCGCGACTCTAGGGCTCAACGTTTGGGTTGTAAGATGTTCGCTGGACAAGCTGTAAAAACTGGGAATATTATTGTTCGTCAACGAGGAACTAAATTCCACCCTGGTGAGAATGTTGGTCGTGGCAAAGACGACACGTTGTTCGCTTTGTGTGATGGAACATTGAAATTCACACGTGGAGACAAAAGAAAAGTGCATGTCATTCCTGTAAGTTAATTTAACAAAAGTTATATTATTTTTTAACATTTGAGCTCTGTAAACGCAGGGCTTTTTTGTTATATTAGAAATCGATGGTTTATGTTTATAGATAAGGTTCACATAGAGGTCAAGGCAGGAGATGGAGGAAGCGGATGTGTTTCTTTTAGGAGGGAAGCGCATGTTCCAAAGGGCGGACCTGATGGAGGGGACGGTGGAAGAGGAGGCAATATTGTTCTTAGAGCCGACTCAAATGTTTCTACGTTAATCGATTATCGTTTTACCCACCACTTCAAAGCTGAGCGAGGAATGCATGGTCAAGGATCTAAAAAATCTGGAAGGAGTGGAGAAGACGTTATTTTAAAAGTTCCTGTTGGAACTGTTGTTCACGAATATGACTCACACAGTGGTGTTGTTGGTGAAACTATTGGCGATTTAAAGAAGGATGGACAATCACTAATAGTTGCAAGCGGAGGCATAGGAGGGCTAGGAAACACGCATTTTGTGACTTCAGTTAAAAGAGCTCCTGCTTTTGCGCAATTGGGCACTCCTGGCGAGGTTCGCGAAATTGAACTTGAGCTTAAGCTTATGGCTGATTGCGCGTTAGTTGGAATGCCAAGCGTCGGCAAATCTTCAATTATTGCTTGCATGAGCAAAGCACGCCCAAAAATAGCTGATTACCCATTCACAACTTTGACTCCCAATTTAGGCGTTTGTAAGGTCTTTGACGATTCTTTTGTTATAGCAGATGTGCCTGGGTTAATTGAGGGGGCGAGCGTTGGAAAAGGACTCGGTCACGAATTTTTAAGACATATTGAAAGAGCGAGCATAATATTGCACGTTGTTGATATAACAGGGGGTTTTGAATCTAGAGATCCGCTCCAAGACTATGATGTTATAAATTCAGAACTTGAGAAATATTCAAATTTGTTAAGCAATAAATTAAGATTAGTTGTTGCAAACAAGGTTGATATGTGTGAGTTTGATGATGTTGCAAAACGTAATTTAGAGAGATTAAAGAAGAGGGTTTTCGACGACTTTAAAGAACAAGAGCGTGGCAGCGCTAAGAATAATCTTTTAGATGGTGAGGTTGTGTGCGTTAGCGCGATCACTAAACGTGGCATCGATGAATTGAAGGTAAAGGTTTATTCTTTGTTGTCAAACATAAAAGATAAAAGCTCGCACGAGCTAATGAAGGAAGAAGAGATCGATGTAGTTTATTCTTATGATGAGACAAACACTTGTGATGATGCATTTAAGATCAAGCGCGAGAATGAAGGTTGGCGCGTTAGCGGGAAGAAGGTTGAGAGATTAATCTATCAAACAGATTGGGACAACGAGGAAGCTGTCGACTATTTTCAATCTCGTTTCAAAGCGTTAGGGGTCGAAGACTCTTTGTTCGAAGCTGGTGCTATAAATGGTGACGAGATTTTTATATGCGACTTTTCATTTAATTTATATTCAAGCTCGGACATAAACGTTGTCAAGGTTGGAATTTTTGGAGGATCTTTTGACCCCATTCACAAAGGACATATAGCTTGCGCCAAGGCTGCTTTTGATCATTCGGGGCTTGATGAAATTTATTTCGTCCCTGCAAACATATCTCCATTCAAGAGTGAAAAAGGAAAGTCGACTTTTAGTTCCTATGATCGTTTAGAGATGATAAAGATTGCGATTTCAAACTATAACGGATTTAAAGTTTCTGACTTCGAGCTAGAAAAGAGTGGAATTTCTTACACATCAGAAACGCTTGCGCATTTTAAGAAGGCATATGATGAAAAAGGGATTAACGCAAAATTCTATTTAATTATAGGCAGTGATTTAATCTCAGAACTTCCTTTGTGGAAAAATGCAAGCAGAATTGCTCGCGACGCTCGGATAATTTGCGTGACACGTCCTGGAGTTGACATCTTTGAAGTTCCCCAAGTGGTTGTCGATGCTGGGTTTAAGGTTGATATAGTCAAGGCAAAAAGTGTTGATGTTTCTTCTAGCGAAGTGAAAGAGTCCATCGAAAGAGGAGAGTGCGATAGAACTTTGCTAGATGATGGTGTTTTTGATTATTTAGTTGACGCAGGGTATTTAGTTTAAATGGGAAAGTGGTTTTAATATGGCTTTTAAGTCAGTAGACATTTATAGTGATGCTTTTTATGAGTCAACTTTGCTTAGAGTTAAAAAGAGAGTTGATGGTGAGCGTTTTGAGCATATTTTAAGCGTTAGTGCGACATGCGAATTGTTGGCGAAAGTGTATGGGGTAGACGAAAAAAAAGCAAGGCTTGCTGGTGCTTTGCACGATTGGGACAAGTGTTTGAGCAATAAAAAGGTTGTAAAGAAGGCAAGAAAGCTCAAGCTTGATAAAAAAATTGATCCAGTTGTTATCGAATATATGCCAAAGCTATTGCATGGTCCAACAGCAGCTTTTTCCTTGAAGAAAGAAATCCCTGAACTCCCTGATGATATTTTGCATGCTATTGAGGTTCACACGATTGCATGTCAAAATATGTCGAACCTGGATATGGTTTTATATGTTGCAGATGCAATTGAGCCAACAAGGAGCTATCCGGAGCTTGATGAGCTAACTTCTCTTATAGGAAAGGTCAGCTTAGAAGAGCTCTTTTATGCAGTTTATCGCGCATGGACCGTCAAGTTAATTTTGAATCGCAGGCTTCTCCATCCTGACACTTTGTCTATATACAATAGTTTGGTTAAAAAATTGACGCTACATGTTCTTTAAAATATTTCACCAATATTTGCTATATTTTTTATCAACTTTTGACGTTATTTTTAACAATTTTTTGTGTAAATAGCGTTCTAACTTGAATTTGACACGTTTCTTTGTTTTGTTTTTTCAATTTGATCTATCACATTAATAGTTTCATCATAATCTTCCCGTGAATTTTATTTTCCTTAAAAGCGAAAGGATGCATTATGAGAACTTTTATTCAAAGGAGCGCGTGCAATGGGAACTATCCTCAAGGTGTTCCTGGATTTAGTTTTAGTCGTGACTCTCTTGTTCGTGAGCTAACTTTAAAAAGAAATTTGCCAAGATTAATTGTTGCTCCTGGAGGTTATGGAAAATCTGCCCTTTGTGCGGCTTATGCTAAAGTGATGTTTAATTTTAAGAAGACTTTTTGGTTTGATTGCTCCTCGCCATGTTTTTTGAGGGATCTTGATTCCAAAGTGATTAGAAATGAAGTCTTTGAGAAAAATTCTTATCCCAATATATGTGTTTTTGACGATGTTTGCTTTTTGGATGCTAAAAGAAAAAAGAAATTTCTCGAGCTGACAGATTTGCTTGTGTCTAAGGGGGTTGAAGTTCTTGTAAATACTTCAATTGAATCGAAGAACAATTTTGAGGAAGGATTCTACACGATTAGCTCGAATAAGCTTCTTTTAAGCGATGCGGAAAAAAATCTTGCTTTCAAGAGTCCTTCATTTTTGCATGACGAAAATTCAGAAAGCGCAAACACTCGAGTTATGTGTCTTTGTTTTAAGCCGAAATATGTTCAATGTATGTTCTCACAATTGCAAAACTACGGAGACAAGTTAGAAGCATTGAGCATAATTTTCACGATTTATGTTTTGGAATCTGGCAAGTTTGTCGACTTATATGATATGTTCGGGAAAAGACAAAGCAACTTTGTTTTAAAAAAGTTAAAAGAATCTTACCCGCATCTGGGCATTGATCTTGATTCAATGACGTTTAATTGTGCAAAGTTGCCTATTTTTGACATTAAGGAAGGCATGAATTTTTGCCTGAGTGAAATTGCTCATGAATATTTTAAGAAGAATAGCAGATCTTTTTTAGAGGTTATTTCGCAAAAACTTTTGAATTTAAAGAATTATGAAAGGGCTTTTGAGTTTATTTATTCTTTTTATGAAAAAGACGCTCGATTTGAATGGATTGTTGAAAATTCAAAAGGATTTATTAATTCACACAATAGCTCATATTTAAGATATGCGCTTAGAGGAAATCCAAGCACTTCAGCCTCAATTAGAGATAAAGTTAGGTGCTTAAAAGCGTTAATTAATTTCAATGATCATAATAACCCATGCATAGTTGATTCTTATTACTCGATAATGCATTCTCATTCTTCTAATTACGCTCAAAGAATTCTTTCGCTAATCATCTTTTTAAGGATTGCCAAAGGAGAAGATAAAGTTTTGGCTCTTCTAAAATTACGTGACTACTATTCTGCTTGGGGAGAAAATGATTTTAAAGATGAAGTATATCAAAATTTCATTTTCACCAATTCAGATTTAAGGTTTTTATGCGGCTATATTCAAAATTCAGAGAAGAGCTATCTTGAAGTGTTGTTGCGAATAAAGAGCGAGATAATTAACGTTAAAAACGCTCCTAAGTCTAAGCAATTCCTTTCTAAAAATGTTTTATATTTGGCTATTTCGTGGCTGTTTGAGGATTTATCTTCTTGTTGTGATCTTGGATCAAGTATTGATGAAGTTTTATATAAGGTTTTTGATAATAAGTATGATTCAAGTAAAGCGTCTTCAAATCTTAAGAAAATTATTGAATTTTTAAACAAGGAGTCTCACGCCCTTAAAACTACTAACGAAGAGAATTACTATTTTGAGTTTGCCCTTAATGCTTGTGTTAACTTTATTGAGGGTTATGCAGCCGAATGGCTTAATTTAATTTCAAACGAATCAAGAAGGCTTGCGATTGATCTTCTTAATATTGATGAGAATGATAAGAATTACAACTTAAAAGATTTAATTTTAGACAATAGAACGTCGAATAGAGCCGGGACTGACATATATTTAGTCAATTCTAAGAAGAGGTGTAATATTGTCGAATTTAACTTTTTTGGAACTTGCAGCGTAAAGATTGCTGACAGGGCAATTGATACGGATGTTATGCATAGTAAAAATTACGTTTTGTTTTTGTTCTATCTTGCACAAAATTATGGAAGAGAATCGTCTAGACAAGAGTTAATAGACTTTATTTGGGGAGAAAAGCGCAGCAAGGACGAAACTAAGATAAGATCCTTTTACCAAGTTACCAGCGGTTTGAGAGGTAAACTTAATAGAGCTTTGGGTCAAGAAATTTTGAAGAAAAATAGCGCGGGATATTATTTAAATGAGTGTATTTGCAGAAGTGATTTACAAAACTTTAATCAATTATGCGTTGACTTAACGTTCAATATGTCGCCTGATATCCCTTGGGAAGAAGATTTAGTATCTCTTATTGCTCACATGTCAAAACCATTAGTTGCGACCGTAAGGAAAAACGAAAGGTTGGATGTGTATAGAAGAGCGTATAGAAACAAGCTTGCAGACGCGCTTGTTAGTGCAGGGGAAACTTTGCTTAACGCAGGCGAAGCAAAGTCTTGCCTTTGGTTTGCAAGGGAGGCAAAGCACTTAAGTCCTCATAGAGAAGACATTTATTTGTTAATTATGAAGGCTCAAAAATATCTATGCCAAAGAACGGAAGCTATATCGACTTATTTTGAATGCAAGAGTTTTATGCAAAGCGAACTAGGTTTAACACCTGCAAAAAACATGCAAACTTTGTATAAGGAAATTATTAGCAATTAGAAGGTTTGTCTGTAAGGTATGTGACTTAAGTCTTATATGCTTGTAGTAAAATATTCCTTTAATTAATTATTTCTATTATTTAAGTAAGGGCATTAAACGATGAGTTTTTTATCTAAGATTTTTACTGCTGGTGAAGGCAAACAATTAAAAAAATATCAAGGGAAGGTTGCTCGCATAAATGAGTTAGAGGGCAGTGTCAAATCCCTTTCTGACAGTGAGCTTAAAGGCAAGACTGAAGAATTTAGACGTCGATTTGATGAGGGTGAAAGTCTTGACGATTTGTTGTGTGAGGCGTTTGCGACTGTAAGAGAAGCTTCGAGGAGAGCGACTGGGCTTCGGCATTTTGATGTTCAACTCATAGGAGGAATGTCGCTTCACTCTGGAGAGATAGCCGAGATGAAGACTGGTGAAGGAAAAACTCTAGTTTCAACTCTTGCAGGTTATTTAAATGCGATTCCAAGGAATAATGTTCATATAGTTACTGTAAACGATTATCTTGCTAAACGTGACAGCGAGTGGATGGGAAAAATTTATTCGGCGCTTGGGATGAAGGTGGGTTTGATTCAAAATGGAATGAAGCCAAGCGAAAAGATTCCTGCGTATCAAGCCGATGTCACTTATGGAACTAATTCTGAGTTTGGTTTTGACTACCTTCGAGACAATATGGTGACACGAGCAAGCGACCGCGTTCAAAGAGGGCACAGTTTTTGCGTTGTCGATGAGGTTGACTCAATTTTGATCGATGAAGCAAGAACTCCTCTCATTATTTCAGGACCTGGAATGCACGCTGCAGAAACTTATCGCAAGTTTGCATCGGTTATGCCAAGTCTTATTAGAGACGTTGATTTTAAGATGGATGAGGCTAAAAAGACGATCGCAACGACTGACTCTGGTCTTGTTAAAGTTGAAAACATGCTTGGAATTGAAGATATTTATGCAGACACAACGGGAGCTTTGCCAAATCACCTCCAACAAGCACTAAAAGCGCAATTCATGTTTAAGAGAGATGTTGACTATGTTGTTGTTGATGGTGAAGTCAAGATTGTTGATGAGTTTACAGGACGTATCATGGAGGGCAGGAGATATTCTGAAGGCTTGCACCAAGCTATAGAAGCCAAAGAGCATGTTAAGGTTTTAGATGAAAACCAAACTCTTGCAACTATAACGCTCCAAAATTATTTTAGGCTTTATGATAAGCTCTCGGGAATGACAGGAACGGCAATGACTGAGGACGCTGAGTTTAGACAAATTTATAAGCTTCCTGTTTTTTCGATTCCACCGAATAAGCCTGTTATACGTGATGATAAAAACGATTTAGTTTACAAATCGATCGATGCGAAATTTAATGCTGTTGCAGATGACGTTGCTAGAAGGAATAGCATCGGTCAACCTTGCTTAATAGGCACAGTTTCAATTGAAACAAGTGAAAAGTTATCAAGGTTGCTTGATAAAAGAGGAATTGAACATGCAACCCTAAATGCTAAGAATCACGAGCGTGAGGCTCATATTATTGCTCAAGCGGGGCGAGTTGGGGCAGTCACTATAGCAACTAACATGGCAGGTCGTGGAACTGACATTATCCTCGGTGGCAATGATGAGGCTTTAGCTGACGACATTTTAAGAGAAAAAGGCTACGACCCCGAAGCTCCTGAGTTTGATGATGAGGGAGAGAAAAACGAGTTTTTCGCTGACAAAAAGATTAGAAAAAAGGCATTCGATGAAGCTAAAGCAATTTGTAAAGAAGAGCAAAAGAAGGTTTTAGAAGCTGGCGGGCTTTGCGTCATCGGAACTGAAAGACATGAGTCAAGAAGAATCGACAACCAGCTTCGCGGTCGTTCTGGACGTCAAGGTGATCCTGGAACAACTCAATTTTACCTATCTTTAGAAGACGATTTAATGAGGCTTTTTGGTGGTAATCGTATGGATTCCATTTCAAGAATGATGGAAAAAAGCGGAATGGAAGATGACATGCCAATTCAAGCTTCTATGGTCTCTAAGGCGATTGAGTCAGCTCAAAGGCAAGTTGAATCGATGCATTTTGCGGCAAGAAAGAACGTCTTGGAATATGACGATGTTATGAATCTTCAACGAAAAGCAATATATGAAGAAAGAAACGCTATTTTGGATGGCAAGGATGTGTCAGAAAAACTTGCAGAGATCATCGACGACGCTTGCATTGCTCACGTTGGAGAGTGTTTGCTTGGAGACGATTCAAGCGAGTGGGACAAAGATGCCCTAGAGCTTTGGGTAAGCGATTTAACTGGAAGAAATTCCTGGAAAATAGACGATATTGAACATGAAGACGATCCTCAAATTGTTCTAGACAATCTTGGAGATTATCTAAATTCAATAGTCGATGAGAAGAGAAGTGTTCTTGGCGATGAAGGATTGAGACACTTATCGAGTCAAGTTATGCTTCGCATGATTGATGTCAGATGGATGCAACATTTAAGCGAGATGGACTATCTCAAAACAGGAATTGGACTTCGTGCAATAGGTCAAAGAGATCCTTTGGTTGAATATAAAAACGAAGCTTACAATGCCTTTGAAAACATGACAGCAACTATGTATGATGATTACCTTAAAACTATTTTGCGTATTCAAATCGCTGTAGCTGATAATGTTGTCAAAAACGTTGATAACCAACAGACCCAAGTTGATAAGAAGATGAGTTATTCTTCTCCTGAGCAAGCACTAGAAGAAACTTCTGTAAATAGCGGAATCAATAGACAAATGCAAGCTCAAGGGGCAGCTGCTCCTCCTAAACCAGACACGGGAAAAACGACCACTTATGTGAAAGATAAAGATGATATCTTTGCTAATGTCGGAAGAAATGACCCATGTCCATGCGGAAGCGGAAAGAAATTTAAGAAGTGTCATGGCGCTTAACGACGTTAGCGAGACAAAGAAAAGACTCGATGAGGTCAGGGCAAGTTCTCATATAAACGATTTGTTTGCTAGAAGAATCGAGCTTGATAAGGAATTTAAAAAGCCTGATGTTTGGGACGATGCTAGGCGTGCTAGTGCTTTATCTAAAGAAATCTCGGACGTTCAACAAACGATAGATGCCTATGCTGACGCATGCAAGCTTTATGACGATGTTGTTTGTGCGGCTCAACTCGCTGAGGAAGATCCAAGTTGCGAACAGTTGTTTGAAAATTTGAATAAACGTTTAAATGATGCTCTAGCAAGACTTGAACTTGAAAGTTGGTTTTCTCATAAATTTGACCATGAAGATGCGATTTTGACAATAAACCCAGGTCAAGGAGGGCTTGAAGCGCAAGATTGGACTGAGATGCTTTATAGAATGTATGTTCATTATTGTGAGAATAAAGGCTGGAAGTATAAAGTTTTAGACTTAGTCAAGGGCGAGAGGATAGGCTTGGATCGAGTCACAATTCAAATCGCTGGCAGATGTGCATATGGAATGCTAAGAAGTGAAATTGGGGTTCATAGACTCGTTAGGATTTCACCTACAGATATTAAAAAACGCCGTCACACAACTTTTGCAAGTGTGGAAGTTTTGCCAGTCTTGCCTGATGATATTGAAGTTAACATCGATCAAAACGACATTAGAGTTGACGTTTATAGAAGTTCAGGTCCTGGTGGACAATGCGTTAACACAACAGACTCTGCAGTCAGGATAACTCATATACCAACAGGGATTGTTGTGACTTGTCAAAACGAGAAGAGTCAACTTTTAAACAAAGAAGCAGCGATGAGTGTTTTAAAATCAAAAATTTATGAGCTTGAACAACAAAAACGCGAATGTGAGTTAGACGAGCTCAGAGGAGAAAAGGTTGACTCATCTTTCGGGTCTCAAATTAGAAATTACGTTTTATATCCATTTCAACTTGTTAAAGACACGAGGACTAACATTGAGACTTCCGACACTAATTCAGTTCTTAATGGCGACATCGAAGAGTTTGTAATCGGTTATCATAAATATGCAGCATCTAAATAAAAAAATTATTTAATTAAAAACATTTAAGGAAATAAATGACTCAAGAAATTGAAAAATTAGAATCAATCGCAAAAACCATTAGGAAAGACATTATCGAGATGATCTATTTAGCAGGTAGTGGTCATCCTGGCGGTTCTCTTTCTTGCGCTGACATTTTAACCACTTTATTTTTTGGAGGCATTCTAAATTATGATCCTGCTAACCCAACTTTAAAAGATAGAGATAGGTTTATTCTTTCTAAGGGTCATGCCGCTCCTGCCCTCTATGCAACGCTTGCTGAAGCTGGTTATTTTGATAGGCGCGAGCTTAAAACCTTAAGAAAGCTCCATTCTAATTTGCAAGGACATCCTGACATGCTAAAATGCCCAGGAATTGAAGTTTCAACTGGATCCCTTGGACAAGGTTTATCTATTGCTTCTGGACTTGCGCTTGGACTTAAGAAGAAAAATTGTGAATCTTCAATTTTTGTTCTTTTAGGAGATGGGGAGTGTCAAGAAGGGCAAGTGTGGGAGGCATCGATGTTTGCTTCTCACAACAAGCTCGATAACCTCGTTGCTATTGTTGATTTTAATGGTCTTCAAATCGATGGAAAAGTCGATGACGTTATGTCTTTAGGCAATTTAAGCGATAAGTTTTCTTCATTTGGATGGAATGTTTGTGAGGTTTGCGGGCATGACATCGATGCCTTGCTTGAGACCTTATCTGGCTCTAAGCAATCATTCAAAACCTTAAAGAAACCAACTTGCATTATCGCCAACACTATTAAAGGCAAAGGCGTCTCATTTATGGAGAACCAAGCTTCATGGCATGGAAAGGCTCCAAATGAAGAGCAATTTACTTGCGCAATGAAGGAATTAGAATTTTAAGTTTTAACGCGAGTTTTAGATATTGACAAAGGGAAAAGATATATAAAAATGTTTGATTTAAATGAAGATAATCGAAGAGCAACCAGGGAAGCTTTTGGAGATGCTCTTTTGTCATTGTGTAAAGATAAGAAAAATGTTTTTGCTGTTGACGCAGATTTAACAGGGTCAACAACGACAAAAAAGCTAAATGAGGAATTTGGCGATCGACTTATAAACGTTGGGATAGCTGAGCAAAACATGATTGGAGTTGCCTCAGGTCTTTCTCTAAGTGGAAGTGTTGTCTACACTGGTTCATTTGCCGTTTTTGGTACGGGAAGGTGTTATGAACAAATAAGAAACACAGTTTGTTATTCAAATCTTGACGTTAAAATTTGCCCAACTCATGCTGGCGTGAGTGTCGGTCCTGATGGGGGAACACACCAAATGCTCGAGGATGTTTCATTGATGAGTGTTTTGCCTAATATGAAAGTGTTCGTGCCTTGTGACTACAACTCTTGTTTTTCAATTTTATTGGAGGCCCAAAGTATTAAAGGGCCGATTTATGTTCGAATGGGACGTGCTAAACTTCCTCAAATTTATAGCTCGGACACAAAGTTCGACCTTGGAGGGTCAAACGTCCTAAAAGAGGGAAGTGATGTTTCTATTTTCGCGAACGGAGTTGAGGTTTATCAAGCTTTGAAGGCCGCTTATAGCCTTGAGAAAAAAGGGATTTCTGCAGAGGTTATTGACGTTTATAGTGTCAAGCCTCTTGATAGACAAACGATAATTGGCAGTGTTAAAAAGACGAGAAGAGCTGTTGTTTGCGAAGAGCATAGCATCTATGGTGGTTTGTCATCTGCAATTTCGACTTTGCTTTGCTTCGAGTGCCCAACTCCTTTAAGATCAATTTCGGTGAAAGATCATTTTGGGACTAGTGGTGAGTTTGAAGAATTGCTTGTTGAATTTGGATTAGATGCAAACTCAATTGAAAAGAGTGTGCTCGAGCTTATAGATTAGCTTGTTTGCGAAATTTTTTAAGTAGCTTTATAATATGGGACTTGTTGGACACGTTTAATTTTAGAGTCAAGTGCAAAGATTATAATAATTGATCGGAGTATAAAAAAGTGGCATTAAGAAATAAATCTAAAAGATCGAAGCATGAAAAGCTCAACGTTCCTGATATGAATGATTATGGTGAGCAACAAGAATATTCGCAACATATGCCCACCTCACATAATGAGCCTGTGAGCGAGGTGGCAAGGAGTTCACACGGCAAGAGAGATATCGCTATTCCTGATGTTGTGGATGCGCCTCAATCTCAAAATTATGGAACTCCCGTAATTTCGTTTGACCATGTTACTCACATTTATCCAGCTCAACCTGATAAACCTGCTCTAGATAATATCTCGTTAAAAATCTATCCAGGCGAGTTTTTATTTTTAGTTGGTCATAGTGGAAGTGGTAAGTCTACTTTTATTAAGTTAATAACCCGTG
The DNA here is from genome assembly GCA_963588595.1 of bacterium. GTDB lineage: Bacteria > Actinomycetota > Coriobacteriia > Coriobacteriales > Eggerthellaceae > Phoenicibacter. The sequence goes on along the minus strand of CAVAIA010000019.1, from coordinate 19,531 downwards.
AGTTAAGGGCAACTCAAGGAATCATAATGATTGCTAATGAAGATCTATCTGCGATGAGGAATTGGAGAGTTCCTTACCTTAGACGCAATATTGGTTGCGTTTTCCAAGACTTTAAACTTCTTCCAAATAAAACTGTTTATGAAAATGTTGCATTTGCGCTAGAGGCGATTGGTAAATCGCGTCATGTTATTAAAACGCAAGTTCCAGAGGTTCTTCGTCTTGTTGGCCTTCAAGAAAAGATGAATAAGAAGCCTGATCAACTTTCTGGAGGTGAACAACAACGCGTTAGTATTGCTCGAGCGATTGTTAATAGACCTCCTTTGTTGATATGTGATGAGCCGACTGGAAATTTGGACCCTCAAACTTCAAGGGGTATTATGGACTTGCTTGAAAGAATTAATAAAACTGGAACTACTGTTTTAGTTGCCACCCACGATAGAGAGATGGTTGACAATATGAGAAGACGTGTTGTTGCACTTGAAATGGGAAGGCTAACTCGCGATCAAGACAGGGGGGTGTACGGCTTCGATGACTAAGTTAGCTAGATTTTTTAGAGAGGCGATTCAAGGTTTTACAAGAAACGCCTCGACTGCGATTGGATCTATAGTAACCATATTCCTATCCTTGCTTATCATTGGTCTTTTTATGGTTGCAGGCTCGATGTTGGACAGCCTCATGAGTTCTGTTGAAGACGAGGTTTCTATAACTTGCTACATCAAAGATGATGCTAGCCAGCAGGACTATGAAGCAATGATAAATAAAATTAAAAAGTATGACAGCGTCAAGGAAGTGACTTTTACAACTAAAGATGAAGCTATTTCTAATTTCAAGGAATCAATGACTTCAAACCCTGACATTATAGATTCTCTTGATGGCAACAATCCTCTCCCTGCTTCAATAAATGTTGAGTTGAGTGATTCGCAAAAAGTTGTTGATGTTGCAAATAAGATTTCAAACGATTCTGATTTTGAGAAAATTTGTGATAATTCAAGCGACCCTTCTGAATCTGTTAAGTATGGTCAAGGGACTGTTGAGCGTCTTTTCCAAATCACTAATTATGTAAGGATTGGTGGCATTGCAATTGTCATAATTTTAGTTTTCATCGCTCTTGTTTTTATAAACAACACGATCAGGTTAGCAATTTTAGCTCGCAGAAAAGAAATAGCTATTATGCGATTAGTTGGTGCATCTAATGGGTTTATTAGAGGGCCTTTTTTGATGGAGGGCGCGTTGCACGCTTTGATTGGATCATTGCTCGCTATAGGCGTCATTGAACTTATCAGGATATTTGCTATACCAGCTCTTCAAAACTCGATCAAGTTCCTCAACTTTTCGATTAGTGGCTCGATCTATTTTTGGATATTTATCTCCTTGATTGCTTTTGGATTGCTGATTGGTATTCTCGGCTCACTTCTTGCGATGAGGAGATATTTAAAGGTCTAATTTAAATATGAGTGCCTATAGCGAAACTTCTGATAAGAAGGTTGAGAACAAAAAAAAGATCTCAAAGTTAATTAAAGAAAAAATGAGGGCTCGCAAGATTCGCTTTGCCCTCTTTATGATCGTTTGTCTATCTTTGGCTTTTGTTCTAGGGTTCGCGTTTAGAAGCCAAGTGTCCTTAATGTCTTCGCTTGGGATCCCAATAGGCGAGGATTCTCAATTAAACATTTTAAAGACTAAGACTAGGTCAGATGATGTTTCAAAAAAGTCTGTCAAGACGGTTTATAACTCAATTTCTGCGCGAATAGATGAGGTCGAGGACATAATTTCTGCTAATAGTCTTGCGTCGGTCGATGTTGATTCTTCAACGAGAGCTCAAATAGATGCGCTGTTAGAGTCTACAGGAGATAAGTATGCAAAATATTATGACGCTGAGGAATATTCAACCCTTTTAAATGAAGCTAAATCAACTCAATATATCGGAGTCGGATTCACTATAAATGAAGTTGATGGAAAGTGTTATGTGGCTGACGTTTTTGAAGGGTCTGAAGCCCAAATTAAGGGAGTTAAAGCAGGGGATGCTATAAAAACTATCAACTCAGAAGATGTGAGTGATAAAAGTTCTGCAGAGATAAACTCCAAAATTACTTCCTCAAATGGTCAATCTTTGATAATCAATTTCTTTAGACCAAATTCTGCTTATGGCGACTCTGGGAAAAATTACACATGTTCGCTTGAAGTTAAAAGTCAAAATGTTGAGAATGTTACAACCGCAATTATCGATGGAGTTTGTTTTGTCAATATACATCAATTTAGCGATGGGACTTGCGATGTTTTAAAGCAAAAGGTTGCCGAAGCTGAGGCTCAAAATGTCAGCGCATATGTTATAGATGTTCGTGATAATCCAGGCGGATATCTAACAGGCGCCCTTGATTGCGCATCTGCTTTTGTTAAGAGTGGAACTCTTTTGACAATCCAAACTTCTCAAAGTTCAAGCGACAGAACTGCGGAGGGAAAAACCATAACTGAAAAGCCTATAGTTTTGCTCATTAATTCAAACACTTCAGGAGCTGCAGAAGCCTTTGCGAGCGCTCTTAGGGATAATAATAGAGCTTCTCTCGTTGGGAAAATTAGCGCAGGGAAAGGGGTTGTTGCGGCAACTCGTGAGCTAACTTTCGGCGGAGCGATAAGATATAGCGCAGCTCAATATGTGACTGCAAAAGGCAATGAGATTCAAGGCAATGGTGTTAAACCTGACATATCATATGATGAAATAAACGATGCAAAATACGATGATGACTCCTTAAAAGAGATAATAGAGAGCTCTATAAACATTTCTTTGAGTTAATCTTAACTATTCTGTTTGGCATTCTCTATTAAATTGAGGAATGCGAACAATGAACGTTGTTCCTAAGTTAGCTTTTTGATTGTCTTCAACAGTTATTGTTGCATTTAGCGATTCGACAGAGTGTTTTACTATTGCAAGACCAAGGCCAGTTCCTCCTGTCTCGCGTGAGCGAGACTCATCAACTCTATAAAACCTCTCAAAAATTCTTTCTTTTTGATCATCCGGAATGCCAGGACCTAAATCGCTAACTTCTAATTGAATGTAGCTTGAATCTTTTTTGATCAAAACATCAACTTTTCCATTGTTTGAGTTGTATTTAATAGCGTTGTCGATCAAGTTGTAAACAAGTTGATCGGCTAATATTGGATCCCCTTTAACTATTGCGCCTTCGCAAGAGTTAATATGAACGCTAATATTATTCTTCTTAGCCTTATGATCCAAGCGTTTAGCAACGTTATTAACAGTTTGCGCCAGGTCGATAGCCTCCTTTTTATTTGACGCATTCTCATCTAGCTTCGAAAGTGTTAAAACGTCATCAATTAAATTTTTCATCGACTCTGCTTCTTTTCTAATAAGCTTCGCGTTTTTTGATATGTCTTTTTCTGGAATGAGGCTATTTTCCATCAACTCTGCATATCCACTAATTACTTGCAAGGGCGTTTTCATCTCATGACTAACGTTGCCTGTGAACTCGCGCCTTATAGCGTCCGTTTTTGATAACAACTCATTTTGCTGCTTCAACATCTCTTTTTGCTCTTGAACTTTAATAAGCAGTGGTTCAACTTCTTCGTATATTTCATTTTCCAGAGGGTTGTCAATATCAATGTCTTTAAATGGGCGAGTGATAATTTCAGTCAAAATGCTAGATATAACTAAGCTCAGCAAGAGAATTAAAAATATGAATGCAACAAGTTGAGTTGAAGAAGCCAAAATAAAATAGTCGATGCTTGTTGTGTTGTTTTGCGCTGAGTAGCAAAGATAAGTTACAACAATTGTTACTGCCGTTGCAATAGAGATGCTAATTATTAGGATTGATATAAAAAGAAGACGATTAAGGCTCCTTGGTTTTTTAAAATTAATTTTCATCTTAATTTGCTTTTGCGCGATATCCTATCCCATGGACTGTGTGAATAACATTCCCGCTTCCACTTTGAGCGTCGTTTAGTTTCTTCCTTAGCGTTTGAACATGAGTGTCAACTGTGCGCGTTGAACCAATAAATGAAATGCCCCATATATTTTGCAGTAATTGCTCTCGCGTCAACACTCCACCTTTAGCTTTCATCAATGCTTTTAAGAGTTCAAATTCTTTCGGAGACAAGTCAACTAAAATTTCGTCGACGAATGCTTCATGAGATTGTTCATCAATCCTAATTGAGCCTAAAATGATTTGATTTTGTTTTTGCTCAACATTTGAGTTGCAACGCCTAAGAATAGCTTTGCATCTGCTTATCAATTCCATCATTCCAAAAGGTTTAGCTAGATAATCATCAGCGCCAGCGTCAAGAGCTTTGACTTTGTCATACTCCGTTCCCTTTGCAGATAGCATCATGACTGGAATTTGTTTAGTTGATGAGTCTTGTTTTAATTTGGACAAAACTTCAAGACCGCTCAATCCTGGCAACATTATGTCTAACAAAATGAGTTGGGGAGGTTGCTTTTTTATTAAATCAAAGAGTTCTTGAGCATTTTCCGCGCCACAAGAATCTAGACCAGCTTGCGCTAGTGCATAGAGAGTGAGTTCCCTTACGTTAATATCATCTTCACAATAATAGATCATTGATATAAATTCTACTATTAAAAGGATTGTTGATTGAACCTTTAAATTTCTCTTGACAAAATCTTTACAAAATATGTTCAAATGTTTTGCAATCACAACACATTTTCTTATAAGTGGAGATTAAAAATCTAAATATGAGATGTTTTGGTCCTAAATCCAATTTTGAAAGGTGTTCAAAATGCAATTAAGAAAATGTGTTAAAACTTGCGCTTATGTTTTGGTTATAGGTTTTATAATGTTTGCTCTATTCGCATGTGACCCAAACTCAAATGGCAATTCATCTAGTCAAAATAAGGGGATTATTTCAACAAATGGCTCAACATCGATGGAAAAAGTTATTGGCGCCCTTAGTGAAGCTTATATGCAAGATAACAGCGCAGTTACGATAACCTATGACGCAACTGGATCAGGCACAGGGATCGAGAGTGCAAAAAATGGGAGTTGCGATTTAGGTTTATCTTCAAGAAAGCTTAAAGAGTCTGAGAGTGGACTTAAATCATACACTGTTGCATTAGATGGTATTGTTTTGATAACAAGCTCGCAAAATAGCGTTGATAACTTAACTTTAGAGCAAGTGTCCGACATCTTCACAGGAAAGATTACTAATTGGAAAGAAGTTGGGGGAGATGATGTTGAAATCGCGTGCATAGGAAGAGAGGCGGGCTCTGGCACTCGCGATGGTTTTGAATCGATAACGAAAACTAGTGGCTCATGCAAACTTTCTCAAGAGTTAACTTCAACTGGAGCTGTCTTAACAGCGGTTTCAAGCTCAAAGAACGCGATTGGATATGCTTCTTTGTCAACTGTTGAGTCTAAGAGCGATATAAAGAAGGTAAGCGTTGACGGCGTTGAGTGTACAGAGCAAACAGTTATTGACTCCACTTATAAGATACAACGTCCATTTAATATAGTGGTGTCTGAGGACAAAGAACTTTCCAGCGCTGCCCAAGATTTCCTAGATTTTTGTTTAAGCAATTCTGTCTCCACAATCATAGAGAAGGCTGGGGCAATTCCAGTAAACAAATAATTTATTAAGCGTTTTTCTAACCTGGAGTTATCTTTTGAAAAAATCTTCTAAAAAGAAATCGTCGATTATAGAGAATATCTTTCATGGAGTGTTCTTTGCATTTGGAATGGTTTCAGTTGCATTTGTTGTTGCAATAACAATCTACCTTATTATTTCTGGCGTCCCTGCTATAACAAAGATTGGACTGCAAGATTTTTTGCTGGGTCAAACTTGGAATCCTAGTTCTGATGAATATGGGATATTGCCTTTTATTCTAACTAGCGTTTGGGGAACGATCGGAGCTGTTATCCTTGGACTTCCTCTTGGGCTCATGACTGCAATTTATCTTTCAAAATTTGCATCTAAAATTGGGGGAAGAATCATTAGATCTGCAGTTGAGTTACTAGCTGGCATTCCAAGTGTTGTTTATGGTCTCGTTGGAATGATAGTTTTAGTTCCTTTAATCCAGACGATGTTTAACTTGCCATCGGGTGCGACTCTATTGGCAGCAATTCTTGTTCTAACTGTTATGATTTTGCCTTATGTTGTCAATGTTTCCACAACTGCGCTTGATGCAGTTCCTAAGGAATATGAACAAGGTTCTTTTGCGCTCGGAGCCACGGAAACTGAAACTTATTTTAAGGTTTCAATGAAAGCTGCCAAAAGCGGGATTGCAACGGCTATTATTCAAGCGATTGGCAGAGCTTTAGGGGAAGCAATGGCTATTATTATGGTTGCAGGAAATGTTGCAAATATGCCTAACCTTTTTGGCTCGGTTCGTTTTTTAACGACTGCAATCGTATCAGAGATGAGTTATGCATCTTATGGAAGTCTTCACAGAGAAGCACTCTTTAGCATAGGATTGGTTCTCTTTATCTTCATTGTTATTGTAAACATTGTTCTTAATTTGATTGTTAGAAGGAAAGATTAGAAATGAACACTTCCTTTAGGGCATCTAAAAACTCAGCAATAAAGGCTTTAGTTTTTATAAGCGCTGCTTTGGTCTGCCTCATATTACTTTTCATAATTGGTTACATTTTTTTTAGAGGTCTTCCTTTTATAACTTTGCAATTTTTAACTAGCAAATCAAGTTATGTAAAAGACACAATCGGCATATTACCGAACATATTAAACACGCTATACATTGTCTTAATTGCAATGGTGATTGTGATTCCGCTTGGAGTTTGCGCTGCTGTTTATTTGAATGAATATGCAACTAATCAAAGGATTGTTAAGCTAATCGGCTTTGCTGTTGAGACTTTGACAGGAATCCCATCAGTTATTTTTGGTCTTGTTGGAATGTTGATTTTTATTCAAATATTTGGACTTCAAGCAGGCGTTTTGGCTGGTGGTCTAACACTTGTTGTTATGGTTTTGCCAACCATAATCTCTAACACGTTAGAAAGTCTAAAAACTGTTCCGCAAAGTTATAGGGAAGGCGCCCTTGCTTTGGGAAGCGGTAAGTTTCATATGATTGCAACAGTTGTCTTACCTAACGCAATCAGTGGAATTGCAACAGGTTGCATTCTTGCAATTGGAAGGATTGTTGGAGAGTCAGCTGCTCTTCTCTACACCGCCGGCTTTGGACTTATGCTCAACGGTTTTATGACAGCGTTGCAATCCTCGAGCGCAACTTTAACGGTAGCTCTCTACGTTTATGCTACGGAAAGAGGCCAGCTTGATGTTTCGTTTGCAGTTGCGTCAATTTTGATGCTTTTAACGCTCATCCTTAACTTGAGTGCTAATGTGATTGCCAAAAAGTTTGAGATAAAGGAAAAATAATGGAAGAAGATATTTTTGTTATCAAAGATTTAAACCTATGGTATGGACATAATCACGCGCTTCACGATGTGTGTATCAATATTAAAAAAAATGAGGTCACAGCATTGATAGGTCCTTCCGGATGCGGAAAATCAACATTTCTTAAATCTTTAAATAGAATGAATGATTTGGTTGAAGGTGTAAAAATTGAAGGAAGTGTTGAATTCGATGGGTTAGACATATATTCTAGCTTGTGCGATGTTACAGAATTAAGAAAGAGAGTTGGCATGGTCTTTCAAAAGGCTAATCCTTTTCCTATGAGTATTTACGACAACATTGCTTACGGACCTAAAATTCATGGTGTTAAAAAGAAACGCGAACTCGATGAGCTTGTTGAGCAATCGCTTCGTGATGCAGCACTTTGGGACGAAGTTAAGGATCGCTTGAAGAAAAATGCTCTAGGTCTTTCAGGTGGTCAACAGCAAAGGTTGTGTATCGCTCGGGCGTTGGCGGTAAAACCGGAAGTAATTTTGCTTGATGAGTCAACAAGCGCGCTCGATCCGATCTCAACAGGTCAAATTGAAGATTTGGTTGGTGAGTTAAAGAAGAAATATAGCGTTGTAATGGTAACTCATAATATGCAACAAGCAAGACGCATATCTGACAAGAGTGCATTCTTTTTGATGGGGGATCTAGTTGAATTTGCACCAACAGAGCAACTATTCACTTCTCCTTCAAATGAAAAAACCAAAGAATATGTCTTAGGTCATTTTGGCTAATTCTTAAAATCTTCCTGTATAATAAATAAGCTTCATGTTTTAAAGCATGATAGATTTGTTAATTTGCAACTCAGATATGCGCGAGTGCCACCATTCACGTAAACGCTCTTAGTTGCAAACGGTTTTTAATTTAGAAAGGTGGATGTTATGACAACACGTCTAAGCGTTAGCACGGAAAGAGTCGCCGAATTGATTAAAGAGTTCGGCAAAAATGAGAAGGATTCTGGGTCTCCTGAGGTTCAAGTCGCAATTCTAACTGAGAGAATTAAGAATTTGACGGAGCATTTGAAGGTTCATAAGCAAGACAATCACACAAGAAGAGGACTTATGAAGTTGATTGGTAAGCGTCGTGGACTTTTGAAATACATTAAAAACAGAAACATTGAGGATTATCGTGATCTTATTGCTAAGCTCGGCATTCGCGACAATATCTAATTAAAGAAAGAAGATTTGCTATAAATGGAAAAAATTGTTGAAGAGTTTGAACTTTATGGAAAGAATTATCGTTTAGAGACAGGAGAGCTAGCCAAACAAGCCACAGGAGCCGTTTTAGCTACATGCGAAGAGACTAGCGTGCTTGTTACTGCAGTCGTTGCAAAGGAAGACAAAAATTTTGACTTCTTCCCTTTGACAGTCGATTTTATAGAGAAAATGTATGCTGTCGGAAGGATTCCTGGTGGATTTTTAAAACGCGAGTCAAAACCTTCTGATAAAGCAACATTAACAGCTAGAATGATAGACCGTCCTATCCGTCCTGGCTTCCCTGAGGATTTTAAGAAAGAAGTTCAAATAGTTGCAACACCATTGGTTTGCGACCCAAACAATGCACCTGATGTTATTTCTGTTGGTGCTGCGAGTGCTGCTCTTATGATTGGTGGAGCTCCTTTTGAAGGTCCAGCTGCATGTGTCAGAATCGCTCGAGATGTTAGAAGTGGCGAGTTTATAGTAAATCCAACTTTTGCGGAGCTTGAAGCTAGCGACCTAGAGCTAACGATTGCAGGAACTAAGGATTTTATTTCTATGGTTGAAGCTGGAGCAAATGAAGTTTCTGAGGAAGATATGCTTCAAGCTATGAATTTTGGACAAGAGGCAATTTCGAATTTTTGCGAAGCGCAACAAAGATTTATTGACAGGGTTAATCCAACGCCACTTGAATATGAACCTCATGTTGCTGATGAAAAAATCTCAAGAGTAATAGAAACTTATTATGACGAGATGCTAAGCCTAATTAAAGGTGAAGACATAGATTCACGCGTTAAAAATGTTGAAGAATTAAAGTCAAGAATTGTCGAAAAAGAGTTCAGCGAAGAAGAGGTCGAGGATTGGAGCTCAGACATTGCATCAGCTCTCAAAAAACTAGAGAAAAAAGCAATGAGGCGCATGATTATCGAGGACGGGCAAAGGATTGATGGAAGGGTATCAACTCAAGTCCGTCCTCTTCATATTGTTGCTGGATATCTTCCTCGCGTTCATGGATCAGGATTATTCCAAAGAGGTCAAACTCAAGCTTTGTCCATTGCCACTCTCGGAATGTTAAATGAGGCTCAAAGACTTGACACAATCGACCCTCAAACTGAGAGAAGATATATGCACCACTACAACTTTCCTCCATTTTGTACAGGCGAGTGTGGCAGAATGGGTGCACCAAAAAGAAGAGAGATAGGTCATGGCAATTTAGCAGAGAAAGCCTTGTTGCCAGTTCTTCCCAGCGAGGACGAGTTCCCATATGCGATTAGGGTTGTAAGCGAGGTTTTAGAGTCTAACGGTTCTTCTTCGATGGCTTCAACATGTGGAAGCACTTTAGCGTTGATGGATGCAGGTGTTCCTATTAAAGAGCCGGTTAGCGGCGTTGCTATGGGGCTTATTAAAGAAGACGATGGTGTTGTTATATTAACTGACATCCAAGGTCTCGAAGATTTCTTAGGAGACATGGACTTTAAGGTTTGTGGAACAAAAAATGGCATAACAGCACTTCAAATGGACAATAAGGCAAAGGGACTTTCAGTTGACATATTATCTGCTGCGCTCAAGCAAGCTAAAGAGGGAAGATCTTTCATTCTTGATAACATGTTAAAAGCGATCGCAGCTCCTAGAGAAGAACTTAAAGAGACTGTCCCAAGGATTGAGACTCTAGTTATTGACACAGAAAAGATTCGTGACGTTATTGGAAGCGGCGGAAAAGTTATTCGTGGAATACAAGACGAAACAGGAGCCACCATCGAGATTCAAGAGGATGGGACTGTTCACGTTGCTGCAACTTCAAAGGAGTCTATGCAAAATGCTATAGCTGCAATTAATGAAATAGTTCACGATCCAGAAGTTGGTGAAGTTTTCGATGGCAAAGTTGTTTCTCTAAAAGACTTTGGCGCGTTTGTTAAGATCACTTCAGTTAAAGATGGGCTTCTTCACGTGTCTAAAATCGCAAAGGGAAGAGTTCGCTCGCCTGAAGACGTTTTGAGCATTGGTGATCATGTTAAAGTCAAGATTATTGAGATTGATCCAAAAACAGGAAAGATTTCACTTGATAGACTTGATAAACCTGACGTAGAAGATTTTGATAATTCCAAACATCAATTGAGACGTCCTGAGAGGGGAGAGAGGAAGCCATTTAGGCGTCATTAGTTTTATAAATAAACGAGGTTAAAATATGCACAAAAATGAAGTGCCCAAAAATAATGAAAAAAAATCTAATGGAAATGGGCATAATAGAAACGCAATTGACAATAAAAAATTTGCAAAGACAAAAAACAAAACTAAATATTACAAACATGTTGAGCTCGACAGATCAAGGCCAAAATTAAGCAGAGGAAAGTTTTCTTCTGATCGCAAGCAAGGTGGTAACAAATCTGTCAATAGAAATTTTGTTAAATCAAAAAAAGATCCTAGGTCAAAGTTAAAAATTATTCCACTTGGCGGTCTTGATGCTATAGGCAAGAATATGACTGCATTTGAGTGTAATGGCGACATTTTATTGGATGATGCAGGAATTATGTTCCCAGAAGATGATCACCCTGGGATTGACTTGATTTTGCCAGACTACACTTACATTCTTGAGAATGCTAACAAATTAAGAGGCATTGTTATAACTCACGGACATGAGGATCACACAGGATCGTTGCCTTATCTTATGAAGGATTTAGGAATCAATGTTCCGATCTATGCAACAAAGTTAACTCTTGGATTGATTGAAGGAAAATTTAAAGAGCACGGAATCAAAAATGCTAGGTTAGTTGAAGTTAAGAGTGGAGATGAGAGAAAAATAGGCTCTTTTAAAGTTGAGTTCTTTGATGTTAACCACTCCATTCCTGGTTCTGTTGGCTTATTTATTCAAAGCCCTGCAGGAAATGTCCTTCACACGGGCGACTTTAAGCTAGACCAAACTCCGATTGATGGCGTTTTGACTGACTTTTCAGCTATAACACGTTTCGCTGACAAGGGCGTTGATTTGTTGATGAGTGATTCGACAAACGCTGCAAACCCTGGATTTACTCCTTCTGAAGCCGAAGTCGGCTCAGTTCTCAGAGAAGTTATTTCTAAAGCAAAAGGAAGAGTTATTATCGCTGCTTTTGCAAGCCACATCCATAGATTGCAACAAATATGCGATGCGGCAATAATGGCGAATAGGAAGGTTGTTGTCACTGGCAGATCAATGATACAAAACACGGATATCGCAAGAGAGCTTGGATATTTGCACATCGGGGATAACGATTTGATCGATGCTTATGAACTTGACAAAACAAAACCTGATAAGGTTGTCATCATGTGCACTGGATCTCAAGGAGAGCCACTATCTGCATTGTCAAGAATCGCCAATGGTGAGCATAAAACGATCGACATCGAGCCAGAAGACACAGTCATTATTTCAGCAACTCCAGTTCCAGGAAATGAAAAGGCTGTGACGAAAGTTATAAATATGCTTTCTAAAATTGGATGCGATGTTTATGACAAAAGCAAGGCATGCGTGCACGTTTCAGGTCATGCGAGCGCTGAAGAGCTTAAATTGATGCTTGCTTTGGTGAAGCCAGCTGCGTTTATGCCTGTGCATGGTGAAGCAACTCATTTAAGAAGCCATGCGAATTTAGCATTGAAAATGGGGATGTCAAAAGATGATATATATATTCTAGACAATGGAGATTGTCTAGAGCTTTCAGCGAAAGGAATTAGACAAGTTGAAGGAGTGGCAAGCGGAATTGTCTATGTCGATGGGCTTTCGGTTGGAGACACGAGTCAAGACGTGCTAGATGACAGAAGCACTCTTGGAACGCAAGGTTTTGCTTGCGTGTCTGTTGCAATAAACAATTCTTGCACAAAGCTTATGTCAAAACCTGCCGTTGAAATGAAAGGCATCACTGGAGGGGACGATAAGAGCCTTTGCAAGGAAGCTTCATGTAAGTGTGCTAGCTCAATTGAAAAATTGCTATCGCACAAAGATGTTCAGCCAAAGAGTGTTAAGTTGACAGCGCGAGATTGCGTTTCTCAATTCCTATGGGAAAAAACTAAGCAAAAGCCTATGATTATAGTTAACGTTTTAAAAATTTAGCAAATTTAGATTACTAATTAAGTCTTATGGGTGGTCAAATTAAAGATGCGAGATAAGAACAAACAACTCAGAAAAATAACTGAGGAGCCAAAACAATCTGGCAGGAATACTCGCATGACAACTGCTTTTGAGATCAGTGAAAATCAAAGCAAAAAAAAGCATTATATTGCGGGCGCATGCTTAATTTTTGTTGGGATAATATTATTTGTTCTTGCTCTTTTACCTAATAGTGGGGGTGCTATTAGTGAAGTTTTGTCAAATGCTTTTCATATTTGTTTTGGCGTTTGTTCTTACATTTTTCCATTTGTTTTTGTTGTTTGCGGAATCTCATGTTTTATCGAAAGTAAAGACTTTAAAGATAGAAGAAATTTAGCAATAGGGCTCTTTTTAATTTCTATTTCATTTATTACTTTCATCTCGTTTTTTGCACCAATCAAAGTCCTTGGGAATGATCAACTCAATCTCCTTTTTTCAGATATTAACCTAAGAAATTATGGAGGATATGTTGGCAACTTTATTGGATGGGTGTGTCTAACGTTGTTTGGTAAAGTCATCTCTATAATAATTTGCATTTTTATTTTTGTTGTTGGTCTAATTATTGCTGGCTTTTCTTTTTCGAAGTTTAAAAATCGTTTTTTGCGTCCAATATTCAATTTTGGTGTTAATAAAGATGATTTTTCGCATGATCAAAATGAATATTCAAATTTAGGCGAGAACGTAGATGTTGTCCTTGATAAGAATGGCGATATTAGCGATCAATCTTTTGATCGTTTTGGTAACAACCCAACTGTTGTGTTTAAGAATGGACAAGACAATTTAAACGTAGTGAGTGATAAGCCAAATGTCTTGTCTCAAGTTGAAGGTGTTGAAGAGAACAAGGACACTTTAGAAAACCCTGTTTCAAATGTTAGCGAAGATGGCTACCTTCTTCCTTCTTTTGATCTTTTAGCCCAAGCGCAAACAAAAGAGAAATCTAAGACTTCAAGCGACGTTTTAGAGCAAACTGTGTCAAGGTTGCAAGAGGCGATGCATGAGTTTGGAGTTGACGCTAACGTTGTTGATTGGGTTGCAGGTCCAACGGTAACGCTCTTTAAAGTTGAGTTACCGCCTGGTGTTCGCGTTAATAAAATCCAAAACTTGGGAACGGACTTAGCACTTGCTCTTGCAACGTCAAGTGTTAGAATATTTGCGCCAATTCCTGGAACCAACTATGTTGGAATTGAAGTGCCTAACACAAAAAGAGATGTTGTTGTCCTATCTGAAGTTTTAAAGAACGCTCATGGAGGGCCACTGGAGATGGCTATAGGAAAAGATGTCGAGGGCAATTCTATTATTTCCGACCTTTCAAAAATGCCACATTTGCTGATTGGTGGAACAACGGGGTCTGGCAAATCTGTTTGTGTAAATGCGATGATTATGTCTATATTAATGAGGGCGACCCCAAATGATGTAAAAATGATTTTGATTGATCCTAAAAGAGTTGAATTTACTCCTTATAATGGCATTCCTCATTTGTATGTTCCTGTTGTCACAGAGCCGAAAGAAGCAGCGAGCGCGCTTTCTTGGGGCGTTGCTGAGATGGAGCGCAGGCTAAAGATTATGAGCGAGGCAAAAGCTAGAAACATAATTGAATATAACGATAAGGTTAAAAGCGGAGTTTTAGATAACGAAGACGAAGATAAGGGAAATGCATCTGGGGCTGAAGAAAAGAGGACTCATTCTTGCTTGCCTTATATTGTCATCATAATAGATGAGCTTGCAGATTTAATGATGAGCGTTGGAAAAGAAGTTGAGATGTCGATCGTTAGAATCGCGCAACTTGCCAGAGCTGCTGGTATTCACCTAATTGTTGCAACGCAACGCCCTTCGACAAATGTTGTGACAGGGCTTATTAAATCAAACATAACAAATAGAATCGCTTTTAACGTTGCTTCATCAATCGACTCACGTGTAATTCTAGATTCAACCGGAGCTGAGGACTTGATTGGATTAGGGGACATGCTTCTTTCCAAGCCAGAATTTGCTAAACCGGTAAGAATTCAAGGCTGTTTTGTTTCTGAAGAGGAGATTTCAAGAGTGGTTTCTTTTGTGAAGGAGCAAGGTGAGCCCGATTACAAAGAAGAAATTTTGTCCACTTCAACAAATGTAATCGGCATTGGTGACACTAACGTAAGGGTCGGCGGTGCTGGGGAAGACGATGATCCCTATTTATGGGAGGCAGCAGATTTGGTTGTTAACTCGGGCATTGGGTCGACTTCTAACATTCAAAGAAGGCTAAAAGTTGGATATGCGCGAGCTGGCAGGATAATGGATCAACTCGAAGAAAAGGGAATTGTTGGTCCAGCAAATGGCTCAAGACCGCGCGAAGTTCTCGTTGATGCGTTAGAATTAGAGAGCGTGAAAACTTTTGAACTAAATGATTAGGAATTGAAAAATGCGGTGAATTTGAGTGGATAATCAACTTGAAAATAATGAATCTTTTGCCACTCAATTAAAAGAAGCACGAATTCGAAGTGGTTTTGACATTGAAACCCTTGCAAGAAGACTTCATATCCGTCCTGACATACTAGAGTCTATTGAAGCAGCTGATTTCGACAAAATGCCAGCGAGCGGCTTTACTCGAAATATGGTTAGAGCTTATGCAAGAACTGTCGGATTAAATCAAAATGATATTTGTGATCTTTATCTTAACGAGCTAAACGCATTCCTTGGCGTTGGTGATGTAAATAAAGAAGGGGGCTTATCTTCGAGAAATTTAAGAAGGAGCGAATCTCGCCAATCGAGGAGTGACAATAATAATAGGCATGACAGTGAAAACAGAAGAAGAGTTTCTTCAAGGCGTAGCTTTCTTGATCTCGTCAACGTTGAAAATCAAAACAATATGGACGTAGATTTGACACCGAGAAACGCTCATATTGAACGTGAAACTCGAAGGAGAAGGAGTCAACCTACGACTGTCAAGAAATCCTCTAGAGTTATAAGCTCAATACCTCACCCAAATTTAAAGGTCGATCCAAAGTCGCTAGATTTAAAGAAAATCATTATTGCAATAATAGGAATTATTATTGCAATAGCCCTTGCATTATTTATATTTAATGCATTTAACTCAAACAAACAAAAGACAGATGATGTTCCTGCGATGCCTATTTCAGGATTGACTGACACAACATCAAGTTCGACATCATAGTTTTATTTTGTTACTATTCGAAAGGAAGAGATAAGATGGCAAAAGAGTTTAGTTTTGATTGCGTTAGCACAGTAGACGTTCAAGAAGCAGACAACGCTTTTCAACAGGCAAAAAAGGAACTTTCACAAAGATATGATTTAAAAGACAGCGGAGCTTCTATAAGTTTTGATAAAGGGCAAGGCGAAATTGAGATTATATCCCCAAGCGATTTTGTTGCAGGGCAAGTTAAAGACATTCTCACATCAAAGTTGGTAAAAAGAAACATCGATTTAAAGGCAATAAAGTTTCAAGATTCTCAACCTTCAACCGGCGGGAATGTTAAAGTTGTTGGAAATTTTGCTAATGGGATCTCAAAAGAAGATTTGAGCATGATAAACAAAGATATTAAAGCTGAAAAGTTTAAGGTTAAAACGCAAATTGAAGGAGACAAGCTTAGGGTTTCTTCTGCGAAGAAAGATGAGCTTCAAAACGTTATTTCATTCTTAAAAGAGAAGGACTACCCTCTAGCTCTTCAATTTGTAAATTACAGATAAATAAGCTTAAAAGTTTTTCTTAAAAAAATAAATGGCAAAAAACGTTTATATAAACACTCTCGGTTGCGCTAAGAACGAAGTTGACTCAGCAAAAATGGCTAAAAAGCTCTCTAGCGCGGGCTATAAAATCGTTGATGACTTCAAAGCCGCAGATTTGATCATAGTTAACACATGTTCTTTTATTGAAGTTGCAACAAGTGAGAGTATAGATGCAATTTTTGAGCTTATTGGAGCTTCTAAAAAAGAAGGGGCACATATCGTTGTTGCTGGGTGCATGCCGCAGCGTTATGAAAACGACTTGAAGAAAGCTATGCCTGAGGTTTCAGCATTTGTTAAGTGTTCTGAAGAAGACAACATAGTTAAGATCGTGTCAAATTTGATAGGTAAGCCTAACGAGCATCCTATTGTTAGTGGCGACAATGATAAGTTTGCATGTCCGAGTAAGGGAATTGTTTCTTCTTATGTAAAAATTTCAGAAGGATGCAACCGCGCATGCTCATTTTGTACGATTCCAAAAATAAGAGGGGCGTATCGATCATTTTCAAAAGAACAAATTTTTAGAGATGTTGAGGAAGCTGTGGAAGCAGGAGCAAAAGAGATCAACTTAGTTGCCCAAGACACTGGTCATTGGGGAAAGGATCTTTCAAGCAAATCCTCCCTGTCTTCCTTGCTCGAATTTTTAGCAGCGTCTTTTGAACAAACGTGGTTTAGAGTTTTATATATTCAACCAGACGAAGTGACAGATGAACTCATTAACACTATTTCTAAACACCAAAATATATTGAATTACCTAGACATTCCTTTTCAACATTCTTCTGAGAGCGTTTTGCGAGCCATGAATAGATCAGGCGACGGAAAAACATTTCTTCAAATGATCGACAAGATTAGACACGCTTTGCCCGATTGTGTCTTGAGGACAACCTTGATGGTTGGATTTCCTGGAGAAAGTGATGATGATTTTGAAGAGATGATCGATTTTGTTAATGTTGCTAATCTTGATTATGTTGGAGTGTTTCAATATTCTGATGAGGACATCGCACCTTCTTATGAATTTCGCGACAAAGTTGATGAAGAGGAAAAGAAGTTTAGATTTAGAGAAATCGTTGAGGTTGCGAATAACACTTGTTCAGCAAAACTTGTCTCAAAAATTGGTGAGCGCCATGACGTTTTAGTTGAGGGAATTGAAGAAGATGGGCAAGTTTTTGGGAGAGCTTGGTTTCAAGCTCCCGAGGTTGATGGCGTGGTTTATCTTGATAAAGGCGAGCCGGGTCAAGTTCTAGGAGTTGAATTTGACGATACGTTGATGTTTGACTTAGAGGGGAGAGTGGTCTAGTGAAAACAGAAGATCGCATAAACACCCCCGCAAATATAGTAACTATTATCCGCATTTGCTTAATTCCTCTATTTTTAGCTATACTTCTTGCCCCTTGGCCAAGTTGGTTCGGTCTCGATTTTGTTGGCAACCATGAAAAAGCAATTATCGCAACAATTGTTTTCGTCGTTATTTCTGCCACCGATTGGGTTGATGGCTATTTAGCTAGATCGAGAAAAGAAGTGACAACTTTTGGAAAGTTTATGGATCCGCTCGCAGATAAAATGCTTGTTATAACTGCTCTTTTGTCTCTAATCGAGTTAGATGTTTTGCCAGCATGGCCGGTGATAATTATTATCGCTCGCGAATTTATCGTTTCAGGCATTAGAATGCTTGCAGCTAATAAGGGTGTTGTTATCGCTGCTAGTTGGTTTGGGAAAGCGAAAACAGCAACACAAATCATCGCTGTTGTTTTATTCCTCTTAAAAGAGGGAGTAACAATTTATGATGCAAGCGACGTTATGTTAAATCCACTTTATATAACAGCTTGGACTGTGATGATAATCTCTCTTATCTTGACTATAGTTTCGATGATTGACTACATAAAGGCGTTTAAGAAGATTTTGGAAGCTAGTAAAGATGAAAAAGGTAGTTTAGATGACATTGATCAAGAGATAAGTGTCGCAGCTAAAAACTTAATTGAGGAATTAGAGAAGAAAAATTTAAGTGTTATAACTGCTGAGAGTTTAACGGGGGGGATGATCAGCTGTGCGCTGACATCCATTCCAGGCTCGTCAAGCGTTGTTTTAGGAGGGATTTCTAGTTATGCATATGAGTTAAAAAGTCAAGCTTTGGGAGTTGATTTAAATTACTTGAATGAAAATGGTGCAGTTAACGAAACAACTGCAAAGGCGATGGCGATAGGTGCATCGAATTATTGTAATGCAAATTGTTGTGTTAGTGTTACGGGGATTGCAGGGCCAACGGGAGAGGAAAATGGGAATCCTGTTGGAACAGTTTTTATAGGGATTTATTTAAGATCGAGCGATGAAGTTTATGTTGAAAAGTTTATTTTTTCAGGAAATCGGGAAGATGTTAGGAAAAAGACGACATTAAAGGCGATTAAACTCTTAACTCAAAAAATAGTTGCAAGCTAGAGGCTAACTTTAGAAATATAAGTTATTCATACATATAAATATTCCTTTTTTATATAAACAAACTACATACTTTTATTCCTTCTCGAAATCAAAATATAGAGTGATTTGAATTCGAATTGCTTTTTATTTATGATTTATCTTTAAAAGGAGAATTTATGGATCAAAACAAAGAACAACTTTTACAAAGTGCAACCGAGCAAATTGAAAAAAAGTTCGGCAAGGGCTCAATAATGAAGCTTGGCGATAATGTAAAGATGAATGTCGACTCGATTCCAACTGGAGCTTTGCCGCTTGACATTGCTTTAGGCATAGGAGGAGTTCCGAGAGGTCGAATTATAGAGATCTATGGGCCGGAATCAAGTGGCAAGACAACGCTGGCATTGCAAATACTTTCTGAAGCGCAAGCGATGGGTGGGATAGTTGCATTTATTGACGCTGAACATGCTATGGATCCTATCTATGCAGCAAAAATTGGAGTTGACACTGACAACGTTTTAATATCCCAACCTGACACAGGAGAGCAAGGGTTAGAGATATGCGACATGCTTGTTCATTCTGGCGCTGTTGATTGCATAGTTGTCGATTCCGTTGCAGCGTTAGTTCCTAGAGCGGAGATAGAAGGGGAGATGGGAGATGCAACTGTTGGTTTGCAAGCAAGATTGATGAGCCAAGCGCTAAGGAAGCTAACAGG
>CAVAIA010000018.1:0-2030 GCA_963588595.1 bacterium | reverse complement strand
AATAACGGGTCTAGTTGATGATCTTGATTCGGTCGGAAAGTTAATCATGCAATCGGGTCTTTTGGCTCTCGTTGTTATGATAGTGATTGCATTTTCGGCAGTCATCAACTTTGATATGTTTTTTAACAATATGCACACCCTTTTGTTTAATGGGGGAGTTTGGAAATTTGATGCAAATAGTCTTTTGATTTGCATGTACCCTGAAAACTTTTGGATTTCAATGGGAAGCGTTTGCGCAATAGTCAGCATTGTTTTGTCAATTGCCGCAACTATTTTTGGATTTTTCGTTAAAAAAATCTAAACAACTAATTTTCCTGGTTCAGTTGACTTTGTTATCCATGTGTTTGATCCAACAACGCATCCATCTCCTATAAACGTGTCGCCTCCAAGGATTGTTGCATTTGCATAAATAACAACGTTGTTTCCGATGTTTGGATGGCGCTTTCCACCTTTAACAGGGTTTCCATTTTCATCTTTTTCGAAACTTTTTGCCCCGATAGTGACACCTTGATAGATTTTTACATGATCTCCGATAACGGCTGTCTCTCCAATGACAATTCCCGTTGCGTGGTCAATGCAAAAGTAACTTCCAATTGTTGCTCCAGGATTAATGTCAACTCCGGTCTTTTGGTGCGCGAATTCGCTTATAAGTCTTGGCACAACAGGCACTTTCCTTATATATAACTCATGAGCTAGTCTATGGCAAAATATTGCGAAATATCCTGGGTAGCAAAGAACTATTTCTTTAAAAGAAGTTGCTGCTGGATCTCCGTCATAAATTGCTTTTATGTCCTTGTTTAGCGAATCTAGTAACTTGGGAAGGTTCTCGATCACTTCGCATGAGATTTTTTCTGCTTGTTCTTTCGCTTTCTTCCCCTTAACGCCAATTTCTGCGAGAGCGATTTCTATTTCGCCTAGCAAGTTATCATGAAGGGAACAAATGAGCTGTTCTTCGCCTCGAGTGTCGTGAAAAAGGGAAGGATACATCAAAGCTTGAGTGTCTTTTATTATGTTTTGAATAACATCTCTGTGAGGAGCAAGACCATCTCCTTCAACGCAAGGATGACGATGTGAAATAATGTCATCGATTAATTTTTGCTTGTCAATTTTTAAGTTCATTTCTCTTTAGCTCCCAACTAATGCATGCTCATGTCTAAAATCTTTTAAATTTAGAGAAGTTTAAGATGAAAACATCTCGCTCGATAAATATCTATCTCCAGAATCTGGGAGAATCACGACGATGTTTTTATTTTCATAGTCCTCTCTTATTGCCACTTGTTTTGCTGCCCAAATTGCTGCCCCTGAAGATATTCCGACCAAAAGACCTTCGGTTTGGCTGAATTTTAACCCTGAGGCTAGTGCATTTTCATTTTCAACTTTTATCACCTCGTCAATTACATCCATGTCAACTGTGTCAGCTATAAAACCAGGGCTTATTCCTTGAATTGCATGTTTGCCTGGAGCTTGCCCGCTTAACACTGCAGATGAGGCGGCTTCCACGGCGATCATTTTAGTGTTAAGACCTTTCTCTTTTAGAAATTTGCCTATCCCAGATATTGTTCCACCTGTCCCCACAGCAGAGATAACTGCATCAACTTTTCCGTCCAATGCTTCAAAGATCTCAGGTCCTGTTGTTTCGTAATGCGCACGCGGGTTCGCGGGATTCGAAAATTGACTTGGGATAAATGAATTAGGAATTTCTTTTGCAAGCTCGCCTGCTTTTTCGATAGCTCCCTTCATTCCAGACGCGCCATCGCTTAACACTACCTCAGCTCCATAGGCGCGCATCAATTTCCTTCTCTCAATGCTGAAAGTCTCCGGCATAACAATTATGACTCTATAACCTTTATTAACACCAACTGCTGAAAGCCCAATTCCCGTGTTGCCGCTTGTTGGCTCGATTATAACTGATCCTTCTTTAAGCAAACCATCAGCTTCGGCTTGTTCGATCATCTTTTTTGCGATCCTGTCTTTTATAGATCCTGTTAAATTTAAAGATTCAACTTTTCCGAATATCTTCGCTTTAGAAT
>CAVAIA010000017.1:0-10109 GCA_963588595.1 bacterium | reverse complement strand
GCAAACACATCTGAAAGTGCATTTGCTGCAGCAACACATCCAAAGTCATAAGGGTCATCAACAACAGGTGTAAAAAAATCCAACGTGAGGACTGCGGCCACTTCTTCATTAATTTGAAATATAGCTGCATCATCTGCAGTGTCAAATCCGAGGAGTAGTTTGCCATCGAGCATTGATGGGTCTTGAGTGATGCTTTTTAGAACTTCTGAGAGCTCGCCTGGCCCCCATTTTGCAGCTCAACCACCTTTTTCAGTGAGTTTAGTCAGACGAATTTTGTTATCTTGGGCATTCTCTTTGCTATCTATCATATGAGTCGTACGGCTCCTATTGAATTTTGTTAAAGAAAAAATGGCGGGAATGCATGCGAATCGAACACACCAAGGACGTTCTGCATCGTCCCACAACGGCTTTGAAGGCCGCGGGAGCCACCAGGCCCCATCCACTCCCATATTTATCAAACACTACAATTATATATTATTTGTGAATTTTTCACTTTAATTTAAAACTCGCGCGTCACCATCTCTTTTAGTCAGCCCTGTCTTGTCAAAATATTCCAAAATAGGAACTGCATATTTTCTGGATGTATTCATTGCTTCTTTCAATTGTGCAACAGTTCCATTCCCTTGATTTAGCGATGATATTACCTTTTCTTTCAATTTCTCAAGAACCTCTTCAACGAAATAGAAATCCTTTGAAATTCGAACAATTTTTTTCTCATTCTCAAGGCTGGTCAAAGCTTTTGCGCAAAGTTTTGTGTCTATTTTAACAAGACCTGATATGTCTTTTATAAAAGGAGGATTTTGATCCTTTTCTATCATCATTTTCATAATTTTTTCTTTTGACTCTTCAAGCGCTGCAACTGCTCCTGATCCAGCAGTGCTATGTGAGATCTCGCCATTTTTGATATAGATGTCGCCTCTCTCCTCAAGCCTGAAAAGCAGAGCATCGAATGCGGTTGAATCAATATGCGAAAAAGAAAGTTCCTTTAGGTATTCCTTGGACACACCCGTTGCCTTTGGCTCTTTTGCATGGAAGCGCTTTAGCGCGCTTTCGATTGTGTTTAGGCAATTGTTAAAAATTTGCTTTGTTGCAAATATGCAACAACTTTTGTCAACGCAAACGCTTTTGTCAACTTCTTTTAGTTTTATCAAGCAAACTTTGCAAACATCTTCAGGAAGTCCGCAAAATCTCGAGAGTGCGCGGGGAGTAATAGGTTGATTTTGCAACTCAAACGCGCAAGCAACGATAGCATCTTCATCTTTAGACAATAGTGCATCTAACAGCTTCATCTCGCTATCTTTTAAATTAGTTTTTCTTCTTGGGTGTGCTCGAAGAATTGTGCCTCCTCCGATGACTTCAACGGGGGAATAACTTCTAACGATAAAACGATCAAGATAGCTAATTGGCAATTTTACGTTAGTTCTAATTTGAGCGAAGCTTGTTTCTCCAGGTGACACGCTTTCTTTGCCATTCAAAAACAAAATTCTTCCAACTGTTTCGCTAGTCCCATGAGATATGTGAACTTCACTTCCGCTCATCAGCGGTTTTTGTGAACTTTGAGTTGAGATATATTTGAATTGGACATCAAAAACGTTACTTGGATTGATAGTGTTTGGAGTTGCAACCATGCATCCCGGCTTTATGTCGTCAAGAGAAACGTTCGACAAGTTTAGAGCAACTCTATTTCCTGCATAAGCGACTTCTTGCGGCTTGTCATGAATTTGAATCGATCGAACTTTAGTCTTTTTCTTTGAAGGCAAAATCTCAAGTTGGTCACCTAAATTTATTTGCCCACTCCAAAGCGTTCCTGTTATAACTGTTCCTGCTCCTTTAATGGTAAACGCGCGATCCACAGGTTGTCGAGCTGTGTCACCTAGAATGTGTCTTGAAGTCTTTTTGTAGGCTTTTAACAACGACCTCTTAAGTTCTTCGAGCCCATATCCTGTTTTGCTAGAAACTTTAATGATTTCAGATCCATCATAAGGAGTGTTTTTCAAATAATCGCAAATGTCATTTTTGACAATGTTTGACAATTCTTCATCGACAGAGTCGCATTTTGTTATAGCAACAACGCAAGTTGGGACTCCCAAGAGTTCGAGAACGCTTAAGTGCTCTTTAGTTTGTGGCATAATCCCGTCATCAGCAGCAATGCAAAGAAGAGCTATGTCGATTCCTGTTGCCCCGCTTATCATCTCGCGAACAAATTTCTCATGTCCTGGAACATCAACGACGCCAGCATGAATTCCGTCTCCAAGATCAAGGTTCGCAAACCCTAGAGTTATCGTTATTCCTCTCTCTTTTTCTTCGGCGAGTCTGTCTGGATCTTTGCCAGAAAGAGCGAAAATTAAACTTGATTTACCATGGTCAATATGACCAGCGGTTCCAATAATAAAGCTAGGTGAATTCTTTATGCTATCAGTCATCTTTATAGACTTCCTAAATAAGCCAATATTGCCTTTAAAATAACTTCAAAGTCTTCTTCTTTAAGTGTTCTAGCGTCAAAAAGCAATTGATCATGAGTTAGCCTTGCAATAATAGGAGGCTCGTTGTTTTGAACTAAAAATTTATCCGCAGCCTCTGCGCTTCCTTTTTTAAAAGTTGATGCGACAACAAAGGTGTCTATGTCACACATTGGGAGAGATCCTCCACCTGCTCTTGAGATCTCTTTACAAACTTCAAAATTGGCAAGCTTGCTATCAATATTTTTAGATAAAACATCCTTTAACTTTCCAGCTCTTTTTTTAACAGCATTTTTATCTTCGGTCAACATTTTCAAAGTTGGGATTTTTTCTCTAGCCTCTTCTTCGTCTAAGTAAGTTCTAAGAGTCGCTTCGAGAGCTGCGAGTGTCATTTTGTCCAATCGAAGTGCTCTAGCTAGCGGATTTTTCTTTAGTCTCTCAATTAGTTCTTTTTTACCAACGATAACGCCTGCTTGAGGACCTCCCAAAAGCTTGTCGCCAGAAAAGCTCACCAAATCAACGCCTAACCTTAAAGCTTCAGTTATAGTATGTTCTCCATTTTTCTTAAAAAATTCATCTTCTATTAAAACGCCTGAGCCTTGGTCTTCATAAACGATGACTTTGTTATAAGACCCTCCTGCATCCTTCCTTCTTTTATTCTCAGCTGTCGCTAGCTTTTGTAAGTCTTTTATTGAAACGTCCTCAACAAATCCTTCCATCCTATAATTTGAAGGGTGGACTTTAAGAAGCATAGCTGTGTTTTCATTAATGCAATCTTCATAATCAGAAACATGAGTTTTATTAGTCGTTCCGACCTCAACCATTTTTGCGTTCGACATTTTCATTATGTCTGGAATCCTAAAAGATCCACCAATTTCAACAAGTTCACCTCTTGAAACGATCGCTTCATACCCGAGCGCAAACTCGTTTAAAACCATCATGACTGCAGCCGCATTATTGTTTACAGCTATAGCGCTCTCAGCGCCAGTTAAAGTGCAAATGAGTTGCTCTATATGATCATGGCGAGATCCACGCTCCATTTTCGCTGTTGAATATTCAAGCGTTGAGTATCCGCTCGCAACGTCGTTTACCGCGTCAATTGCTTCCTTTGAAAGAGCGGACCTCCCAAGGTTAGTGTGGATGATGACCCCGCTAGCATTTATCACTCTTCGAAGCGATGGTTTAATGAGTTGGAGTGCATGAACGCAACTTCTATGCGCAATTTGCTCGATAGATGGCACTTCAAACTCGCAAGTTGCATCTTTTTTAATGTTCTCGCGAATGTCATCTAAAGTGTCTCTAACAGCAGCTTTTAGAAAGTCATGCGCTAAAGCATGCTTTAATGTCAACACATTTTCATGATTCATAACCTCGTCAACTTGCGGCAAACTACGCAATTTAGTTTGCATAGTTGAGTTGGAATCGTTGTTCTTTGTTTTTTTCATCTCACATCCTTTTATATATTACAACTTAATTCTATCTCTTTAAATTAATTAGCAGTGTCTAACTTAAAAATTTTAGAGAAATTTAAAATTTTTTTTAATTGAACATGCTCAATGAAATTTCAAGTTTTAAAATATCAGCAGGGATGAGTTTAGATAGGAGTCCATTATTATGGGTTTCTGGAGGAAAGACAAAAATTATGTTCTCTATTAAGCTGTTAGAGTGCACAGTTTTTTTCTTTTATTTTTAAATTCTAAGTTTCATCCACAATGTTGTCTTTAAAGAATGTAGTTGCTTACTTTTTTATAGGAACTAGTTTTTAGGACTTGAAAGATTGAAAGGTGGTAGTAATGGAACTGCTCTTCATTTCGTCTGGGGTTTCTGTTGTAGGGTCAATTTTGGCTCTATTGACAGGAAAGAGTGAATCGACGTCGAAGCTTATAGCATGCCTTTTCGGTATAGTTGCTTCCGCGTGCGCGATTGTGGTCGGTTGCATGTCCATATTTGGACAATCGTCCATGGCATCTTTCGCAACTCCTTTTGCTTTTGCAAATTTCACTATCCTTTTAAATCCGCTATCAGGCTTGCTTTTGATTGTTATTAACATTCTTGCATTGCTTGCATGGATTTATGGCGGATCTTATTTGGATGAATATAAAGGTAAGGGAATTGGAAGCATTGGCTTTTTTATGAACCTATTTGTTGTTTCAATGAATATGGTGATCACCGTTGACAATGCTTTTTGGTTCCTCGTTTTCTTTGAACTTATGTCTTTAACTAGTTACTTCCTAGTAATAATCGAGCAAAATAAGCAATCAATAAGGGGAGGATTCCTCTATTTGATAATGGCTCACATCGGGTTTTTGATGATAATGATTTCTTATTTGATCATGGGCGGCATAACAAGCTCGCTCGATTTTTCAGTTTTCAGACAAACCAACTTCGGTCCAGTTATCGCATCCGTTGTGTTTATGCTTGCATTCCTCGGTTTTGGATGCAAGGCAGGAATGTTCCCATTTCATTCATGGCTGCCTCAAGCTCACCCAGCCGCGCCTTCTAACGTTTCAGCATTGATGAGCGGCGGAATGATCAAAATTGGCATCTTCGGAATTATTAAAGTTGGGCTCGATCTTTTGCAAGGAAGCGAAGTGCAACTTTGGTGGGGAATTGTTGTTTTGGTGATAGGTGCTTTGTCTTCTGTTCTAGGCGTTGCTTATGCTCTTGCAGAACACGACATCAAAAAGCTTTTGGCCTATCACTCAGTTGAGAACATAGGTATAATTCTTCTCGGAGTTGGAATTGGCTTTATGGGTGTTGCGATGGGAAAGCCAGTTTTAGCTGGTTTAGGATTGATGGCAGGTCTTTATCACTTATTCAACCACGCTATGTTTAAAGGGTTGCTTTTCTTAGGCGCAGGATCTGTTTTATATTCAACAGGAACAAGAAACATGCAAATCCTTGGAGGTCTTGGGAAGGTTATGCCAGTAACAGGAATGTGTTTCTTGCTTGGCTCGCTAGCAATTTCTGCTATCCCTCCTCTAAATGGGTTTGTTTCTGAATGGTTTACTTATCAATCATTGATAACAACCGCGATGGAGGGAGATGCATTAGTTAAGATCTTCACTGCATTTGGTGCAGTTGCTCTTGCCATAACTGGCGCTTTGGCAGTTACTTGCTTCGTTAAGTGCTATGGTGTTACATTTGCTGGACGCCCAAGAAGTGAGTGTGCTGCTAATGCTAAGGAAGTTCCAATTGCCATGAAAACAGCTATGGTTGTTTTAGCTGTTATTTGCGTTTGTGCTGGCGTTGGCGCCCCTTGGATGGCCCCAATTATGGAGAAGATAGCTTCTTCGACTTTGTTGAGCAATGCAATTGTAACTGCTTATGGAGCAAACATAATTAACCCTGTGATTGGAAGTGCTGTTTCAACTCCATTGTTGGCAATCTTGTTAATTTCATTCGTCCTTCTTATTCTTGCATTCAAGATGGCAAAGTCGAGCGAGAAAGTGAGCGCTGATCGTGATCCTTGGGCTTGCGGTTATAAAGTTGAAAATGGAATGGCAATAACTGCAGGAACTGTTGGAGCTGAAGTTCAACATTTCTTAAAGCCAATCTATGCAGCAAGAAAAGCAATTGTTGCATCGTCAGCAAATTTCGCTAACTTCTTTAATGCAACCGTTCATGGAGCTGAGAAAGCAGAGACTGTTGGTGACAAATATATCGTTGATGCAGTTGCTGCATTTGTTTCTTGGATTGGACGTCAAGCTCAAAAAATTGAGCAAGGCAATTTTAGGATTTATATCGTCTATATTGTTATCGCGCTGGTTGTGTTTTTAGCGCTAGCTGTTGGATTAAGATAGGTGAAGGAGGAGAGGTAAGCTTATGGCTAACATCATTATTGCAGTTTTGCAGGCACTCCTCGTCATTTTGTTAGCTCCGTTCTTTTCGGGCTTCTCAAGATGGCTAAGAGCTAGAATGCATTCACGCAAAGGTCCTGGCATCATGCAAGACTATCACGACATCGCAAAGTTGTTTAAGCGTGAAGATGTTCACAGTGCGGAGTCTAGTTTTGTTCATAGATTCACTCCTATCCTTTTTATAGCAACTATGCTTGCTTTGACTTTCGGGGTTCCGATGATAATTCGCGTTAGCCCTATCCCAGTTTTAGGAGACATAATTTTAGTTATATATTTGTTGGCACTATCAAGATTTTTCTTCAGCCTTTGTGCGATCGATTCTGGCGACACCTACGCTGGGCTCGGCGGTGTTCGTGAGCTTTTGGTTGGAGTTTTAATCGAGCCAGCTATGATGTTGTCGTTAGTTGTTGTAGCCCTCGCAACTGGGACAACCTACATTGGAGGAATGGGTTATTCAATAGGCAACTTAGTTGCATCCAGCCCAATCGGCGTTATTGTTGCAGGTGTTGCATTTGCGATTGCTTGCTATGTTGAAACTGGAAAGATTCCTTTCGATTTAGCTGAGGCTGAACAAGAGATTCAAGAAGGTCCGTTAGCTGAATACTCAGGTCCATCTCTCGCTTTAATGAAAATTGGAATGTCAATGAAACAAATAATAGTTGTTTCGTGGTTCTTCGCTATATTTATCCCATGGGGAAGCGCACTTCCATATGTAACTTCATCAATGCTTAGTTATGACATCCTCTCTGTTTTGCTTGGTATCGTTGTATGGTTCTTAAAGATGGTTGTGTTCTTCGGGATTTGTGGCTTTGTTGAAAATGCTCTAATCAGAGTTAGATATAAGTTCCTTGGTAAAAAAACGTGGGCTATTGTTGGATTATCCGCATGTGCCTTCTTGTTGTGTATCTTGGGGATTTAGGAGGATATTGAAATGATTTCGACTTTATCAATAATGTCTATGGCATCAATCTTTGTGCCATTTGTTGTGGCGTTTATTATTGTTGTGTGTCCTCAAAAATACGCAAAGTGGCTTTGCATCGCTGCAGCTGCGGTTTCAACTTGCTTAACCCTTGGAATTTGGTATGTTTTGGCCCAAAATGGCGCTCAAACGCAAACACTCACAATAGCATCTTTGGGAGACGCTGTTATCTTGTCGTTTGTGTTTGACAAAGTGAGCGTTATGTTGGCGCCATGTTTTGTTGGCATCGGTCTTTTAATATCAATCTATTCTGTTGGTTATATGAACGAAGGAAATAAAGAGCATCCAGATGCTCCTAGGCGTCGTTTCTATGCATTTTTTACAGTGTTTATAGGAGCTATGGCAGGTCTTGTTTATTCAAACACATTGCTATCTCAATTGATTTTCTTCGAGATAACTGGGGCATGTTCATGGGCTTTGATTGGCTATTATGGAACTCCAACAGCTCAAAAGTCTGCAATGAAGGCTTTGATTTTGACTCACGTTGCAGCTTTGGGCTTATATATTGGAGCAGGTTGTCTTTATATGCAAGCAGGAACGTTAGAGGTAAATGCGATAGCAAATCTCGACGATTATTGGAAAACGATCATATTGATTTGCGTAATAATCGCTGCTTGGGGCAAGTCAGCTCAACTTCCTTTTTACATGTGGTTGCCTTCTGCTATGGAGGCGCCAACTCCTGTTTCGGCTTATTTACATGGAGCGTCGATGGTTAAAGTTGGCGTTGCTGTTTTGGCGCGTTGTTTGATGAGCGCGGGTGCGATTCCTGAGGCAGTTGGTTGGGTTATCGTTGTAGGCGCAATCGCCACGATGATCTTCTCTTTCTTCATGTATTTGCCTCAAAAAGACATGAAAAGGCTTCTTGCATTTTCAACTATTTCTCAATTGTCATATATCTTTTTAGGCTTTGGCTTTTTTGTTTTCGGATCTCAAATGGCTTTCCAAGGCGGTGTTCAGCATATGTTCAACCATGCATTTGCAAAGACATTGTTCTTCTTAGTTGCTGGTGCTTTTAGCTACACAATGGGAACAAGGATGCTGCCAGAGATCAAAGGTGTTTTAAAGAAGCAACCTCTTTTGGCTGTGGGATTTGGATGTGCTGCATTAGCAATTGCAGGATGTCCTCCATTTAATGGATTTTTCTCAAAGTTTTCAATTATCGCAGGATCTTTTGAGGCTGCTCAAGGAAATATCCTTTTGATGGTGATAGTTGTTTTGTTCTTGGTTGAAACAGTTGGATGCTTTGCTTGGTTCTTAAAGTGGATGGGTCAAGTTTTGATGGGCGAGCCATCAAAGGTTGTTGCTGAATCACAAAAAGTTCCAACACCGATGGTTATAGCATTCGCTGTTTTGATAATTATGACGATATGCTCAAGCTTTATTGGCGCTTCTTGGATAGGATAGGGGGTTTTAAGTTATGAGCGGTTATATGGTGGTTAATGTCTTAGGATGTTTGCTGATTCTAACATCTCTTTGGGTGGTTTTAACTAAGTCTCCAAAGAAATCAGCATACGTTTACGCGATTCAGTCGCTTGTTTTAGTTACCATTTTTATCTCTCTTGGCGCCACTACCGGTTCAAGTGAGCTCTTTACATGGTCAGCAACGGCATTTTTGACAAAAGTTATTTTCGTGCCCGCCGTTGTTTTGTTCACGTTGAAGAAAATGGGAAATCCTGAAGAGGACATCGAACCTGTTGTTAAACCTGCAGTATCAATAATACTCGCGATTGCTGAGGTTGCAATTTGTTTCTTCGTTGTCCAATTTATCGAGCTTCCAACATCGGCGGAAGTAAAACCAGCGCTGGCTGTCTCGCTTGCTCACTTCTTTATCGGACTTACGTGCATCGTTTCTCAACGCAACATAGTAAAACAAATGTTTGGATATTGTTTGATGGAAAACGGTTCTCACCTAACACTTGCTTTGTTAGCGCCAACCGCTCCTGAGATAGTTGAGATTGGCATTGCGACTGACGCAATTTTTGCTGTGATTATTATGGCTATTATTTGCTTTAGAGTTCACAAAAGCTTTAAATCACTTAATTCAGATAATTTAATGGAATTGAAGGGATAGGGGACAGGATATGGATTATTCAGCATTAATGATAGCAATCATGTTATTGCCGTGCTTTGCGGCAATATTGATCGCAATCCTTCCCGCAAAGTCGACGCCGAAGGTTGTTTTTGAAGGGATCCACTTTGCGAGCATAACAGCCGTGCTTGTTTTGGCGATTATTCTTGTTGTCCAAGTCGGGTCTTCTGGTCAGTCCATTGACGCTTTGGGGCTCTGGTTCCACCTCGATGGGCTAGGGATGGTGTTCCTTGCCTTAATCGGTGTGATTGGATTTTTGACAGGATGGTATTCAATTCCTTATGTTAGACACGACGAGGAAATTGGGAATGTTGGAAAGGGTCAAATAAAGTCTTATTACGCATTCTTCTCATTGTTTGTTTTTTCGATGCTCTTAGTTGTCCTTTCAAACAACATAATCATGATGTGGGCTTCAATTGAAGCAACAACGCTTTCAACAGTCTTTTTAGTTGGTTGCTATAACAAGAAGACGACTTTGGAAGCGTCTTGGAAATATGTCATTGTTTGCACAGCTGGTGTAGCATTCGGTCTTTATGGAACAGTTCTAGTCTATGCCGATGCAGCGTCCTTAATGAGCGATCCTCACCAAGCTGTTTTTTGGACGTCTTTGCTGCCTGTTGCTAAACAATTTGATGGCATGCTCATTCAAATCGCGTTTGTTTTTGCAGCGATTGGTTTTGGGACAAAAGCTGGTCTTTTCCCCATGCACACATGGTTGCCTG